>NZ_SCOO01000026.1:0-93656 GCF_005502415.1 Pseudomonas sp. G(2018) | reverse complement strand
AATCGAAACCAGTCCCCGCCCCCTCCCCGCCGCATCCAGCAACTTCGCCAGGTTGGCAACAATGCGCCCACCCGTGGCAGCGAACGGATGGCCCGCCGCCAGTGAACTGCCTTTGACGTTGAGTCGACTGCGATCGATCAAGCCCAGCGGCGCGTCGAGGCCCAGGCGGCTTTTGCAGTACTGCGGATCTTCCCAGGCCTTCAGCGTGCAGAGCACTTGCGCGGCGAAGGCTTCGTGGATTTCGTAGTAGTCGAAGTCCTGCAGCGTCAGCCCGTTACGCGCCAGTAACCGCGGCACCGCATACGCCGGCGCCATCAACAAGCCTTCGGCACCGTTGACGAAATCCACCGCCGCCGCCTCGCCATCACGTAGATAGGCGAGGATCGGCAAGCCGCGTTCCCTGGCCCACTCTTCACTGCCCAACAGCACCAGCGACGCACCATCGGTCAGCGGCGTGGAGTTGCCGGCGGTCAGGGTGCCCTTGGCACTTTTCTCGAACGCCGTTTTCAACGAGGCGAGTTTTTCCAGGGTCAGGTCCGGGCGCAGATTGTTGTCACGGGTCAGGCCGAGGAACGGCGTGATCAAATCGTTGTGCCAACCCTCGGCGTAGGACGCGGCCAGTTTCTGATGACTTTCCAGGGCCAGTTGATCCTGTGCTTCACGGGAAATGTTCCAGGTCTGGGCCATCAACTCGCAATGCTGCCCCATGGACAAACCGGTGCGCGGTTCGCCGTTGCGCGGGAATTCAGGGATCAGGTGACGGGGGCGCAATTGCAGGAAGGTTTTCAGTTTGTCGCCGGTACTCCGAGCGCGGTTGGCTTGCAGCAGGATCTTGCGCAGACCCTCACTGACACTGATCGGCGCATCGGAGGTGGTATCGACACCTCCGGCAATGCCGCACTCGATCTGGCCCAAGGCGATTTTGTTCGCCACCAGCAGCGCTGCTTCCAGCCCGGTGCCGCAGGCCTGCTGAATGTCATAAGCAGGCGTCGAGGGCGACAGTCGTGAACCGAGTACGCACTCGCGGGTCAGGTTCATGTCCCGCGACAATTTGAGGACCGCTCCGGCGACCACCTCGCCGATACGCAGGCCATGCAGGTTGTAGCGCTCGATCAAGCCTTCGAGCGCGGCGGTGAGCATGTCCTGGTTACTGGCGGTGGCGTACGGGCCGTTGGAACGGGCGAAAGGGATCCGGTTACCGCCGATGATCGCGACGCGGCGCAGTTGAGTCATGAAAAACTCCTGATGACATTCCTCGAATTTGAACCGATCCCTGTGGGAGCGAGCCTGAAAATTCCGGGACAAACTAATCTGCTTTGAACAAGCGTAGGCCTTATCTCGTGGATCGAACGACTGATCGCCATTCATGGTCCACACTTTGAATCCCAGCTACCGGAGCGCGTTCCATGTCTGACCGCTATATCGACTTCGCCAACTCGTCCATCGGACATCGCCTGGTCACAGCCACAGGCCTGCCATCGCCGGTACGCCTGGAACGCTGGCAGGCCGGCCGGCTGCGTCCGGTCGAGGGTGCATTGCTGATCGGTGGCGGGCCGCTGGCGGAGAAAGTCAGCGCGTTCGCCAACCGCCTGACCGACGCGATCTACAGCTACGGCACTGACCCTTCGATGGCCACGGCATGGATTCCCGGCCACGGCCCGAAACTCAAAGCCGTGGTGTTCGATGCCAGCGATTTGCAGCAGACCGACCAGCTAAAACAACTGCGCGAGTTTTTCCAGCCACTGCTGAAAAACCTCGATCACTGCGCACACCTGGTGATTCTCGGGCGTGATCCGCAGACCTTGAGCGACCCGTTCGCCGCCAGCGCCCAGCGTGCCCTGGAGGGTTTCAGCCGTTCGCTGGCCAAGGAGCTACGCAGCGGCGGCACCTTGCAACTGATCTACGTCGATGAAGGCGCCGAAGATCAACTCGAAGGCCCGCTGCGATTTTTCCTTTCGCCCAAAAGCGCTTTCGTCTCCGGGCAGGTGATTCGCCTGACCCCCTGCGACACCCAGGTGACGGACTGGACCCGTCCGCTGGCCGGGCGCAAGGCACTGGTCACCGGCGCGGCGCGGGGCATTGGTGCGTCCATCGCCGAAACCCTGGCCCGCGATGGCGCCGACGTCATCCTGCTCGACGTGCCACCGGCGAAAAACGATCTCGAAGCCCTCGCCGCACGCCTCGGCGGGCGCAGCATCACGCTGGACATCTGCGCCGAAGACGCTGCCGCACAATTGCTCGAACAGTTGCCCGATGGCGTTGATATCGTGGTGCACAACGCCGGTATCACCCGGGATAAAACCCTGGCCAACATGACCCCGGATTTCTGGGACGCGGTACTCGCGGTCAACCTCAACGCCCCGCAAGTGCTGACCCAGGCCCTGCTCGACAGCGGCACGCTGCGTGACAACGGTCGGGTGATTCTGCTGGCATCAATCAGCGGAATCGCCGGCAATCGCGGGCAAACCAACTACGCGGCGAGCAAGGCCGGGTTGATTGGCCTGGCGCAAGCCTGGGCACCGTTGCTGCAGGAACGGGGCATCAGCATCAACGCCGTGGCCCCCGGTTTTATCGAAACCCAGATGACCGCGCGGGTTCCCTTCGGCTTGCGCGAAGCCGGGCGACGCATGAGCTCGCTGGGCCAGGGTGGCCTGCCGCAGGACGTCGCCGAAGCGGTGGCCTGGCTGGCGCAACCGGGCACCGGCGCATTCACCGGGCAGGCCTTGCGCGTCTGTGGGCAAAGTGTTCTGGGGGCATAGGCATGACGACTGATTGGCACACACTCACTCGCGAACCCGCCCTGCCGGCGTTGTATGCGAAAGCCGCGACGCGGCGCAGGATCACCGGCACCACCCTGCCCGATTCGGGGTTGCGTTGCTGGGTCGATGTCGAGCCCAAGCGCCTGGCGGCCTATCGCAAAGTGTGCGGATTCAATGACAACAGCCTGCTGCCACCGACCTACCCCCACATCCTCGCCTTCGCCTTGCAGATGCAATTGCTCACCGCCAAAGACTTTCCGTTTCCGTTGCTGGGGCTGATTCACCTGAGCAATCGCATCCGTGTGCTGCGCCCCATGGGCGGGCTCAATCGGGCGCGGATCGGCGTGAACGTGCAGAACCTTCAACCCCATGCCAAGGGCGCGACGTTCGATCTGGTGACGACCCTGGATGATCAGTTGGGGACGCTATGGGAGGCACAGAGCCAGATGCTTTGTCGCGGCGTCAAGCTTGAGGGCGAGCCCGTCGAAGAGGTGCTGGCTTCATCGCTGACACTGACACAAATCGCCCAATGGAAAGCACCTTCGGACATTGGCCGCCAATACGCCAGGGTCTCCGGGGACTACAACCCGATTCACCTGAGTGCGGCCAGCGCCAGGCTGTTCGGTTTTCCTTCGGCCATCGCCCACGGGTTATGGAACAAGGCGCGCACACTGGCCGCGCTGGAGGATCATTTACCGGCGGCGAACATCGAGATCGCGGTGCAATTCAAGAAACCGGTGCGCCTGCCAAGCAGTGTGGCGCTACTGGCCAGCGCGTCGGGGTCCAGTGGCGAACTGCAATTGATCGGGGACGGGGATCTGGAGCACATGGTCGGGCATTGGCGGCCCCTTGCCTGATCTTTCGACAGGGGCACTACGGGTGCCTGTCAGATCGCTTTCGTGAGCAGGCTTGCCCCACATTTAATCGATTGGCCACTGGAGATCCAATGTGGGAGCGAGCCTGCTCGCGAAAAAACCTGAGAACACCGCAAGGTATCTGAATTCATGCGTTATCGTTCACGACCTTCACGAGCAAGCTTCGCTCCTACAGGTTGTGGAAACAGGTTGTTCAACGTTTCCAGCAACCGCACGTGATAGATCGGCTTGCGAAACAGATCCAGCACCTGCAGGCGCAACATGTCACTGACATCATCCATGTCCGCGTGCCCGGACATCACGATCACCGGCAGATGCTGGCGCGACGTATGCTCGCGCAGCCGCTTGATCAACGACATGCCGCTCTCCTCGGGCATGCGCAGGTCGGTGATGACCAGTGCAATGTCCGGATGAAGCGTCAGATGCAGCAACGCCGCTTTGACCGAAGAGGCGGTAAAACAAATGAAACCCTCACTCTCCAACAACCCCGCCAAACCAAGCAATGCAACTTCTTCGTCATCGACCAGAAGAAGCTGTTGGCGTGGAAGTGCAGGAGAGTTCATAGACGACACCCGAAGTGGACTAAGCGCTGACATTAGAACCCGATTCGAACGTTGGCAAGTTACTGACGCGACATCCCGTACTCCTCTTCAGTCTGTATCCCATGCAAGACACAAGCGGGCTTGCACGCGAAGGGGCGCGTCAGTGGACATAAATATTGCCTGACACTCTGCCTTCGCAAGCAAATCGAATCGCCGCCCCCACAAAAAATAGGTGGTGTTAGTGAATGACGTGTTTAGCGGGGTGGATAGTTGGCCAATATCCGCGTGACCGTTTCGCGTATCGCATTGCTGCGGTCCGAAGGATTCGGTGTGCGGCTGAGTATCTGTTCGTCACTGCCACGCCACACCAGTTTGCCGTCCTTGCTGTCGAGCAGGTCGATCTGGATGGTCGCCACTTTGTAACTGATGTTGCGGGTTTCGTTGTACATCGGCGCGCCCCAGTAGCCGTACCACGGATTACCCCAGCCGCCGCCATAGTTGGTGGTCACCTGTTGCTGGCGCTCTTCGACAATCAGATAGGTTTGCACATTCAAATCACCCTTGGCACTTCCTCCGGCCGGGCGCAGGCCGCGCTGATCCAGTTGATCGGCCACCGATTGGCGCACCCGTTGCTCGGTCAGGTCGCTCTTGATCCGTGGATCATCGGGGCGATATTGCAGGGCGGGTTCTTTCCAGCTCCAGCTGCGATAGGCAGCAAAATCGCGACTGGCATCAAAGTCATGATTGACCTGGTTGGCGGCGCAGGCACTGAGCAGCGCGGCCACTGCCAGTAGAACGAGACGGCGGAACATGATGGTTCTCCGGTTGAAGACATGAACCTGTGAAACGCTTCTTATCTGCAGAAGTTAACTTGGAGGATACGCCGACATCGCCTTTTCCACAGCCTCCCGGATGGCATCCGCTTGCTGGCTCTGAGTGCCCCGCCTGCTGGTTTCAGCACTGGAACTCCACACCGGTTGACCGCTTTGTGCATCGAACATTTCCACCTGCACCACCACTACCTGTTCCTGATAAGTGCGCACGATCGGCACGCTCCCGTACATGCCGTAGCCCGGGCCATACCCATAGCGGTTGTAGCCGCCGTAACCGCCGTAATAGCCGTAGTCGTCCCGGACCTGGCGCAAGCGGGTTTCCAGACGCAGGTCGGCGCTGACAAACAGGTCTGCCGGGCGATTGTCATGCAACGGGCGCAAGCCCCGCTGATCGAGGGCATTGCTGACCGCTTCGGCGACTTGCGCCGAGTCCGCCCACGCAGTACCTGGCGGCAGGTGACCATTGAGCCAGGCCCAACTGCGATAGCGCCCATAGTCACGGGGCGGCGCCGGGTAAGCGCTGCGGTCGAAGGTGTTGGCCGCCTGCGGCGGTGCCGGTGGGATGGGGTTGGAGGACGCCACATACGGGTTGCTGCCCTGGCAGGCAGCCAGACCCAGACAGATCACCAACAACCCTGAACGACTTTTCATTTCGCGCTCCGATCAAACCGGCCGGCAGATCCAGTGCAAGTAACGCCCAAGCCCGGCAAAGCTTGGGTGACGGCGGTGCGCCAGTTCCATTTCGAGCAAATCCGGCAGCTCGGCGCGGGCCTGGAATTCCACCGGCATGTAATCGTGAAAAACCCGCACTCCACTCTGGGTTTCGACCTGCCACAAACCTTCAAGTTGCGCCGCCAATTCCCGTGGATCCAGGGGTTGTTGCGGGGTCAGGCTCTGCTTCTCGCCGGCCATGTCGTTCTTGCGCATCTTGCGGAAATGGCCCTTGAGCAAGTTGCGATAAATCAACGCATCGCGGTTATAGAATGCCAGGGACAGCCAGCCGTCGGCCTTGGTCAGTTGATGCAGCACCGGCAGGATCGCGTGGGGCTCGGCCAGCCATTCCAGCACGGCATGGCACAGCACCAGATCATAGGGTTCGGTGAGTTGGCCGAGCAGGTCCTGCCACGGCGCCTGAATGAACGTTGCCGTTTGCCCGGCCTCGGCGAAACGCTGGCGGGCGCCTTCAAGCATGGGCTCAGCAGGCTCGGCCAAGGTCACCTGATGCCCGCGCTCGGCCAGCCACAACGACATATGACCCAGGCCGGCGCCGATATCCAGGACCCGCAGCGGCCGGTCCGGCAGGATTTCGGCCAGATCGGCCTGCAGCACCGCCAGGCGGATCGCGCCTTTGGCGCCGCCGTAGATTTTTTCCGCGAAGCGCGTTGCCAGTTGATCGAAATGACGGTCGCTCATCAGCTGAACCTCCGTTCGCTGTCGGCCAGTTTGCTGCGCACCACCTCATTCATATCCAGGCCCAGCTCGCTGCACAGCAGCAATAGATAAAGCACGATATCGCCGATTTCCTGCCCGGCATGGGCCAGTTTGTCCGCCGGCAATTGCCGCGACTGGTCTTCGGTCAGCCACTGGAAAATCTCCACCAGCTCGGCCATTTCGACACTCGCGGCCATGGCCAGGTTTTTCGGGCTGTGAAAGGGCTGCCAGTCATTGCGGTCACGGATGGCATGCAGGCGTTCGGTCAATTCAACAAGGTTCATCGGGCTCTCCTGAAGGCGTATAGCTTCGGGGGGATGGCGAATGAAGGCAAGTGACAACCGTTGAACGACCTGCCTGTTTTTGTGGGAGCGAGCCTGCTCGCGAAGGCGGAGGGTCAGACACATCAATGTTGTATGCTCCGCCACCTTCGCGAGCAGGCTCGCTCCCACAGGTTGTGTGCAACGCTCTATGCTTGTGGGGGAACTCGCCACCGCCCTCAGTGGCCCAACACTCGAATTCATCAGGACGCTCATTCCATGCAGGTAGAAGGTTTTTTCGAATGGCTCGGCCAGGTCCTCGGTTCAGTCATCCGTTTCATCGTTGACGCCCTCAGCGGCCTGTTCGAACTGCTGAGCCGTGCCAGCAGCAACTTTGTCGAAGGTCTGGCCCGCACGCTGGGCATGGACACCTCGATCGTCAGCATCATTACGCTGATCATTGGACTGGTGCTGCTGTGGTCGGCGATCCGCGCGTTCATGAATGCATCGTTCATCATGGGGCTCATCTGGTTGATGCTGGGGTTGTGGCTGCTCAGCTGGATCATTCACTAACACCACTACAACCCTGCTCGCCCCCACAATGGATCGCGGCAGACTCTTAATGTGTCGCTACAATGCCCGCTCCCCCAAGGAGCCTGCATGTCCAACCTGATAGCCGACTGGCGCGACCGTCCTACCCATCGTCGGGTCTGGGCGCTGGCTGCACCGATGATTCTCTCGAACATTTCCGTACCGCTGGTGGCACTGGTCGACAGCACCGTCATCGGTCATCTTCCCCATGCCCATCAACTCGGAGCCGTCGCGGTCGGGGCCAGCCTGTATACCTTTCTGGCCTGGGCCATGGGCTTTCTGCGCATGGGCTCCACCGGGTTTGCCGCCCAGGCCGCCGGGCGCGGAGATGGCGCCGCGTTGCGGCAGATTCTGTTGCAGGGCCTGCTGCTGGCCATGGGACTGGCCATCGTACTGGGTGCCGTGGGCGTGCCGTTAAGCGGGGTCGCGCTGCATTTCATGCAGCCGTCGGCGGAGCTGGACCAGATGACCCGCGATTTCTTCCACACACGGTTGTTCGGCCTGCCCGCGGCGCTGGCCAGTTATGCACTGGTAGGCTGGTTCCTCGGTACGCAAAACGCCCGCGCGCCGCTGGTGATTTTGTTGAGTACCAATCTGGTGAACATTGCCCTGAACCTGTGGTTTGTTCTCGGTCTGGAATGGGGCGTGGTCGGCGCGGCCAGGGCTTCGGTGATCGCCGAGTGGACCGGCGCCCTGATCGGCCTGTTGATGACGCGCCAGGCCCTGCGCGCTTACCCAGGCCATATCGTCTGGGCTGCGTTGGGGCTGTGGCAGAGCTGGCGTCCACTGCTGGCGGTCAATCGCGACATATTCATCCGTAGCCTGGCCCTGCAATCGGTATTTTTTCTGATCACCGTGCAAGGCGCGCGATTGGGCGATGCCACCGTCGCCGCCAACGCCCTGCTGCTCAATGGCTTGCTGTTGACCGCCCACGCGCTCGATGGCCTGGCCCACGCCGTGGAAGCCCTGTGCGGACATGCCATCGGTGCGCGCGATCGTGATGCCCTGCGCCGTTCGCTGGTGGTGGCCTGCGGCTGGTCGTTGCTGGCCAGCCTGGGGTTTGCGGTGTTGTTTCTGTTTGCCGGGCATTTGTTCATCGAGTTGCAGACTGACATTGCCAGCGTGCGCGACACCGCGTTCATCTACCTGCCCTACCTCGCCGCGCTGCCGCTGATCGCAGTCTGGAGCTACCTGCTCGACGGGCTGTTCATCGGCGCCACCCGCGCTCGGGAAATGCGCAACGGCATGCTGTTGACGGTGGCGTTGCTGATGCCGTTTGGTTGGGCGCTACAAGGTTTCGGCAATCATGGGCTGTGGATAACTTTCCTGCTGTTCATGCTGCTGCGCAGCCTGACCCTCGGCGTGATTGCCTGGCGCCTGCGTCGCCATGACGGCTGGTTCGCCCACGCGCACTGACGGCGGGGCGCTCATGACTGATCGTTTTGCCAACGGTTGCGCAGGTTGTCGAGCCGCTCCTGTTGCGTGCGCCCCGACAACGGCGATCCCGCCACGGCGTCAGGGTGCTGCAGGCGTAACCATAGCCAGCCATCCAGTACCGGGCGTTCACTGAAACCCAGCGCCAGCCCTTCCTGTAAGCAGTTCCACAGGTGGGCGTAATCAGTCGCGGTGGTTCGGCTCCAGTGCCAGGCATGCTGTTCCAACAGGCAGGTTTGCAGTTTTTCCCGTTGCCGGGGACTGAGCGTTTCCTCGACGGCCAAAGGATTGACGGCAAGCCCCGGATTGAGCAGTTGTTGCCAACCCTGACTGCCGATCGCCCGGTCGGCCCATGTGCCGCCAAACCAACGCAATTGGCTGATCGGTCCCAGCCAGCGACTCAGTTCACCGGCGTCGCAGGCATCGAAAAAGTAACTGGCGGTGTGCGGGTTGTAGTAACTCAGCAAGGCCCGATGGTGCAGGCCGAAACTGACTGTCAGCATGCGCCGCAGGTGCGCCAGCAATGTCATCGTCGACGCCTCGCTGATCAGCAGCAAACCCCGCCAGTACTGGGTATCGCGCTGGCACACTTCGGCCAGCATCGGGCAGGTCCGCAGGTCGACCAGTATCGGGCCTTGTTCGCGCAACGCGTGCCATTCAGTGCCTTCGAACAGCCAGAAGCACCGGGACTGGGCAAACCGGTGTTTCAATGTCATCCCCGCCTGTGGCGCACCCGGGACATCCAGCAACAACCATTGCGCGATCGCATCGGCCGTTTGCACGGCGATCATGCTGCACCGCTCTGGCCAAGCCGTACGGCCGCCCGGCAGGTGCAGAACGCCTGCGCACAATGATTGAAGCTCCCTCCACCGGGCAGCAGACACAACAACAGCAAAGGCTCCCCCGAACGCAGCCAGCCCTCAACCCCTTCAGGCGGGCGCTCAGCGGCAAACTTCACCTGCGTCGCATCAGGCACTTCAACAGGCACTGGCTGGTGAAGGACCCCGGTAATCAGAGGCTGATCCGGATCGCCTTCGATAAAGCTCACCACCACCTCAGCGCCTTCGCCCAACTGTGCACCACTGGCTGCCTGCAACTGCGGCGCCAACGGCAGCCAGCAGTGACCGGGCGTTGCCCCCTCACCCTGATACGACCAGTCAAACTGCACGGCCACCGGTCGCGAAGGATCCGGTTGAGGCTCGTCAACGCTCACCACCCACCCCCGTTGCAAGCTGTGCATCCTGGGTTTCACCGCGCAATGGCGAGACTTGTACGGTGTCGACCAGAGCATCGCGCGCACCTTATTGCGGTAAGGGACGAGCGGATCCTGGCCACCCTGATGCTCGACATGGGTCAGCAGCCACAGCTGATTCCACTCGGTTACCGGATGGTCGACCAGCGGCATTAATTGACCGCTGCGCAATGTCGTCAGATCCGTGTGGCATTCGGCATTGTCCTGCGCGCTGTCGGCGCATCGCCGAACTTCGAAACGGCGCACCGCCGGTTGTTCGCCGTCGCTGCTGAAAACCGCCGTTTCGCCCACGGGAAAATGCCCTTGGGCATCGGCGAACACCACGCAATGCCCCCCTGCCCGCTGCTCAAAGTGGTAGTGAAGCCGTTCCTGGGCGCACAGCCTTTGTAGAAATTGCAGGTCCGATTCGCGGTACTGGGTGCAGAAATCCCGCAACGGATAGTCACCGTCCAGTTCAAAGCGCCGATCCTGACCGACTATCCCGTGTTCCTTGAGTACCTGGTCGAGAATTTGCGGCACCGAGCGTGCACTGAAGATGCGCTGGCTGAACCGCTGGGCCAGGCACGCCAGTTTCGGCCCCAGGCGCACATGGCACAGCCTGACTGTCGAGCCATGGTCACGCTGGACCAGTTCATGCAATTGTCCATGAACGCGGTTCCCCGACGGCCCGAAATGCAAGGTGGCCGAGCGGTACAGCAAGCTGGCGAGGTCGAGTGCGGGGTCATCGATCAGCAGATCCACATCGAACACGAATGGCTCGCTGATGGCTTCTCTACCGGTAAAGGCCAGGACTTCGAAGGCGTCGGACAGACCTGCTACGTCCAGACGAAATTCGGGCTCGTTGACTGGATCGAACATCGGCGATTCTCTACAGGAGGGACGGCCGAAGATTTTCGCCGAGAGGCATGGCCGAGTAGAGAGGCGAAATACAACTTAGGAAATGACCTACGCGAAAAGAGGAACAATGACTTGAAAAGCCGAGGACGTAGGTCGTTTCGCTGGGGAAAAAAGAATCGCCGCACCAGGTCATCTGAAATTTCCGCAGCTTGGCGGAACATTTTCAGACAACCTGATGAAAGCGCGGCTTACCTCAGGAAGACAGGTAAGACGAACGGGTCAGACCCAGGCGCAAGGCGTCGAGGAACTGGGTGCGCTCGCTGGCACTGATGCGGGCACTGGCGCACTTGTCGCGGTAGTGGGTCATCAGCTCTTCCGGCGACAGGTGCACGTAACGCAGCATGTCTTCGATGGTGTCGTGGGTTTCGATACCGGCGTGGTACACGCTGCCGTCGGCGTTCTGGTAGATGTTCACCGAGTCGGTGTCACCGAACAGGTTATGCATATCGCCGAGAATTTCCTGGTAAGCACCCACCAGGAACACGCCCAACAGATAGTCTTCACCGTCGTTCAGCGCGTGCACCGGCAGGCTGGTTTCGATGCTCTGCTCATCGACATACTGGTTGATCTTGCCGTCGGAGTCGCAGGTCAGGTCTTGCAGCACTGCACGGCGCAGCGGCTCTTCGTCGAGGCGATGCAACGGGATGATCGGCAGTACCTGGTCGATGGCCCAGGTGTCCGGCAAGCTCTGGAACACCGAGAAGTTGCAGATGTACTTGTCGGCCAGCTTGTCGTTGAGTTCGTCCAGCACCTGACGGTGGGAACGCTGACGCGCCTTCAACGAGTTGTGCAGGCGACGGCATACGGCGAAGTAGCATTGCTCGGCCAGGGCTTTTTCGGCCAGGGTCAGCTTGCCATCGGCGTACTGGGCGGCGACATCGCTCATGTAGTGCGTGGCGCGCCAGTAGGTTTCGGTGACCATTTCGATATCGGTCGGACCCAGCAGGTCCACCAGCCACTGCACGGTTTCCGGCAGCGCTTCCTTGTTTTCGATCTGCGGCACGTCGTCGTTGTGTTTCTCGACGTCGGTCACCTGGATCACCAGCATCGCATGGTGCGCGGTCAGGGAGCGGCCGCTCTCGGAGAAGATGTTCGGGTGCGGCAGGCTCTGCGCGTCGCAGAACTCCTTGAGCATCCCGACCACAACACCGGCGTAATCGTCCATGTCGTAGTTGATCGAACTGGCGTTACGCGAGTGAGTACCGTCGTAGTCAACGCCCAAACCGCCACCGACATCGATGTGGTCCACTGGCAGGCCAAGGTTGCGCAATTCGCCGTAGTAACGGATCGCTTCCTTGAAACCATGCTGGTAGTCCGCCAGGTTGGCGATCTGCGAACCCATGTGGAAGTGCAGAAGGCGAATGCCCTGATCCAGGCCCGCCGCGCGGAAGCGCTCGACCACCGACAGCAGTTGCGCCGCCGACAGACCAAACTTGGATTTCTCGCCACCGGTGTCGGCCCACTTGCTCGACGCCAGGGACGACAGGCGCACGCGCAAGCCGACCTGTGGCTTGACCTTGAGCGAGGCGGCCTCTTCGATCACCAGGCCGACTTCGGATTCTTTCTCGATCACGATGAACACGTTGTGGCCGAGCTTCTGCCCCATCAGCGCCAGGCGGATGAACTCACGGTCCTTGTAGCCGTTGCAGACGATGGTACCGCCCTTCGGGGCCAGCGCCAGCACTGCCAGCAGCTCAGGCTTGGAACCGGCTTCCAGACCGATGGACACGTTCTGGGTCGCGATGATGTTTTCGATCACCGCTTCCTGCTGGTTTACCTTGATCGGGTACAGCGCGGTGTACTTGCTCTGGTATTCCAGACGCTCGATGTTGGCATCGAACGCGCCGGTCAGCTGACGCACGCGGTCTTGCAGGATATCCGGGAAACGCACCAGCAACGGCAACGACAGGCCGCTCTTGCGCAACTCGTCGACTTGCTCGAACAGGTCGATAGGCGAACTGCTCGGGCCGTTCGGACGAACCTCGACGCGACCGGCGTCATTGATCGCGAAATACCCGGCCCCCCAATGGCGGATCCCGTAAACACTGCGGCTGTCCGCAACTGTCCATTGGCTGCCATCGTCTTTGCGTGTGCGTCGTACGGACATCGAAGTCCCCTATAAAGAAGTCATGGTGCGTCGCCTGGATTCAGGCCGGCGCAGTCTAAAGAATGAAAATGACGGTTCGTCAACGAGGGGGTAGACCTCGCCGACCGCAGTGAGTTTAGAAACCGGTCATGAACAGGCTCTGTGAAAACCATGGTGACGACGCCAGTCTTGAAGACATTCAGGACCGGATCAAGCCGCAGGTGGTTTTCACAGAGGCTGCTAGCCGCCGGACTTCTTCGCCTTGAATCCGTGTTTGATCAACTCGGCCAAGAGTAGCTCGACATGATCGCCCTGGATTTCAATGACCCCGTCTTTCAACGCTCCACCGGTGCCACAACGCTTCTTCAGCGTAGTCGCCAGCTCCTTGAGCGCGTCTTCGGCCAACGGCACGCCGGTGATGGTCGTCACCGTCTTGCCGCCACGGCCCTTGCTTTCGCGACGCACGCGAGCGATGCCGTCGCCGGCCGGGATAACGGTCTGTTTGCAGATGCAGGCATCCACCGGTTTACTGCATTCCGGGCAATGACGACCTGCGTCGGTGGAAAATACCAGGCCACCAAGGGCGGCGAAGGATGCGGCTTTTTTGGCCACCGGCAATCCTCTTGGGAGGACAAAGACTGGTCGCGGCAACCTGGGCAGGCGCCATCGACCGCGAAGCCCCACTCAGGCAGGGGCAGCGCTACTGAAACGGTTGGTCACCTGTAGGAGCAAGCTTGCTCGCTCCTACAGAAAAGCAATACCGGTTCAGTTTGAAAAGGTCGCGCAGTGTAACGGCAAAAACGCCGATTGCTAAGAGCCAATCGGCGCCAATTTATAGCTCTTTTGCGACGTCTTCCTCGCGAGACCTCAGATAGCGTTTCAATGCCGCCAAAGAGTCCGGGCAATAAGGCTTTTCCTCGATTTCCCGCAGCACTTGCCCGATCGGCAAAAAGCGCGCTTCGAGTACCTCTTCCGGTTGCAGGATCAACGGACCGTCCCACACCGCCGAAAATGCCGAACACCAGAGACGGTTGCCGGTGTCTTCAAAGAAAAAATGATCATGGGCGATCAACTCGACCCCGCTCACACCCAGTTCCTCTTCCAGCTCCCGGGCTGCCGACTCGGCATAGGTTTCAGTGGCCAGGACCATGCCGCCCGCCGCCACGTCCCAATATCCCGGATAGATAGCCTTGCTCAGGGTACGCCGGTGCACGCAGAGTTCACCGGCGGAGTTGAACAACATAATGTAGGTACCGCGCCCGATCAGCCCGCGCTCGCGCAGGTCGGAACGGACCAGGGCGCCGAGCAGGTTGTCCTGCTCGTCGACCCAGGCTATTTGCTCGGCATCGGACGCCGCCCGGTGGGCGGCCTCGCGCAGGCTATCGATGGAGCTATCGACCATGGCTCAGCCCTGATTCAGCAGTTGACGCAAGTCGATCACCGCCGCGTTGGCCCGGGAAATGTAATTGGCCATGACCAGCGAGTGGTTGGCCAACACACCGAAGCCGCTGCCGTTGAGGATCATCGGGCTCCACAGCGTTTCCTGCGACGCTTCCAGTTCACGAATGATCTGGCGCACGCTGACCGTAGCGTTCTTCTTGGCCAACACATCGGCGAAGTCGACTTCGATGGCGCGCAGCAGGTGCGACAAGGCCCAAGCCTGACCGCGTGCTTCATAGAACACATTGTCGATCTGCAGCCATGGGGTTTCGACGATTTCTTCGTCGACCTGAGGTGCCACGCCCGGCGCCACGACTTCGGTCTTCAACGCCGTATTCAATTTGACCCGGCCAACGCTGGCCGACAGTCGCTGTGACAACGAGCCCAGGCGGGTTCCGACGTCACCCAGCCAGTTGTTCAGGTTGTCAGCGCGGGCATAGAACAGCGCGCTCTTCTGGTTCGGATCGGAAAGGCGCGCCTGATAGCGGCTCAGGGAACTGATGCCTTCCTGATACTCGGACTCACTGGACGGCAACACCCAGCTCTTGTTGTCGAAGTTGAAACGTGGTTCGGCCTTGGCCAGATCGGCGTCCTCGGCGGACTGCGACTGCGAACGGGCGAAGTCTTTGCGCAGTGCGCGGCTCAGATCACGCACCTGCACCAGCACGCCATATTCCCAGCTTGGCATGTTGTCCATCCACAGGCCTGGCGGGAAGCGATCGTTGGAAATGTAGCCACCCTGCTTGGTCAGCAAAGTACCGGCAACGGTCTTGAGGGTTTCCACGGTGGTGTAGCCGACCACCATCTGTTTGCCTTCCTTTTCGGCGGCCATTTGCGCTGTCTGCTGCACCGGAAACAACGCGGGTTCGTGACTCCAGTACCAACCCAGAGCGATCGCCACCAACAGATAGAGGCCGATCAGCGTGGCCAGCGCCCGGCTGAACAACAGGCCGCCCAGGTAACTGCGGGTAGCCGATTTCGGTTCAGCGGCACGTTCAGGCGCGCTACCGGCGCGGTTCTTCCAGTCCAGCATGGCGATATCCTTTCAATCTCTTGGGTTCATCGGTTCGACCACAACCATACAACAACGTGCCTCGGCCCGGCACCCGCCGTTGGGTTCATGCCGGAAATTAGCCGCCTGACGGGTATGAAAAACGGGCCCTCTTGCGCATTCAGCATCAGAAGCGGCTGATCAAACAGTGTTTTTTGTCTGAATCGGAAAATAGCCCCTAGGGGAATCCCTTAGCTACCGACATCTGAAATTCGTCTTCGATTTGACCCGAAAAAAATCAAAAAAAACCTGACGGAGCAAGCTCCTGACTCCCTCGAAAGAATTTGATCGGTAGGCAGGAAACCCCCTAACCCCCCCCGTTTAACGGGCCTTTCACAAAAATCTACATCCGATTAAAGACCCGCCAGTCACAAACTGAATGCGTCTGCGTTGCAGATTATTGACGTACAACACTCATGCAATTGAAAAGAGGTGCTAGCATAGAGCCACCAGTCGACCTCAGCGTGCACCCTAACTAGTAGTCAGGATATGACCGAGCCAGAAGATCCCAGCCGCGAGCGCCTCAAGCATCACTTTGCCCAGCGGGTCATTCATCAGGCACGTCAGATACTTGAGATATGGCAGCGCCTGCAACGCAGCGAGTGGTCCACCAACGATCTGTCGGAACTGAGTGAAGCCAACCTGCGCCTATTGCGGTTCGCCGAACGTTTCGAACAGCCGGAACACATCCAGCTGGCACGTCATATCGGCCAGTCGCTGGAGGCTGTCGACGCCAATCGCGGACGCCTGAGCAGCGGTTTGATCACCGACCTCAACCGCTTGATGCAGCGCCTGTCGCGCACCGGTTTGCGCCATGGCGATCAACTCGATCAAACGTTCCTGCCGCCCCTGCGCAAGCCGATCTATGTGATGCTGCAGGATCACGACCGTGCCGAACGCCTGGCCAAGCAACTGGAATTCTTCGGGCTCAGCGCCCAATCCCTGGACAGCGTGTCGGCGTTCCGCTCCTCGATGGTCGAGCGCCTGCCGGCAGCCATTGTCATGGACGTGGACTTCAGTGGCCCCGGCGTCGGCCTGAAACTGGCCGCCGAAGCCCAGGAAGGTCTCGATCATTGCTTGCCGCTATTGTTCTTCAGCCTGCACGAAACCGACACCCCGACCCGCCTGGCCGCGGTGCGCGCCGGCGGCCAGGAGTTCCTCACCGGCACCCTCGAAGCTTCGAGCCTGCTGGAGAAAATCGAAGTCCTGACCTGCGTCGCCCAATACGAACCTTATAAAGTGCTGATCATCGACGATTCCCGTGCCCAGGCCTTGCACACCGAGCGCCTGCTCAACAGTGCGGGGATCGTCACCCGGACCTTGATCGAGCCGATTCAGGCGATGGCCGAACTGGCGGATTTTCAGCCGGATCTGATCATCCTCGACATGTACATGCCGGCCTGCACCGGAACTGAACTGGCCAAGGTGATCCGCCACAACGACCGTTATGTCAGCGTGCCGATCATTTACCTGTCGGCCGAGGACGATCTGGACAAGCAACTCGACGCCATGAGCGAGGGTGGCGACGACTTCCTGACCAAACCGATCAAGCCCCGGCACCTGATCACCACCGTGCGCAACCGCGCGGCACGAGCACGCAATCTGAAAGCGCGGATGGTCCGCGACAGCCTCACCGGCTTGTACAACCACACCCATATTTTGCAATTGCTCGAAGACTGCTCGTTCCGCGCCCGTCGCGAGAACAAGCCGCTGAGCTTTGCCATGCTGGACATCGACCATTTCAAACGAGTCAACGACAGCCACGGCCACCCCATGGGCGACCGGGTGATCAAGAGCCTGGCGCTGTTCCTCAAACAGCGGCTGCGCAAGACCGACTTCATCGGCCGATACGGCGGCGAAGAGTTCGCCATCGTCATGCCCGACACCGACCTCGAATCAGCCTGGAAAGTACTGGATGAAATCCGCCAGCGCTTTGCCGAAATCCACTATCCAGCTCAACCGCAGGATCTGTGGTGCACTTTCAGCGCCGGGGTGGTCGAGCTGTGCGAGGACTCCGACGGGCTGCTGATGGCCAATCAGGCGGACGAGGCGCTGTATCGTGCGAAAGGTGCCGGACGCAACCGTGTTCAAGCCGCAAGGGCGTCAAAGCAAAGTGCCACTTTTTCATCTCAATCGAGCGCTTCCGTCATAACCCTGTAACAGAAACGCAATAACTTCAGGCGCTTACCATTCTTCCGTTGGTAGTCCCGCGATGCGCCTGAAGCTGCTGACCAATCTCAACACCCTCCTTTTAGTCGCCGTGTGCGTGGCCCTTGGCGCCACGCTCTGGTGGTCGCAAAAAGCCCTGGAGCGCCCCTATCTATTAATGGAGCGTTACCTGGGTTTATCCCAGCAGTTCCAAAATGAAGTGGCGCGCAACATCGAGGACTACCTCGCCAGCGGCGATGCCCTGCGTTTGAGCAGCGCCGGCCAGGCCATCGACAACCTGCAAAAGGAACTCGGGGAATTGCCACCGGCATTGGCCGAAACGCTGCGCCCAAGCCTGTCGAATCTGAACGAGTTCAGCAAAACCGACTTGCTGGCCGCCGGCAAACTCGCGGGCGACCCGCAGGCTCTGCTGTTGCAAGCCGAACGCGAACTGGGCGCCAGCCTGGATCAACTCAGCCGGTACGCCAGCGGCAATGCGGCCTATCTGACACCCCTGCTCGCCGCCTCCCAGCATCTGGGCAAACTGTCGCTGGCCCGGGACAAACTGGTCAGCAGCGGTCGCAGTGAACTGGCCGCCGATGTCGAGCGCGAAGTCAGCAACATCCGCACCCAGGCCGGACAACTCGACGCCCTGCCGCTGCTCGGCGTGGCGGTCAGCAGTGAATCGAACACCGATGATTTCGCCGCGATGATGGGCCTGGAGAACACTGAACAAGCCGTCGCCGAAGATGCCGGCGTCGGTTTCAAGCGTGAGCTCAACAGCCTGCTCAGCCGCTACCCGGCGGAGCTGGCACGCACCCGTGATCAAATCCAGAAACGCGCCGACCTCAGTGCCGCGACCCACCTGAAAATCGCCGACGTACAACAGGCGATTGCCGGCCTGGAACCGGTGGTGCGCGCCCAGCACGGGCAGATCCAGGGTGAAGTGCGACTGATGCAAGGGGTGATGATCGCCCTGATCCTGCTGATCGCCTTGCTCATCGACACCCTCCAACGGCGCCTGGCCCGCACGCTGACCAACCTCGCACCCGCGCTCTCGACCTGGGCCGAGGGCGACTTCAGCCAGGATATCCAGCTGGGCAAGACCAACCGCGAACTGCATGACATTGAAGCATCGCTCAATCGCTTGCGCGCCTATCTGGTGGATCTGGTGGGAACGATTCGCCGCAACGCCGAGCAGGTCGCAGGCAGCAGCCGCACCCTGGCCGAGCTGAGCAATGACCTGCACAGCGGCGCCGAACATCAGGCCGGTGATACGGCGTTGATCCGCGACTCCCTCGGCGAACTGGAAGCGACCATCCAGCAAGTCGCCGGCGATGCCAGCCAGGCCGCCGACGCCAGCCGCCATGCCGGACTGGCGGTGGAACACGGGCAGAAAGTCATAGGTTTAAGCCTCACCGGCCTGCATGCGCTGGTGGGTGAAGTGCAAGGCAATGCGCAGATGATCGAGCATCTGGCCGAAGAGTCCGCGACCATCGGCGGCGTGCTGACGGTGATCCGCTCGATTGCCGACCAGACCAACCTGCTGGCGCTGAACGCGGCCATTGAAGCGGCACGGGCCGGGGAAATGGGCCGCGGTTTTGCCGTGGTGGCCGAAGAAGTCCGCTCACTGGCACAACGCACCGCCGGCGCTACGGCCGAGATCCAGACCTTGATTGCCGGCCTGCAATCCGCGGCACGGCAATCGGTCGAAGGCATGCGCGCCCAGGTCGAGCACGCCGAAGCCACAGCCAACCAGGCCCAGGCGGCCGACGGGGCGCTTGATAAAATCGTCGGGGCAATCCAGACCATTTCCGACACCGCCGTACGCATCGCCGATGTCACCGCCCAACAGAGCGGCGCCGTGAGCGAGATTCGCGATCACAGCGAGCGGATTCATCAATTGGGTGGGGATAACTTGCTGCGTATCGGCGAAGGGCGTGAGCAGGGGGAAAACCTTTTGGTGTTGGGTGGGCGACTGCATACAGCCGTTCAGGCATTCCGCGTCTGATCTGGCTCCCACATTGGTTCTGTGTTCGACGCAAATCAAATGTGGGAGCGAGCCTGCTCGCGAAAGCGTCAGAACAATCACCGCAAATCTCACCACCCTGCACTCCACGCTACCGTCCGCTATCATGCCCCCAACCCCGATACGCGAGACCGTCATGCGCCGTTTGCTTTGCCTGCTGCTTTTAGTACTCGCCCTGCCGGCCGCCGCCGGCGGGTTGCTGGAGAGTCGTCCCAGCTCCACCCTGGGCTCGATCAACAACAGCGCCGACTTCCTGCCGGTGCGCGAAGCCTTTCAGTTGAGCCTGGTAGAAAGCACCCCGCAATCGATCAAACTGCGCTTCGTCGCCACCGAGGGTTATTACCTCTACCGACATCGCTTCCAGTTTCGCGCCGACCCGGTCGATGTGTCCCTCGGTCCGGCGCAATTGCCCAAGGGCGAACAGAAACACGACGAGTACTTCGGCGATGTCGAGGTCTACCGCGGCATTCTCGATGTCGAACTGCCGCGCACCGATCAACGGGCATTCACGCTCGCCGTGACTTATCAGGGGTGCGCCGACAAAGGCCTGTGCTATCCACCCGAAACCGAACGTTTGAGCATCGATGGCAGCGGTACAACGACTACCCACGATTGGAGTTGGCGTGAACTGGCGCTGTTCTTCCTTGCAGGCCTGGGCCTGACCTTTACGCCGTGCGTGCTGCCGATGCTGCCGATTCTTTCCGGCGTGGTGTTGCGAGGCCAGGTCGGTGGCTGGCGCGGTTTCAATCTTTCCCTGGCTTACGTGCTGCCAATGGCCGTCTGTTTCGCGTTGCTCGGCGCACTCATGGGGATGTTCGGCGCGCAACTCAATCTGCAGGCGCGATTGCAATCGGCCTGGGTGCTGGTGCCGTTTGCGATGTTTTTCGCACTGTTTGCCCTGGCGATGTTTGGTGTCTTCGAACTCAGGTTGCCGCATGCGATCAGCAGTCGACTGGACCGCATTGCCGGGCGTACAGAAGGCGGTTCGCTGTGGGGTGCAGCCGTGTTGGGCGTGGTGTCCAGCCTGCTGGTTTCGCCCTGCGTTTCGGCACCTCTGGCCGGAGCACTGCTGTATATCAGCGCCAGCGGCGATGCCTTGGGCGGCGGCCTGAAACTGTTCATGCTCGGCCTCGGCATGGGCGCCCCGCTGCTGCTGGTGGCCACGGGTGGGGCCGCCTGGCTGCCGAAAAGCGGACCCTGGCTGATCTACGTGAAAAACGCCATTGGCGTGTTGTTGCTGGGATTGGCGATCGGCTTGCTCAGTCGGGTTTTACCGGGCCAGATCACCTTGTTGCTGATCGGTTTGCTCGCCGGGGGCGTCGGTTTGTTCATGGGCGCGCTGGAATTCGTCTACAAACCGCCGAGAAAGCGCCTGGGCCAATTGCTCGGCATGTTCCTGCTGTTTTATGCGCTGGCCTGCTGGTATGGCGGGTTCAGCGGCCAGAGCGATCCGTTCAACCCGATCGGCCCGTCGCGCACGGTTGTCGCTACCGGGCAAGCGCCCAACACCAGCGCCTGGCAAACCGTCAGCACGCCGGCGGATCTCGACCGTGTACTTGCCGAAGCCCGTTCGTCCGGTACTCCGCTGCTGCTCGACTGGTATGCGGACTGGTGCATCAGCTGCAAAGTCATCGAACACGAAGTACTCAATGACGCCACCGTCGTCGAACGCCTCAAGGGCTATCGACTGATTCGCTTCGATATCACCGCGAGCAACGCCGAACAACGGACGCTGCTCGACCGCTACCAGCTGTTCGGTCCCCCGGCACTGATGTTTTTCGGCAGAGACGGGGCCGAACGCGCCGATGTGCGGGTGATCGGCGAGATCAGTGCCGCGGACTTCGCCGAACGTGTCGCCAGGGCGAATGACCGGAATTAATCAAGCAGTCATATATCTCGCGCAAACATCGGACATCGTGCTGGCTTTTGCAGAGAACTGGACAGTCACAAAGGCTTTGCGGCATAGTCGCCGGGTTCTGACATTTGCACTTGGATAACAAAGGAACAGCCGATGGCGACGCTACTGGTTCTGCATGGACCCAACCTGAACATGCTTGGCACCCGTGAACCGGGCACCTACGGCGCCACGACACTGGCGCAGATCAACCAGGACCTGGAACGCCGCGCCCGTGAAGCCGGCCACCATTTGCTGCACCTGCAAAGCAACGCCGAGTACGAATTGATCGACCGCATCCACGCTGCCAGTAGCGAAGGTGTGGACTTCATTCTGATCAACCCAGCAGCTTTTACACATACAAGTGTCGCATTACGTGACGCGCTGCTGGCGGTGAGCATCCCATTCATCGAAGTGCATTTGTCTAACGTGCACAAACGCGAACCTTTCCGCCATCACTCTTACTTCTCCGACGTAGCGGTGGGAGTGATCTGCGGCCTTGGCGCCAGCGGTTATCGACTGGCCCTGGAGGCCGCCCTAGAGCAGCTTGAAAGACCGGCAACAGCTTGAACAACAAGCGTTAAACGCCCCTGACCGACCCTTGGGAGTTGATGATTCATGGATATCCGTAAAGTTAAGAAACTGATCGAATTGCTGGAAGAGTCCGGCATCGACGAGCTCGAGATCAAGGAAGGCGAAGAGTCCGTACGCATCAGCCGTCATAGCAAGACACCGGCTCAGCAGTACTACGCACCGGCTCCAATGCCTGCTCCAGCTGCCGCGCCTGTCGCTGCCGCCGCTCCGGCTGCCGCTGCAGCCCCCGCTGCTCCGGCCGCACCAGCATTGAACGGCGCCGTTGCCCGTTCGCCGATGGTCGGTACGTTCTATCGCAAGTCTTCGCCAACCTCGCCGTCCTTCGTTGAAGTCGGCCAGACCGTGAAAAAAGGCGACACCCTGTGCATCGTTGAAGCCATGAAGATGATGAACCACATCGAAGCTGAATCCAGCGGTGTGATCGAATCCATCCTCGTCGAAGACGGCCAGCCGGTTGAGTACGACCAACCGCTGTTCACCATCGTTTGAACCGCGGAGAGCCTTTGATGACTGCGAAGTTGGAAAAAGTTCTGATCGCCAACCGCGGTGAGATCGCACTGCGGATTCTGCGCGCCTGCAAAGAGATGGGCATCAAGACCGTCGCCGTTTATTCCAAGGCTGACAAGGAACTGATGCACCTGGGCCTGGCAGACGAATCCGTCTGCATCGGTCCGGCATCGGCCGCCCACTCCTACCTGCACATCCCGGCAATCATCGCCGCGGCCGAAGTGACCGGCGCCACCGCCATTCACCCAGGCTACGGTTTCCTCGCGGAAAACGCCGACTTCGCCGAACAGGTCGAGAACTCCGGCTTCGCCTTCATCGGACCGAAAGCTGAAACCATCCGCCTGATGGGCGACAAGGTTTCGGCCAAGCACGCGATGATCGCCGCTGGCGTACCGACCGTTCCAGGTTCCGACGGCCCGCTGCCGGAAGACGAAGAAACCGCTCTGCGCATTGGTCGTGAAGTCGGTTATCCGGTGATCATCAAGGCCGCTGGCGGCGGCGGTGGTCGCGGCATGCGCGTCGTGCTCAAGGAAGAAGACCTGATTTCCTCGGCGAAACTGACCCGTTCCGAAGCGGGCGCAGCGTTCGGCAACCCGATGGTCTATCTGGAGAAATTCCTGACCAACCCGCGTCACGTGGAAGTCCAGGTACTTTCCGACGGCCAGGGCAACGCCGTGCACCTGGGCGACCGCGACTGCTCGCTGCAGCGTCGTCACCAGAAGGTACTCGAAGAAGCGCCGGCACCGGGCATCGATGAGAACGCGCGTGAGGAAGTCCTCGCCCGCTGCGTCAAGGCGTGCATCGACATCGGTTACCGTGGTGCAGGCACTTTCGAGTTCCTGTACGAGAACGGCCGCTTCTACTTCATCGAGATGAACACTCGTGTCCAGGTAGAGCACCCGGTATCGGAAATGGTCACCGGCATCGACATCGTCAAGGAGATGCTCAGCATCGCCGCCGGCAACAAACTGTCGTTCACCCAGGATGACGTGGTCATCCGCGGTCACGCGCTGGAATGCCGGATCAACGCCGAAGACCCGAAAACCTTCATGCCGAGCCCGGGCACGGTCAAGCATTTCCACGCTCCAGGCGGCAACGGCGTTCGCGTCGACTCGCACCTGTACAGTGGTTATGCCGTTCCGCCGAACTACGACTCGTTGATCGGCAAGCTGATCACCTACGGCGCAACCCGTGACGAAGCCATGGCGCGCATGCGCAATGCGCTGGACGAAATCGTGGTCGACGGGATCAAGACCAACATCCCGCTGCACCGCGACCTGACCCGCGACGAAGGCTTCTGCAAAGGGGGCGTGAACATTCACTACCTCGAGCACAAGCTGGCTGGCGAGAAGCACTAAGCTTCAACCGGCACATGACAAAGCCGCCTTCGGGCGGCTTTGTTGTATCTGGACATTTCACAACATCTATTTCGCTCCCACAGGGTACAGGCAGGTCAAGCCACTCCCACAAAACCTCCGCGCTCGCGTAAACTTGCGCGCTTCTCGCAGCCCGCTAGGCTGCAATCAATATTTTTCAAAGGTGCCCGCCATGCCTTGGCTGCAAGTCCGTCTCGCCATCAGCCCAGAACAAGCCGAAACCTACGAAGACGCTTTCCTTGAAGTGGGCGCCGTGTCGGTGACCTTCATGGACGCCGAAGATCAGCCGATCTTCGAGCCGGAGCTCAACACCACGCCGCTGTGGTCGCACACGCACCTGCTGGCCCTGTTCGAAGGTGGCACCGAGCCAGGCCCGGTCCTGGCCCACCTTGAGCTGCTGACCGGAAGCCCACTGCCCGAACATCACAGCGAAGTGATCGAAGATCAGGACTGGGAACGCAGTTGGATGGACAATTTCCAGCCAATGCGTTTCGGTCAGCGCCTGTGGATTGTACCGAGCTGGCACGCCGCCCCCGAGCCTGACGCCGTGAACCTGCTGCTCGACCCGGGGCTGGCGTTCGGCACCGGCACCCACCCGACTACCGCACTGTGCCTGGAATGGCTCGACGGCCAGGACCTGAAAGGTTGCAACGTACTGGACTTCGGCTGCGGCTCGGGGATCCTGGCAATCGCCGCCCTGCTGCTGGGCGCCAAGGAAGCCGTGGGCACCGACATCGATGTGCAGGCGCTGGAAGCCTCCCGCGACAACGCCGGGCGCAACAACATTGCCGAAGAGCTCTTCCCGCTGTATCTGCCGCAAGATCTGCCTCAGGTTCAGGCCGACGTGCTGGTGGCCAACATTCTCGCCGGCCCGCTGGTGTCTCTGGCACCGCAACTGTCCGGCCTGGTCAAGTCCGGCGGTCGTCTGGCGCTGTCGGGCATCCTCGCCGAGCAAGGAGAAGAGGTCGCCGCTGCCTATGCCAAGGACTTCGATCTGGACCCGATCGCCAATCGCGATGGCTGGGTGCGCATTACAGGCCGTCGGCGCTAGAATGTACGCCTGCATACACCGGATCGCCGCATGACCGACAGCTTCGTCACCCAGTGCCCGCATTGTCAAACCAGCTTCCGCGTCAGCCATGCCCAGTTGAGCGTGGCACGTGGTGTCGTTCGCTGTGGCTCGTGTTTGCAGGTGTTCAACGCTGCCAAGCAATTGCTTGAGCAAGCTGGCAAAGAGCCTGTTGCTCCGGTCGCGCCAACCATCGCCGAAACGCCGCCACCCGCCGCGCCTCGAGCCATCAGCCAAAAGCAATGGACCGCCGCCGAGCTGGACCTGGACAGCCTCGATCTTGATGAAGAACTCGCCCGACTCGAGCAGCGGGAAATCCAGCCGACCACCGAATTCGGCAGGCATCGCGAGGACACGCTCAGTGCACGCCGCGACAGCGTCGAAAACGACGAAGAACCCTGGACGTCCGACAGCCTGTTCAGTGAGTCGGCGGCCGATCGTGCACAAGCGGTCAACGATCTTGATGAGCTCGACACGCTCGACGATCTCGAAACTTCGGATACAGCGCAACCGCTGATAGAAACAGGCTTACTCGCGCGCACCGAGCCGTCGCTCTCGCTGGAACCGGTGGAATTGGACGACGAAGCGCAGCCACCACAGCTTCGCCTGCATGATCCGCTGGACGCTCCTCTTCATCATGAACGCCTATCGGCGACGGCAACCGATGAAAGGGACGACGACCGGCCCTCGATCGAACCGCTTCGCAAACGCCGCGAACGCAACGAACCCGGCGTTCGCGCCGACGTATTACAGGACCTGACCGATGATCCGCTGCAGCTGGACTGGCAAAAGCGCCGCTCGCCATGGGGTCGTCGGTTCTTCTGGCTGCTGTTGATCCTGCTTGGCGCTGGCGCGCTGGCCGGCCAGTACGTCGCCTATCACTTCGACGAACTGGCGCGCCAGGACCAGTACCGCCCGTGGTTCCAGCAACTGTGCCCGCAAATCGGTTGCACCGTGCCATCAAAGGTCGACATCGCGAAAATCAAAAGCAGCAACCTGGTGGTGCGCAGCCATCCGGAATTCACCGGCGCACTGGTAGTCGATGCGATCATCTACAACCGCGCGCCCTTCTCCCAGCCGTTCCCGCTGCTGGAGCTGCGCTTTGCCGACCTCAACGGCCATTTGATCGCCAGTCGTCGCTTCAAGCCCGGCGAATATCTCAGCGGCGACCTCGAAGGCATGGTGGAAATGCCTCCGCAAACGCCGATCCATATCGCTCTGGATATTCTCGACCCAGGCGCCAAGGCGGTGAATTACAGCCTGAGCTTCCACTCGCCCGAGTGAAACGATTCACTGATCCGCAATTAACGACGGCTCTCTGACTTTTGGCCTCCCGGACCAAACCGCTGGCAATAACAGAATAACTGTTCAGATTTTGTTCAATTCAGCCTTTATCCAGTCATCGAGAGCGGGTATCATGCCAACCCTTTTTCGAACTCATGATCCGGCCCCACAACAGGGAAGTCCTATGTCGGCGGTACGCATCGGTCCATACACATTACACAACGGCTTGATTCTCGCCCCTATGGCGGGTGTCACCGACCAACCCTTTCGTCAGCTGTGCAAACGATTGGGCGCAGGGCTAGTAGTCTCGGAAATGGTCACCAGCGACATGAGTTTGTGGAACACCCGCAAGTCGCGGATGCGCATGATCCACGAAGGCGATCCCGAGCCACGCTCGGTACAGATCGCCGGTGGCGACGCGCAGATGCTGGCGGATGCGGCCCGGGCCAACGTCGAGTTGGGCGCACAGATTATCGATATCAACATGGGCTGTCCGGCGAAGAAGGTCTGCAACAAGGCTGCCGGTTCCGCACTGTTGAAGGATGAAGCACTGGTAACCGAGATCCTGCAGGCCGTCGTGGCTGCGGTCGATGTGCCGGTTACCCTGAAGATCCGTACCGGCTGGGACCGGGACAACAAGAATGGGCTGGCGGTGGCGAAGATCGCCGAGCAGGCCGGCATCACGGCGTTGGCGGTCCATGGCCGCACCCGGGCAGACCTGTACACCGGCGAGGCCGAGTACGACACCATCGCCGCGATCAAGCAGGCGGTGTCGATGCCGGTCTTTGCCAACGGTGATATCGATTCGCCAGAGAAGGCCCGATACGTGCTCGACGCGACCGGTGCCGATGGACTGTTGGTTGGACGGGCTGCCCAGGGGCGGCCATGGATTTTTCGCGAGATCGACCATTTCCTGCGCACCGGCGAGAAGCTCCCGGCGCTGGAACTGATCGAGGTGGAACGCATTCTGCTAGAGCATCTGGCTGCGCTGCATGCCTTCTATGGAGACGTGATGGGCGTACGCATTGCTCGAAAGCATGTGGGCTGGTATCTCGCAACCTTGCCGGGCGCCAGGGAGTTTCGCGCCCACTTCAATCGTTTGGAAGATACGGAAGCACAATGCGCCAACGTTCAGGGCTTCTTCGCCGAACGTTACAAGAGCCTGACAGGGGACGGAGAGTGGGTGGCCGCATGACGATGATGACCGAGACTTTAGTGAGTGGAACGACACCCGTGAGCGACAACGTGAATTTGAAACAGCACCTCAATACCCCTAGCGAAGAAGGCCAGACCCTTCGCGGGAGTGTCGAGAAAGCGCTGCACAATTATTTCGCCCACCTTGAAGGCGCTGCCGTCACGGATGTGTACAACCTGGTGCTCTCCGAAGTCGAGGCTCCCCTGCTCGAGTGCGTGATGAACTACGTCAAGGGCAACCAGACCAAGGCCAGCGAGATGCTCGGACTGAACCGGGGCACGCTGCGCAAGAAACTCAAGCAGTACGATTTGCTGTAAGCATTCAATCAAACCAGAAAGGCGCCCGCGTAAAAACGGTCGCCTTTTTTGCTGACTCCTTTGCTTTTGATGGAAATTGAGATGACCGACCAGACTACCCGCCTGCCGATCCGCCGCGCCTTGATCAGCGTTTCCGACAAGACCGGGATCCTCGAATTCGCCAAAGAGCTCGAAGCCCTGGGCGTCGAGATCCTCTCCACCGGCGGAACGTTCAAGCTGCTGCAGGACAACGGCGTTGCCGCAGTGGAAGTCGCTGATTACACCGGTTTCGCGGAAATGATGGATGGCAGGGTGAAAACCCTGCACCCGAAAATCCACGGCGGGATCCTCGGTCGTCGCGGTATCGACGACGCCATCATGAGCGAGCACGGCATCAAGCCGATCGACCTGGTAGCGGTCAACCTCTACCCGTTCGAAGCCACCATTAACAAGCCAGGCTGCGACCTGCCGACCGCGATCGAGAACATCGACATCGGCGGCCCGACCATGGTCCGTTCGGCAGCCAAGAACCACAAAGACGTGGCCATCGTGGTCAATGCCGGTGATTACGCCAACGTCCTGGAAAACCTCAAGGCCGGCGGCCTGACCTACGCTCAGCGTTTCGACCTGATGCTCAAGGCGTTCGAACACACCGCTGCCTACGACGGCATGATCGCCAACTACATGGGCACCGTGAACCAAGCCGCTGACACGCTCAGCACCGAAGGCCGCAGCGAATTCCCGCGCACCTTCAACAGCCAGTTCATCAAGGCTCAGGAAATGCGCTACGGCGAGAACCCGCACCAGAGCGCGGCGTTCTACGTGGAAGCCAAGCCTGCTGAAGTCGGCATCGCCACCGCGACCCAACTGCAAGGCAAGGAGCTGTCGTACAACAACGTGGCCGACACCGACGCCGCGCTGGAGTGCGTGAAGAGTTTCGTCAAGCCGGCCTGCGTGATCGTCAAGCACGCCAACCCATGCGGCGTGGCCGTGAGCCCGGATGCCGAGGGCGGTATCCGCAAGGCCTACGACCTGGCCTACGCCACCGATACCGAATCCGCATTCGGCGGCATCATTGCCTTCAACCGCGAACTGGACGCTGAAACCGCCAAGGCGATCGTCGAGCGTCAGTTTGTCGAAGTGATCATCGCCCCAAGCGTCAGCGAAGAAGCCCGTGCAATCGTGGCGGCCAAGGCCAACGTTCGCCTGCTGGCCTGCGGTGAGTGGTCGGCGGATCGCGCCGCTGCCTGGGATTACAAACGCGTCAACGGTGGCCTGCTGGTGCAGAGCCGCGATATCGGCATGATCAGTGCCGATGACCTGAAAGTCGTGACCAAGCGCGCACCGTCCGAGCAGGAAATCCACGATCTGATCTTCGCCTGGAAAGTCGCCAAGTACGTGAAGTCCAACGCCATCGTCTACGCCAAGAACCGCCAGACCATCGGCGTCGGCGCAGGCCAGATGAGCCGTGTGAACTCCGCGCGCATTGCCGCGATCAAGGCTGAGCACGCCGGTTTGCAGGTAGCAGGCTCGGTAATGGCTTCCGATGCATTCTTCCCGTTCCGCGACGGCCTGGACAATGCGGCCAAGGCAGGCGTGACCGCGGTGATCCAGCCGGGCGGCTCGATGCGTGATGCAGAAGTGATTGCAGCGGCTGATGAAGCCGGCATCGCGATGGTGTTCACCGGCATGCGCCACTTCCGTCACTGATAAGACGATCGACTGTGGGAGCGAGCCTGCTCGCAAATGCAACCTGTCAGCAACAATCAAGGTGACTGACACACCGCTTTCGCGAGCAGGCTCGCTCCCACATAAGAGCACCCCAGCGGTGCTATCAAGAATTAGCGTCATCCGAGGTTTTTGAAATGAATGTTTTGATCATTGGCAGCGGTGGCCGTGAACACGCCCTGGCCTGGAAAGTGGCTCAGGATCCGCGCGTGCAGAAGGTGTTCGTGGCGCCCGGCAATGCCGGCACTGCCATTGAAGCCAAGTGCGAGAACGTCGCCATCGACGTGCTGGCCCTCGAGCAGTTGGCGGACTTCGCCGAGAAAAACGTTTCCCTGACCATCGTCGGCCCGGAAGTACCGCTGGTCGCCGGCGTCGTTGACCTGTTCCGCTCCCGTGGCCTGGATTGCTTCGGTCCGACCGCTGGCGCCGCTCAGTTGGAAGGCTCGAAAGCGTTCACCAAGGATTTCCTGGCTCGCCACAAGATCCCGACCGCCGATTACCAAAACTTCACCGAGATCGAGCCAGCCCTGGCTTACCTGCGTGAAAAAGGCGCACCGATCGTGATCAAGGCCGATGGCCTGGCCGCCGGTAAAGGCGTGATCGTCGCCATGACCCTGGCCGAAGCCGAAGACGCGGTGCGTGACATGCTGGCGGGCAATGCGTTCGGTGACGCCGGTTCGCGTGTGGTGATCGAAGAGTTCCTGGACGGCGAAGAGGCCAGCTTCATCGTCATGGTCGATGGCAAGAACGTCCTGCCGATGGCCACCAGCCAGGACCACAAACGTGTCGGCGATGGCGATACCGGTCCGAACACCGGCGGCATGGGGGCCTACTCCCCTGCTCCGGTAGTGACCAGTGAAGTGCACAAGCGTGTCATGGACCTGGTGATCTGGCCGACGGTTCGCGGCATGGCCGAGGAAGGAAACGTCTACACTGGTTTCCTGTATGCGGGCCTGATGATTGACAAGGCTGGTAACCCAAAAGTTATCGAATTCAACTGCCGTTTCGGCGACCCTGAGACCCAACCGGTCATGCTGCGCCTGCAATCGAGCCTGGTGCTGCTGGTCGAAGCGGCCCTGGCACAGGCGCTGGACAAGGTCGAGGCACAATGGGATCCACGTCCGAGCGTAGGCATCGTACTGGCCGCGGGCGGCTATCCTGGTGACTACGCCAAGGGCGCGGCCATCAAGGGCCTGGATGCAGCGGCGGCACAGGAAGGCAAAGTCTTCCACGCCGGCACTGCATTGAAGGACGGTCAGGTCGTGACGGCCGGTGGTCGGGTGCTTTGCGCCACCGCCATGGGCGCCAGCGTCGATGCAGCTCAACAGCAGGCGTACAAACTGGCGGCCAGTATTGATTGGGCGGGCTGTTTCTATCGCAAGGACATTGGCTACCGTGCCATTGCCCGCGAGCGTGGCGAAAATCAGGAATAAGCTACCCTTTCAGCCAGGCAGGGGCTTTAGGCCCTTGCCTGACTATTCCGGCGCCGCGCATAGTTATACTCTGGCATCAACCTACGAAGGGATTTCGCCGTGCGCTGGCTCAGGATTGCCATAGGTTTCACCGTCACTCTGCTGACTTTGCTCTGCATGCTCCCGGCCCAGGCCGCGCAAGGCAGTGGCTGGGCGGTATTGCTCGACGAACAGGGCGACCTGCAACTGAGCGACATCCGCTCCCCCCGCTACACCAATCAATTCAGCCCTATCGAACTCGACCGCCTCACCGCCGCCGGGCCCGACGGTGCGCTCTGGCTACGTTTTCGCCTTGCACCCGGCAACCACGAACAATTGCTGCGAGTGTTCGCGCCCGACCTGCAGCAACTCAATATGTATGTGCTGGACGGCGACAAGCTGATCGATCAATCGAACACGGGCAATAAGCAGCCACAGGCTGACCGGCCACTGCCCAGCAGCGACTTCATGCTGCCGTTGCCGCAAAGCGACAACCCCCTGGACGTTTACCTGCGACTGGTCTCCGAACACCAGCTGCGACCCTATGTAACCCTGCAATCGGCGATCATTACCGCAGCCAGTCAGAACCAGACGCTGATCTATGGTTTGCTGTTGGGCTGCATCGGCATGCTGATCCTGCACAACCTCATCCGTTACGCCTACACCCGCTCGCGCAGTAGCCTCTGGCTGGCGGCATGCGAAGCCTTGTTGATGCTCAGCCTGGTGCTGTTGCTGAATCTGGCGGGCACCTGGCTGCCAAACTGGCAAGCCGTGCAGACGCCCGGTGCTTACCTCGCCTTGTTACTGACAGCCCCCTGCGGCCTGATGTTCGCCTATCGCTTCTTCGCTCCCCTTGGCTCACACCCACTGAACAAGCTGTTACTGGGTGACATCCTGCTCATCACGATAGGCGGTCTGTTACTGCTGTTCGTCAACACGCTGCCGTTGAATATCATTACCTACGGTCTGGTTGCGCTGGCAGGCCTGAGCATGTTGTTCGTCAGCGCGTTTCACTGGCAGAAAGGTTATCGCCCGGCACGGTTGTTCGTGGCAGCCATGGTGGTGTTCAACCTCGGTACGCTGATCATTCTCCCCGCCCTGCTGGGGCTGACCCTGATCGAACCCCATGGTCTGATCACCACGCTTCTGGCGTTCATCTGCATCAGCGGCCTGCTGATGAGCATTGCTTTGAGTGAGCGCCAGCGTCGGATCACTGAAGACCGCTTCAGCATCAGCCGCGATCTGGCGGCCAGCAACGCAGAGATCAACGCCAAGGCCGAATTCCTGGCAAAGATCAGCCACGAGATCCGTACCCCGATGAATGGCGTGCTGGGCATGACCGAGTTGTTGCTGGGTACGCCACTCTCGGTCAAGCAACGTGATTATGTGCAGACCATCCATAGCGCCGGCAACGAACTGCTCACGTTGATCAACGAAATCCTCGACATCTCCAAACTCGAATCCGGGCAAATCGAACTCGACGATGTGCAGTTCGACCTCAACGCGCTGATCGAAGACTGCCTGAGCATCTTCCGCGCCAAGGCCGAACAACAGAACGTCGAGTTGATCAGTTTCATCCAGCCGCAAGTACCGCGGGTCATCAGCGGTGACCCGACACGGCTGCGCCAGACCCTGTTGAGCCTGCTTGAAAACGCCCTGAAGAAAACCGACGAAGGCGAAGTCTTGATCGTCGTCGCGCTCGATGAACGCAGTGCCAAACCGCGTCTGCGCATCGCCGTGCAGGACAGCGGCGAACCCATGGACGCCGAAGAGCGCGATGCGCTGATGCATGCAGAACTGCACAGCAAAAACTTCCTTTCGACCAACCGACTGGGCGGCAATCTGGGGCTGGTGATTGCCCGCCAGCTGATTCGCTTGATGCAGGGCGAGTTCGGCATCAAGAGTGGCAGCAACCAGGGCAGCACCCTGTGGCTGACCTTGCCGCTTGACCCCGATCGTCTCGAACACCCGACCTCTGATCTTGATGGGCCGCTGCAAGGCGCACGGGTATTGGTGGTGGATGACAATGACACCTGTCGCAAGGTTTTGGTGCAGCAGTGCAGCGCCTGGGGTCTGAACGTCAGCGCCGTTCCGTCCGGCAAGGAGGCACTGGCACTGCTGCGCACCAAAGCGCATTTGCGCGACTATTTCGACGTGGTCCTGCTGGACCAGAACATGCCCGGCATGACCGGCATGCAACTGGCCGCCAAGATCAAGGAAGACCCGAGCCTGAACCACGACATCCTGCTGATCATGCTCACCGGCATCAGCAATGCACCGAGCAAAATCATTGCGCGCAACTCGGGGATCAAACGCATACTCGCCAAACCGGTGGCCGGCTACACCCTCAAAACGACCCTGGCCGACGAGCTGACCCAACGCAACAAGGGGCTCGCGGTCATGCAGCAATTGCCATCCGGCACGCCCATGCCGATCAAGGTGCCCAGCGATTTCCGCATTCTGGTGGCCGAAGACAACAGCATATCGACCAAAGTTATCCGCGGCATGCTGGGCAAACTCAACCTGCAACCGGATACCGCCAGCAATGGTGAAGAAGCCCTGCAGGCAATGAAGGCCCAGCGTTACGATCTGGTGCTGATGGACTGCGAGATGCCGATCCTCGACGGTTTCTCGGCCACCCAGCAATTGCGCGCATGGGAAGTGGGCAACCAACGGATCCGTACCCCGGTGGTGGCGTTGACTGCTCACATCCTCGCCGAGCATAAGGAGCGCGCGCGCCAGGCCGGCATGGACGGGCATATGGCCAAGCCGGTCGAACTCTCACAGCTGCGTGAACTGATCGAACACTGGGTTGCCCAACGTGACCTCCAGACCCGCACGGCAACACCTACATCCTGAGCCGACAGACCCCGCAACGCCTGATAGACTCCCCTCGACTTCCTTCGCCAGTGAGCCTGCACCATGCTCCATGTGTTGTTCAGCGTTTACCTGAAGATGCTGGTGCTCTACAGCCCATTCTTCGTGTTGTCCTGCTTCATCAGCCTGACCCGCGGTTACTCGCGCAAGGAACAACGTCGACTGGCCTGGAAAGTGGCGATCGCCACATTGGTCTCCAGCATCTTGTTGTACCTGTTCGGCCGGGTGATTTTCAACGTCTTCGGCATCACCGTTGACGCGTTCCGAATTGGCGCCGGTAGCGTGCTGTTCATCTCGGCGCTGGGCATGGCTCAGGGCAAGTCGGCGGTGCAGACCGACAACGTGCAGCAGGACGTGACCATCGTTCCACTGACCATCCCGCTGACGGTCGGCCCCGGCACCATCGGTGCCCTGTTGGTGATGGGCGTGAGCCAGCCGCACTGGGACGACAAACTCATGGCCATTATCAGTATCGCCCTGGCCAGCTTTACTGTCGGCGTTGTGCTGTACCTGTCCAACCGCATCGAACGCATTCTCGGCGATCAAGGGCTGCAGATCGTCAGCCGGTTGATGGGGTTGTTCGTGTGTGCGTTGGCAGCGCAGATTATCTTTACCGGCGTCCGGGGTTATCTGGTGCCCTGACAGATCGGAATGCAACTGCAACAAAAAAGGCCTTGTCGTTGAGACAAGGCCTTTTTTGTTGCCCGGGCAATGATCAGCGCTTGAGCTTGCGCACGAGGAGCCTGTCGGAATAAGCATCGATCTTCTCGTGCACCCGCACACGGTAATTCTCGAATGCCTCGCGATTGAAGGCATAGACACCACCATCCGGGATAATCAGCACCTCTTGGTCATACTCACTCCAGAAAAAGAAGTCCTGCTCAATCACCGTGGTGCTGCAGCGCATGCCAAAAAGGCAGACAATCGTTTCACCCGATTCGAGGCGCTCGCAAGGCGCGCACTTGAGGATGCCCATACCGCCTTGCGCTACGTTACCGCGGAAAAACTCCCATGCGAATTCGTCCAGCTTCAAGGCTCTGTAGGTATCTACAACAATCTGCCTCAGCCGTTCAGAGCCCACGCGACCAATCACGGTAAGGCCGACGTTCAGCAATTGGCGAACATCCGACACCCGGAACGGTTCGGTGGGGACAATGGTTTTCAGAGTGAAACCGGCCTTCAACAATCGCCCCTGATAGTAATCGAACCAGACTTTCTTCGACACTTGCCCTGGGTACTTATCGTTTGCCGCCAGCTCGGCATATAACAGACAGTCCTCTATATCCTGTTGGTCCCGAAAATTCACCGCTGGGGCGAAAGACAGCAGGCAGCCTCCCACGACAACAGCATCTGTAAAAGCCGGCATATAAACACCTCGCAACGCAAACTCCAGCAGTCGACAAACAGCATCTAATATTTTTTGTCGCCAGATCAGCCGACCAACTTCTTGAACAACTCATCACCAAACTGATCGATATAACTGTAAACCTGCTGACGTTTGCGATCGAAAGCGCGCCGGTTAAACTTCCGAATCCCCGCAGCTTGAAAAAGATGCACACCTTGAGTATTGAAAGTAAAGAACAAAAAATCACCGTCGTAGTGCGTGCTGTAGACGTCCAACCCGCCCATGACCATCGCCATACCGCCATCTGGAGTAACGATGCAGGGAACCGCTTTAAAGCTGACGACCTGGCTGTTCTTGCTTCCCGAGTCGACAATTTTGAGGGCTGCCTTGTCGCCTTTGAGCTTTTCGAAACCACTGGTCACCAGACTCAACACATTACCGGACCCGGCACCGATGACGGTCTGTAGTACCTGAAGCAGCGCTTCATTCATGGTCAGCGTCAGTGTTTTAGAATCGTATTTTTTGCGCGTATAGCTTTCGGTCACCCAGCCAATAGCGGTCAACGCTTCGTTATAGGCGTTGTAACGCTGTTCCTGCGAGCTGCCGGCAGGCAGTTTGCGCACGACTGCTTCAGCAAAGGCCTGGCTATCGAGTGCATCTTGCTTGTCATCCCCGGAAAGACGCTCATCGAACACCACAAGGGATGGACCGACAACGGAAGCACTGTGTTCTTGCGTCGGGTGAGGGGGAGCAACATCAAGGGCTGCACTGAAACTTCTGGCACGCGAACGAGACGGAGTTTCGGCCAACTGGGCCTCAATCCGTTCAAAATAGGTGTCCTGTATTAGTGAATCAAAGGGCAAGTCCGTCGAACCATTGGCAACTGGGTAATACATAGCAAAGCTCCTTAGTTAACAGTTCACCGCTCCATGCGGCAAACCAAACTAAAACATGCAAGCCCAACTTTCAATTGAACCTTCGACAGCAACTTATACTATTAATTACCAAAAATCAGACACAACCAAAAACCTCTCCAAAAAATAGAGATGATCAATTTTTATAGATAAGAGCGGCCTCGGTACGAGGCCGATATAACTCAACCACCCGGTTTGTTGCCGTACCAGCGCGGGGTATATACCCATTCTCCGCCCTCGACACGAGGAAACACGCAGGTCGTGGAGGAGCCGATCAGCACCATGGTGCGCATATCGACTTGATCGGGAGTCAATTGGCCGAGCGTGGTAACGCGCAAGGTCTGGCCCGGCCGACCGATGTCCCGCCCTAACACGACCGGTGTCTGAGGCTCGCGGTGACGGGCAACAATTTCAAGCGCCTGCCCAAGTTGCCATGGACGTGAACGCGAGATCGGATTGTAGAACGCCAGGGCCAGGTCGGCTTGAGCCGCCAGATCCAACCGCTGCTCGATGATCGACCAGGGCTTGAGGTTGTCCGACAGCGACAGCACGCAGAAGTCATGCCCCAACGGCGCACCGGCCTGGGCAGCCGTCGCCAGTGACGCGGAGACCCCTGGCAGGATTTCCAGATCAACGTTGTGCCACGCCGCATCGGTGGACTCATGCAGCGCTTCGAGTACGGCGGCAGCCATGGCGAAAACCCCCGGATCGCCCGAGGACACCACCACCACCGACCGCCCTTGCGCCGCCAGCTCAAATGCATGGCGTGCACGCTGCATCTCTTCACGGTTGTCGGTGCAATGCAGCACCTGATCGTCGCGGAAGGGTCCGGCCATGCGCACGTAAGTTTCATACCCCAGCACATCATTGGCGCGAGCCAGTTCGGATTTCACCGCAGGCACCATCAGTTCGGCAGCGCCCGGCCCCAGACCGATCACAGCCAGACGTCCCCGCGCACGGCCGATCTGAAACGGGTCCAGCGGCTGTTCGGCGACCGCAATGGCAACGGTGCCGTCACCCCGTATGGATACAGGTTGCCCTACAGCATTGCGGGCCAGCTCAACAATATCCATTTCAGCATTGGCAAATCGCAATGGCACACCCAACTCTAGCGCTGCTTCACGCAGCGCCGTGCTGGCCATTTCGGTATCGACCGCCAACAGGCAAGCCAGCGATTGCACAGCGATACCGGCCTGATGCAACGCCGCGCGGACCGCACTCGCCACATCTGCAACACCTGCACTGACCGCCACCAACACACTGCGTGGATAGATCAACAATTCGTTGGCCGCCGGCGTGCGTTCGGCAGGGCTGACATGCACCGCCAGCCGCGCCTGGGCATCCTCAGGTAATTGCGCTTGCGCCAGCCACGGTGCCGATCCTTCGATGCGTACCGTTTCACCGGCCAGCAAGTCGGAAACAAAACGCTTGCCCTGCTCCAGATCAGCCAACGCATAGCCGCTTGGCGGATTGAGCAGGCAAGTGCCAAAACGCAGCTCACCGCTGGTGGTAATGGCCGGCGCAACATCGAGATGTGCGGCGATCTCCCGCGCCATCACATTCACGCCGCCAAGCCCGCCGAGCAACGGCACCACCGCGCTGCCGTCTTCAGCCACGGCCAACACTGGAGGCTCCACGCCTTTTTCCAGCAGCAGAGGCGCCAGTGTGCGGATCACGATACCGGCGGCGCACAGGGCGATGATCGGCGTGCCCTGCTGATAAAGCTCGCGCAGAGTCGCGCCGAACTCGTGGTAGACACGGTCCGCGCCATCAACGCGCTCGACCAGGCCGTGGATCAGCGCGCCGGGATAGCGTTTTTGAATATTGCGTGCGGTGGCGAGGCTGCCATTGCCGAGAATGACAATCGCCGGAACTGGACGAGTCATCAGCCTTGCCACCTTTCGCCGGGAACGATGATCAGCGAGAAATACGGCGAGGACATCGGCTCGACCTGATCCAGCTGCACGATTTTCTGGTTGGCCATGGTCGCGCGCTCGACGTACAGCGCTCGCTCGGCCAACCCGAGTTCTTCCAGTACCTGGCGAACCTTGGGAAAGTTGCGTCCCAGCTTCATGATCACGGCGGCATCGGCATCGGCCAAGCGGCGCTTGAGTTCGTCATGGGACAGCACGCCGGACAACACCGACAGGCTCTGATTGCGATACACCAGCGGCGCACCGAGTACCGAAGCACCCCCGAGCATCGAGCAGACACCTGGCACCACTTCAGCCTGATAACGCTCGGCGAGCCGGTCGTGCAGATACATGTAGGAACCGTAGAAGAACGGATCGCCTTCGCAGATCACGGCGACGTCGCGCCCCGCGTCCAGATGCGTGGCCAGTTGTTCGCCGGCGGCATCGTAGAAATCACTGATCACTTGCTCGTAGGACAGCGGCGCCGGCAATGCCTCGGTGGTGACCGGGTAAACCAGCGGCAGCAAGGTCTGTGCATCCTGCAGATGCGCCTCGATGATGCCAAAAGCATTACCCTTCTTTCCCTTGGCGACGAAGTACGCCACCACTGGCGATTCACGCAACAGGCGCAAGGCTTTGACGGTAATCAGTTCCGGATCACCCGGGCCGACGCCAAGGCCGATCAAACGTCCAGGTTGTTGCATCATTCGATCTCCGTGGCGAGGGCATTGACGGCAGCGGCGGCCATGGCGCTACCGCCCAGGCGACCTTGCATGATGACAAAAGGCACACCACGGCTGTCCGCCGCGAGCATCGCCTTGGATTCGGCGGCACCGACAAAACCCACCGGGAAGCCGAGAATCAGCGCCGGTTTCGGTGCGCCGGCATCGAGCATTTCCAACAAATAGAACAGAGCCGTAGGTGCATTGCCGATCACCACCACGCTGCCTTCCAGATGCGGACGCCACAGTTCCAGCGCGGCGGCGGAACGGGTGTTGCCCAATTCGCGGGCAAGCGTAGGAACACTCTCATCGCGCAGGGTGCAGATGACCGGGTTGTTGGCCGGTAACCGCGCGCGGGTGATGCCTTCGGACACCATTCGCGCATCGCACAGAATCGGCGCACCGGCCGCCAACGCATCGCGCCCGGCCTTGCCCGCACCTTCGGAAAACTGCAAGCCGTCGATGGCGTCGACCATGCCGCAGGCGTGAATCACCCGAACAGCGAGTTTTTCCAGATCGGCCGGGATTCGCCCGAGGTTGGCCTCGGCGCGAATGATCGCGAAGGAGTTGCGATAGATCTCCTGACCGTCGCGGATGTAATCAAGCATCAAGGGGGCTCCGTGAGCGGGCGTCGAGCAAGGCCGCGACCGCTTCAATAGTAAGGTTGCGTGCGTGCAGGGTGCCGAAACCGGGCTGCGCTGCATCGCGAAAATAGAGTTCGTAGTGACCGGCTGAGACGGCCAGCAAGGTAATAGGCGCGATGTGCGCGGCAGCGCACGAGCGCGGGCAACCCGATAAGTGCACATTCGGTGCATGACCGTTGCGTTGCATGAGCGCCGCCAGTTGCCGGGCATCGCCCTTGGTATCGGCCAGGCCTTTGCCGCAACCGGCCGAGCCGGTGCAGGCAATCAGGTGTGCCAAGGCGTCATCAGCAGAACAACGCAAACCCGCCATTTCAAGACGCTGGATAACGTCGCGAGCATCGTCGGCATGGACGCCGGGCAACAACAGGCTTTGCCAGGGAGTAAATCGCAGGCTGCCGTCCCCCCTTTCACGGGCAAGCTGTGCAGCGCTTCTGAGCATGGCAGGGTCGAGGCGACCCAAGGGCGGCACGGTGCCAACATAGACACGCTCAGCCTCGCGTTGCGGATGAGCGCCGATGTGCAGGGCAATCGGGCTGACATCGTGTCGGCGACTCGAAGCGGGCATCAATGGCACCCGTTCGGCCAACACCGCGAGAAACCTGTCGAGTGAGCATTCGGCGAGCAGGTGACGCATGCGTGTCTGATCCGGACGCGCCCACTCAAGAAACAGATCAAGCACCGCGACCACCAACCCATGGCCATGTTCCTGCAGCACCGAGCCCGCAGGCGGGTCCAGAGGACATCCGGCCAGACCGAAGGCAAAAACCGTCTCGCCCTCTCTCTCCATGGCGGACAGCCACAGATCATGGGGATGCTCAAGCATCGCCAGGCCCTCGCCGCCATCGAGTTGCACGGCAAACTTGGCACTGAGGTCGTGAAAGCGTTCGTCGCGCTGAAGTGTGTCCAGGATCTGTTCGGCCAGTGGACGCGTGTCGCACAGCATTTGCCGATCAATGCCGGCGCTCGGGCTGAGCATCAGATTGCGCACATCGTCACCAGCGGCGGTACTCGGTCCCAATCCGCTGGCCATGAGGCTGTCGATCAAGGCCCCATGCTCACGGCCAATGCCGCGAATTTGCAGATTGGCGCGGTTGGTTGCCTCGATCACTCCGCCGGCGAAACGCTCGGCGGCACTGGCCACCTCTTCGGCCTGAGCGGCGCTGATCGAACCGCCATTCAACTTGATCCGGCAAATACCGCCGTCCAGTGCCTGGACGATACGCAGCAACCCCGGGCAGGCCGAGGGGCGTAAGGCGGTGGACATCGGGCGTTCGTTCAAGGGCAGGACCGGGAATGTGGGAAAGGCGCTTCGCAAGCAAAGGCGCGGTATTATGCCTGCTTTGTTCGACGGCATGAAAAGCCTGCCCGTCGGAACAGCGCGTTTGAGGAATATAGATGTCGCCCTGGCTGACAGTAGTGGGAATCGGTGAAGACGGCTTCAAGGGCCTGGGCAAAAACGCCCGGCACGCTTTGTTGAACGCTTCGCGGATTGTTGGTGCGCAACGGCAACTGGATTTGTTGCCGGCCTGCATCCGTGGTGAGCGGCAATTGTGGCCCAATCCATTCTCCCTTGAACCGGTATTGGCGCGGCGTGGCGAGTCTGTCTGTGTCCTCGGCAGCGGCGATCCGATGTTCTTCGGGGTGGGCGCCAGTCTCGCCCGGCAACTGCCCGGCGATGAAATGCTGATTCTGCCGGCCCCCTCTTCCTGCTCGCTCGCCGCCGCCCGAATGGGTTGGCCCTTGCAGGATGTGGTCACCCTTTCTGTGGTTGCCCGCCCTATCGCCGCGCTCAACGCCCAGTTGTTCAGCGGTGTACGCTTGTTGGTGCTGAGCAACGACGGCCGCAGTCCCGCCGCCATCGCCGCGCTGTTGCGTGAGCGTGGATTCGGCCCGAGCCGCATCACCGTACTGGAACATCTGGGCGGGGAAGCCGAGCGGCGTGTCGATGGCATCGCCAGCGACTGGGCCGATTACGTCATCGCCGACTTGAACCTGATCGCCATCGACTGCATCGCTGAACCGAATACGCCACGCCTGTCACGCCTGGCCGGTCTGCCGGACTCAGCGTTCAAGCATGACGGCCAACTGACCAAGCGCGACGTACGCGCGATCACCCTCGCGCGCCTGGCTCCAGTGCCTGGCGAACTGTTGTGGGACGTTGGCGCCGGCAGTGGTTCGATCGGCATCGAATGGATGCGCGCCCACCCGAGTTGCCGGGCGCTGGCCATCGAAGCCGATGACGGGCGGCAACAGTTGATCGAGTACAACCGCGATACCCTCGGAGTGCCCGGCCTGCAACTGATTCGCGGCCGTGCGCCGCAAGCCCTCGACGGACTCGAACGACCGGACGCCATTTTCATCGGTGGCGGTGTCACCCGTGAAGGCGTACTGGACAGCTGCTGGACCGCCCTCAAACCCGGTGGCCGGCTGATCGCCAACGCGGTCACACTGCAAAGCGAAATGACTCTGATGGCATGGCGTGAACAGCACGGTGGAGAGCTGACGCGCATCCATATCGCCCAGGCGCAACCGCTGGGCGACTTCGATACCTGGCGCCAGGCACTGCCGATTACCCTGCTGGATATGACGAAACCTTTCGATGCGTGACGAAACCGCCGAACAACCCGCGCCACTGCGTAGTGGCCTGACCACGGGCAGTTGCGCCACGGCAACCAGCCTCGCGGCGGCTCGCCTGCTGCTCGCGGGCACGACGGCTGATGCGGTGGAAATCGCCTTGCCCAAGGGCAAGCAGGTGCAGATGCGTCTGGAGTTCTGCCGACTGACGGGCGACAGTGCCGAGGCCGGCACCATCAAGGATGCCGGCGACGATCCCGACGTCACCCATGGCGCCCTGCTCTATAGCCAGGTGCGCCTGCGCGCCGAACCGGGCATTGGTTTCAATGCCGGTCGCGGGGTCGGCACCGTGACCCGCCCCGGGCTGGTGTTGGGCGTCGGCGAACCGGCGATCAACCCGGTGCCGCGCAAAATGATCAGCGATCACCTGACTCGGCTCGCCGACGAGCTGGGCTATGGCGGCGGCTTCGATGTCACAGTCAATGTCGAAAACGGTGAGGCCCTGGCACTCAAAACCATGAACCCGCGCCTGGGGATTCTCGGCGGCCTGTCGATCCTCGGCACCAGCGGCATTGTCCGGCCGTTCTCCTGTGCGGCCTACATTGCCTCGATTCACCAGGGCATCGATGTGGCGAAAACCAACGGTTACCTGCACATCGCCGCCTGCACCGGCAACGCCAGCGAAGACACCATGCGTCGGGTCTACAACCTGCCGGAAATCGCCTTGATTGAAATGGGCGATTTCGTCGGCGCGGTACTCAAACATCTGCGCAAGGTGCCAGTGGATAAACTCAGTCTTTGTGGCGGCTTCGGCAAGATCAGCAAACTCGCAGCCGGGCACATGGACTTGCACAGCCGGCATTCAAGCATCGACCTGCCGCAACTGGCCGAATGGGCCGCGGCAGTCGGCGCCGATACGGCGTTGCAGCAAAGCATCCGCGAGGCCAACACCAGTCAGCAAGCCCTGGCCATGGCCAGCGCCGCCGGCATCGCCCTCGGTGACGCGGTGTGCCAGCACGCCCTCGACTTTGCCCGTAGCGTGGTGCCTTCGCAGGTTCAGGTCGAAGTGTTTGCCATCGATCGCCAGGGCGGGATCGTGGGCCATGCCGGAGCATTCCAATGAAACGCATTCTGTTGCTGGGCGGTGTCACCGAAGCCCTGGCCATCGCCCGCACTCTCGGCCCTGAACACATCTACAGCCTGGCCGGTATCGGTCGGGTGCCAACGGACCTGACCTGTCAGGTCCGTGTCGGCGGCTATGGCGGCGCCGAGGGCCTGGCGCAGTTCATCCGTGACCAACGGATCGACCTGCTGCTGGATGCCACTCACCCCTACGCGGCCCAAATCAGCCAGAACGCCGCCAGCGCTGCGCACCTGAGCGGGGTTGCCTGCTGGGCCCTGCGGCGTCCGGCGTGGCAACCACAGGCCGGGGACGACTGGCGCGAGGTCAACGATTGGGCCGAACTGATCGAGGCCCTGAAACCCTTTCGGCGGCCATTGTTCACTCTGGGCCGCGAGCCCTTGCAGCATCTCGACGAAATCCCTGCACATCAATTCTGGACCTTGCGTGCATTGGACGTGTATCCGGGAAACGAACGCTGCGAAGTAATCGGAGCGCGCGGGCCGTTCCGGATCGAGGATGAACGTGAGTTGTTCGAACACCGACAGATCGACGTACTGATCAGCAAGAACAGCGGCAGTACCGCGACCGAACCAAAGCTGGAAGTGGCGCGCGAGCGTGGGGTGCCGGTGTTGGTGTTGAAGCGGCCGGTGTTGCCGGGGGTTGATCGGGAGTTTGGATCGGTCGCGCAATTACTGGAAGCCTTGTCTATGTCAGACAATTCCTAAGCCCCGCAGAAACCAACGAATTTACTGGCAACATTCCAGGAAGGCGCTGGCTGTATCTCTCAATAGCTTCAACTCTATATTCGCTTCCCTCTAATTCAATCAAGTACACAGACCTGCCACTGAAGGGGACGGTTAGCGTCTTCCTCCCAAAAAGGCTTCTTGCCAACCTGTATCCCAAGGAATACGATCCCGACATGATCGACTTCAAACGATCTCGTGTATTTGCCGACTGGCTCGATTCATTGAAAGACACTATCGGCAAGTCTCGCATCATCGCCAGACTCCGGGCTGCCGAACATGGAAACTTTGGTGATTGCGTGCCCGTAGGAGAGACGGTTTATGAAATGCGCGTTCATCATGGTCCCGGCTACAGGATGTACTTCACGCGCCGAGGCGAAGTGGTCTATCTGCTACTGGTGGGCTGTGACAAGTCGACTCAAAAACGCGATATCTAACGCGCCATTCAAATGGCGCAAAACATCGGAAATGAGGAGTGAATCATGACCGAACAATTCGCCCGCTTCGATGCCGCTGAATTCCTTAAAACTCCGGAAGAAATGGCCGCATATCTGGATGCCTGCTTTGAAGAAGATGCAGGCGACGGCGTTCTGATACGCGCCGCTCTTAACGACATTGCTCGCGCTCAGGGCATGACACAAGTCGCCCGTGATGCCGGTGTAGGTCGTGAGAGTTTGTACAAAGCGCTGAGCAGTACTGGCAATCCGGAATTCGCGACTATCATGAAGGTAATGAAAGCCTTGGGTATGCGCTTGCATGCCGTTGCTGTCTGATTGCGCTGCGACACCACACCGCACGCCGCTTTTTTACTTATCGGCATTGATCAGGCTAAATAGCCGTGCCTGATCGCCCACCCAATGGATCTGTCCCATGTCCCGACAACGGCTCGCAATTGCCTGGATAGCCTGCTTCGCAGTGCTGTTCAACCTGCTCGCCATGCCGATGACCGGAGCGATGGCGCAGTCGGCGAAGTCGCCTGCCGAGCAGTTGTTGTGGGGGAGTTTCTGTTCGTCCAGCGGCACCAAAATGGTTGCGATTTCCCTGGGCGGCATCGAGCAGAAAGCCCCGCAAAACGACGATCATTCCAATATGCAGCATTGCTGGTGCTGTTCAGGTTCCGCGCCGTTGGTGGCACTGCCCGGACATGTTCCGCAGTTGTATTTCGCGCAGTTCGACGCCAATCGAAGCCTGCCCCCCGCCTCACTCAATACCCCGACGCCGCGCCAGCAATGGCCGAGCCTCAACCCCCGCGCATCCCCTCTGGTGTGATTCTTTCTCGCAATTGACCTGCGTTTTGAATCGCTCTGGAGAACCATCATGCTGAACAAACTCATCGTTGTGGCTGCGTTGTTGCTGCCTGCCTGCTTTGCCAATGCCCACGAATACAAGGTCGGGGAGCTGGACATCGCTTATCCCTGGTCGCAGGAGTTGCCGCCGAACGCGCCGAACGTTGCAGCCTATTTCGTGATCCACAACGAAGGCAAATCCGCCGACCGGCTACTCAGTGTCGATTCGCCGATTGCCGGCGAAGCACAATTGCACGAGCACGTGATGCAAAACGACCTGATGAAAATGCAGCACGTGCCAAGCGTGGAAATCCCCGCCGGTGGCGAAGTCACGTTTGCGCCAATGGCCTACCACGTGATGCTGCTGAACCTGAAAGACCGCAGCCTGCTGAGCGACGGCAAGCGCTTCCCGCTGACCCTGCACTTCGAGAAATCCGGTGACGTGACGGTTGAGGTGGCGGTGCAGAAGCAGGCGCCTGAAGGCACGCAAAAGCACGCGCACGTCCAGTAACCAGCTGAGCTGAAAGCGCCCATGCGCCCGTTCAGCGCCAGGTCATCCAGACCCCGTCGTCAGCCATCGAGCCTGACACGCGGCAGCTGGATCAGCCTGTTCGCCATGTTGATGATCTTTATCGGCCCGCTGGTTTCCCAGTCGATGCCGATGGACTCGCGCGCGGCCATGAGCATGTCGATGGACATGTCCATGGATATGCCGGCAATGGACCACGCCGATCACGGCGCACAACCGAACGCCGAGCACTGCCCGCCGCAAGCCGGACATCACGCCATCTGGGAAAAATGCGGCTATTGCAGCCTGTTGTTCAATTGCCCGGCGCTCACCGGTGGTGTGTCGTTCACCGCGTTCGACACACCGCCCGCCAGTACTTTCACTTCCCCTTCCCCGCACCTGGGCCATGCCCGACAAACCTTTTTCCCCGGTGCCCGAACCCGCGCCCCACCTATCGTCACGTAGACCCGCACCCCATAACTAAAAGATCCGAGCCACGCGGAGCACACGTGATGAAACAGCCCAAAGTGAATTTCTACAACCTGGCATGGCGCTGGCATTTCTATGCCGGATTGTTCGTTGCGCCATTCATGGTGATGCTGGCCCTGACCGGCACCATTTACCTGTTCAAGCCGCAACTCGACTCATTGATGTACAGCAGCCTGCTCAACGTCCCGGCCGGTCATCACAGCATCCCGGCCGACGACCTGCTGCAGCGGGTCAAAACGGCTTATCCACAAGGACAGGTCACGCAATACCTGCCGCCGGTCAACGCCGAGCGCAGCGCTCAATTCGTGGTCGCGAATGCCGGCCAGGAGTTGAACGTGTTCGTCGACCCTTACCACGGCGACATCCTCGGCGAGCAAGACGCCAAGAAAAACCTGCAAGCAATCGCCCGGGCGATACACGGCGAACTGATGATCGGCACCGTCGGTGACCGACTGATAGAACTGGCCGCCGGTTGGGGCGTGGTGCTGGTGGTGTCCGGGGTGTTCCTGTGGTGGCCGCGCGGCCAGGCCGCCGGCATTCTGTGGCCACGCCTGAGCAGTCGCGGCCGGGTACTGTGGCGCGACCTGCACGCGGTGACCGGATTCTGGGGCGCGTCCCTGCTGTTGGTGATGCTGCTCAGCGGCATGACCTGGACCGGTTTCTGGGGCAAGCAATACGCCCAGGTGTGGAACGTGTTCCCGGCGGCGATGTGGGACGACGTGCCGAAGTCCGATGTCGAAGCCCGCAGCCTCAACACCGCTACTCGCCAGACCGTGCCGTGGGCCATGGAAAACACCCCGATGCCGATGTCCGGCGACCATGCCGAACACATGGCCCACGGTGGTGCGCAAGCCGGCCCGGCCGCGCCGACCATCAGCCTGCAGGACGTGCAAAACATCGCCACGCAGGGCAAGGTCGAGCCGGGGTACAGCATTACCTTGCCGACCACCGCGACTGGCGTGTTCACCATCGCGGTATTCGCCGATGACCCGCGCAACGACGCCACCCTGCATGTCGATCAGTACAGCGGCAAGGTGCTGGCCGACGTGCGCTACGGGCAATACGGTGCCGTCGCCCGTGCCACGGAAATCGGCGTAATGCTGCACGAAGGCAAGATGTTCGGCGTGGTCAATCAGATCGTTGTGCTGCTGATCTGCTTGATGATCCTGCTCAGCGCCGTCAGCGGTGTGGTGATCTGGTGGAAGCGTCGCCCGCAAGGCAAATTCGGCGTGCCGCCATTGCGTCACGACCTGCCGAAATGGAAAACCGCGATGGTCATCATGTTTGCCCTGGCGGTGGCGTTTCCGTTGGTGGGGGCTTCGCTGGTGGTGGTCTGGCTGCTCGACAAACTGCTGTTGTCGCGCTTCACCCGACAAACTGAAAGCGCCTCACCTTCATCATGAATCAGGCGAGATGCGCGGGATTGAAGGCGCTGTAAACTTCCCGCGCATTTTCTTCACTTGGTTTCTCTGCTGTCCTTCAAGACGCCATCGCTGCACCCTCTTTTTCAGAGTCAATGCATGACCTCGCTGAACCTCACAAACCTCACCTGGTCCCCCCTGGGCCACGGCCACTGTCATCACCAGTTCCAGCTGCGTGATGCCTCGCTGCATGTGGCCGCCGGTGAGTTCGTCGGTTTGATCGGCCCCAACGGCAGCGGCAAGACCAGCCTGCTGCGTTGTGCCTGGCGCTTCAGCAAACCGGAAAGCGGCGAGGTCAGGCTTGATCACCACAACGTCTGGCAGCAGTCATCACGCTGGTGCGCACAACGCATCGCCGTGGTATTGCAGGAGTTTCCCGAGGCCTTCGGCCTGACCGTCGACGAAGTGGTCGCCATGGGCCGCACTCCACACAAAGGCCTGTTCGACGGAGACACTGCCGAGGATCGAAATCTCGTAACCCTGGCCCTGGAATCGGTCGGCCTTCACGGCTTCGAAGACCACGCTTTTTCCACCCTCTCCGGTGGAGAAAAACAGCGTGTGATTCTTGCCCGCGCCCTGGCCCAGCAACCGCAATTGCTGATCCTCGACGAGCCGACCAACCACCTCGATCCGCGCTATCAACTTGAGCTGTTGCAGTTGGTCAAGCGCCTGAAGATCGGCACCCTGGCGAGTATCCACGACCTCAACCTCGCCGCGGCTTTCTGCGATCGGTTGTATGTGATCAACCACGGCCGCATCGTCGCCAGCGGCACACCGAAAGAGGTCCTGACCGCCGCACTGTTGCGCAACGTGTTTGGCGTCGAAGCGCTGATCGATGAACACCCCTCGCACGGCTACCCACGAATTACCTGGATCACCCAACCATGAGTTTGCGTTCCCTGCTGTACGTTTCCCTGTTGCTGGGTAGCGCCCAAGCCTTTGCCGAGGCCACGCACTACCCGCTGACCATTCATAGCTGCAACCGGGAAGTGACTTTCCAGCATGCGCCAAAACACGCAGTCAGCCACGACATCAACATGACCCAAATGATGCTCGCCCTCGGCCTCAAACCGCAGATGGCCGGTTACAGCGGCGTGTCGGGCTGGAAGTCAGTGACGCCCGAGATGCACGGCATCCTCGATGGCTTGCCGGAACTGGCGGCCAAGTATCCCTCGGTGGAAACCCTGCTCAATGCCAACGTTGATTTCTTCTTTGCCGGTTGGGATTACGGCATGCGCGTGGGCGGTGATCTCACGCCGCAGACCCTGCAACCACTGGGCATCAACGTCTATGAGTTGACCGAGTCCTGCGCCTTCGTCATGAAGCGTCCACCGGCGACGCTGGAAGACACGTACAACGACCTGCGCAACCTCGGGAAAATCTTCGACGTGCAGGATCGCGCCAATGCCGTGATCAGCCAGATGCAGGCGCAAGTCGCCGGGATTCGCCAGAACCTGCCCGCCGACAAACCACGGGTGTTCCTCTACGACAGCGGCGAAGACCGGGCCATGACCTCGGGTCGCCTGGGCATGCCGCAAGCGCTGATCGATGCGGCCGGCGGACGCAACGTACTCGATGATGTAGAGGCGAGCTGGACCCGGGTCAACTGGGAGAACGTGGTCGAGCGCAATCCGCAGGTGATCGTGATCGTCGATTACGGCGAAGTTACCGCCGAACAGAAAGTGCAGTTCTTGCTCAGTAACAAGGCGCTGCAATCGGTGGATGCGGTCAAGCATCGGCGCTTCATCGTCATCCCTTACGTGCAGGCCACGCCGGGCATCGACAACGTGCTCGCGGTCGCCACGTTGGCCAAGGGTTTCTACGGCGAATGATCAATCGTCGCTACGCCTTGTTGCTGATCGCCCTCGGTGCGCTGTTGCTGGTGTCGTGCGTGGTGTCGCTGGGTTTCGGCCCGGCGCGGGTGCCGGTGGACGTCGTGTGGCGGATTCTGCTGCACAAGCTGTTCGGTTTCGGCGTGCCCGACTGGAGCGCCGGGCAGGAGTACATCGTCTGGCTGATCCGCGTGCCGCGCATGCTGCTTGGTGCGCTGGTGGGCGCCGGGCTGGCGCTGATCGGCGCGGTGTTGCAAGCGGTGACGCGCAACCCGCTGGCTGATCCGCATTTGCTCGGGGTCACCTCCGGCGCCACCCTCGGCGCGGTGATCGTGGTGCTGCATATCGGTGAAATCGTCGGCCTGTTGACCTTGCCCATCGCCGCCTTTATCGGTGCGTTGTTGAGCATGCTGGTGGTGCTGATGATCGCCAGCCGCCACGGCCGTCTGGACAGTGATCGCCTGCTGCTGTGCGGCGTGGCGGTGTCGTTCGTGATGATGGCGATTGCCAACCTGCTGTTGTTTCTCGGCGATCACCGCGCCAGTTCCGCAGTGATGTTCTGGATGCTCGGCGGGCTCGGGCTGGCTCGCTGGGAACTGCTCGCCGTGCCTGCTGCCAGCGTGCTGTTCGGCTTGGTGTTGCTGCTGGGTATGGCGCGGTCGTTGAACGCCTTGATGGCGGGCGAGCAGACGGCTGTGACACTGGGGTTGAACGCCCGAACGGTACGATTGTGGGTGTTCGTGATCGCCTCGCTTATGACCGGTGTGCTGGTGTCCATCAGCGGCTCGATTGGTTTTGTCGGGTTAATGGTGCCGCATATTGCGCGGCGTCTGGTCGGGGCGGAACACCGACGGCTGTTGCCGGTGTGCGTGTTGCTTGGCAGCGTGTTTCTGGTTTGGGTTGACGTTGCCGCACGAACAATGATCGCCCCCGAAGACTTGCCTATCGGCGTCGCCACCGCAGCCATCGGCGGGCTGTTCTTCATCGGCCTGATGCGCCGCCGCTGATCCTTTGCTCGCCTGTAGGAGCGAGACTTGCCCGCGAAAGCGGTCGATCAGACAAATTGATTCTGGATGTGCGGCCGCCTTCGCGAGCAAGCTTCGCTCCTACAGGGACGTGGAGTGCAATTGTACGCCCCAATGTGGCGCACCTCGGCGCACCACTGCCCCGACCTCGTCCCTTCATGGTGCGCCGCCAACCTGCGCAACCGCTCTAAACCGATATTTCCCTGCCTTTTCCCGACCGGGCACAGCCCTTGCTAAAGACCCTTCAGTCGTCCGCATCTGCCAACCAGAAAAATTAAACGTTCATGGAGATCGCACAATGAAGCGTCGCAGTTTGATCAAGGCTTTCACACTCTCGGCAAGCATTGCCGCGATGGGCATGACCTGGACCGTCCAGGCTGCCGAGACCATCAAGGTCGGCATCCTGCATTCGTTGTCCGGCACCATGGCGATCTCCGAAACGTCGCTCAAGGACATGGCATTGATGACCATCGACGAGATCAACGCCAAGGGCGGCGTGAATGGCAAGATGCTGGAGCCGGTGGTGGTGGACCCGGCGTCGAACTGGCCGCTGTTTGCGGAAAAAGGCCGGCAGTTGCTGACCCAGGACAAGGTGGCGGTGGTGTTCGGCTGCTGGACTTCCGTGTCGCGCAAATCGGTGTTGCCGGTGTTCGAAGAGCTCAATGGCCTGCTGTTCTATCCGGTGCAGTACGAAGGCGAAGAGATGTCGCCGAACGTGTTCTACACCGGCGCCGCGCCGAACCAGCAGGCCATCCCCGCCGTTGAATACCTGATGAGCGAAGAAGGCGGCAGCGCCAAGCGTTACTTCCTGCTCGGCACCGACTACGTCTACCCGCGCACCACCAACAAAATCCTGCGTTCGTTCCTGCACTCCAAAGGCGTGGCCGACAAGGACATCGAAGAGGTCTACACCCCGTTCGGTCACAGCGATTACCAGACCATCGTGGCCAACATCAAAAAATTCTCGGCCGGGGGCAAGACCGCGGTTATCTCTACGGTCAACGGCGACTCCAACGTGCCGTTCTATAAAGAGCTGGCCAACCAGGGGTTGAAAGCCACCGACGTTCCGGTGGTGGCCTTCTCGGTAGGTGAAGAAGAGCTGCGCGGAATCGACACCAAGCCGCTGGTGGGCAACCTCGCGGCGTGGAACTACTTCGAGTCGGTCGAGAATCCGGCCAACAAGAAATTCGTCGCTGACTGGAAAGCCTACGCGAAGAAACACAACCTGCCGGGCGCCGACAAAGCCGTGACCAACGACCCGATGGAGGCCACTTACGTCGGCATCCACATGTGGGCGCAGGCGGCTGAAAAAGCCAAGTCCACCGACGTCGACAAAGTCCGCGAGGCCCTGGGTGGCCAGACCTTTGCCGCGCCGTCCGGCTATACCCTGACCATGGACAAGACCAACCACCACCTGCACAAGCCTGTGATGATCGGCGAGATCCAGGCCGACGGTCAGTTCAACGTGGTCTGGCAGACCGAAGGCCCGATCCGCGCCCAACCGTGGAGCCCGTTCATTCCGGGCAACGACAAGAAGCCTGAGTATGCGGTGAAGAGCAACTGAGCCATTGGATGTCCGGCCTGACCGCACAGCTCAGGCCCGACACAAATCCTGTGGGAGCTGGCTTGCCTGCGATGGCATCACCTCGGTACATCAGATACACCGAGTCGCCTGCATTGCTGGCAAGCCAGCTCCCACATTAGTCCGAGCAAGGCGACTCTCTATGCCCACTGCCCTTTACCGCTTCATTCTTGCCATCGCATTTCTTTTGCCGATGGCCTCGTTCGCCGGTGACGCCGAAGACTTCGTCGTCGCCAACCCCGTGCAGCAAGCCAAACTGCTTGAAGCCTGGGCCGCGCAGCCCGATCCGGCGCGTATTGAACTGATCAACGCTCTGCAACAGGGCGAACTGACGGTCGATGGCCAGCCGAAAACCTTGCGCCTGAATAACCGCTTGCGGGGTTTGATCGACACCGCCCTGGCCAGCCACCAACTGCTCGCCGCTGACGCGAAAATCCGTCTGGCCGCTGCGCAGCAATTGCAGAAAAGCGCCAAACCCGCGCAGCTCAAATTCCTCGATCAGCAACTGGCGGCGGAACAGGATGAAAGCGTCCACGCCGCCCTGAGCCTGGCCCTGGCCAACCTGCAACTGGTGGACGTCAATCCCGCGGTGCGTCTGGCGGCCGTGCGCCTGCTCGGTGAGACCGGCGACCCGCTGGCCCGCACTCGCCTCGAAAGCCTGTTGGAACCTGGCGTGGAATCCGATACGAATGTGCGCACCGCCGCCGAGACCAGCCTCGCACAGGTCAAACGCAAACTGCTGATGGGCGAACTGCTCGGCCAGGCCTTCAGCGGCATGTCCCTCGGCTCGATCCTGCTGCTGGCGGCACTGGGCCTGGCAATCACCTTCGGCCTGCTCGGTGTGATCAACATGGCCCACGGCGAGATGCTGATGCTCGGCGCCTACTCGACTTACGTGGTGCAACTGATGTTCCAGCGTTACGCGCCGCAGGCCATCGAGTTCTATCCATTGATCGCGCTGCCGGTGGCGTTTTTCGTCACCGCCGGGATCGGCATGGCGCTGGAACGCACCGTGATTCGCCATCTCTATGGGCGTCCGTTGGAAACCCTGCTCGCCACCTGGGGCATCAGCCTGATGTTGATCCAGTTGGTGCGTTTGCTGTTCGGCGCGCAGAACGTCGAAGTAGCCAACCCCGCGTGGTTGTCGGGCGGGATTCAGGTGCTGCCGAATCTGGTGCTGCCGTACAACCGGATCGTCATCATCGCCTTCGCGTTGTTTGTTGTTGTCCTTACTTGGCTGTTGCTGAACAAGACTCGCCTGGGTCTGAACGTGCGTGCGGTCACCCAGAACCGCAACATGGCCGCTTGCTGCGGCGTACCCACGGGGCGCGTCGACATGCTCGCCTTCGGCCTCGGTTCGGGCATCGCCGGTCTCGGTGGCGTGGCGCTGAGCCAGATCGGCAACGTCGGTCCTGACCTCGGCCAGAGCTACATCATCGACTCGTTCCTGGTGGTGGTGCTCGGTGGTGTCGGGCAATTGGCCGGTAGCGTATTCGCCGCCTTCGGCCTGGGGATCGCCAACAAGATTCTCGAACCGCAGATCGGTGCCGTGCTCGGCAAGATCCTCATCCTCGCGCTGATCATTCTGTTCATCCAGAAACGTCCGCAAGGCCTCTTCGCACTCAAAGGACGGGTGATCGACTGATGAACCAGCCCCTGCTCGTTACCGCGACACAGAAAGCCGGCCCCAAAGTCACGATGGCCGTCGGTGTTGTCGTCCTCGTTCTGCTGCTGACGTTGCCGTTGCTGTCGTTGTTGCCGGCGGACAGCACGCTGCATGTGTCGGCTTATACGCTGACGCTGGTGGGCAAAATCCTTTGCTACGCCATCGTCGCCCTGGCGCTGGACCTGGTCTGGGGTTACGCCGGCCTGTTGTCCCTCGGCCATGGCCTGTTCTTCGCCCTTGGCGGTTATGCGATGGGCATGTACCTGATGCGCCAGGCCTCGGGTGATGGCTTGCCGGCGTTCATGACGTTCCTGTCGTGGACCGAATTGCCCTGGTACTGGAGCGGCACCAGCAGCTTCCTCTGGGCCCTGTGCCTGGTGGTGTTGGCGCCGGGTCTGCTGGCGCTGGTGTTCGGCTTCTTCGCCTTCCGATCGCGGATCAAGGGCGTGTACTTCTCGATCATGACCCAAGCCCTGACCTTCGCCGGGATGCTGCTGTTTTTCCGCAACGAAACCGGGTTCGGCGGCAACAACGGCTTCACCAACTTCCGCACGATTCTCGGCTTTGGCATCACCGAACCGGGCACCCGCGCGGTGCTGTTTTTCGCCACAGTGTTGTTGCTGGTGGCGAGCCTGTTCATCGGTTGGCGGCTGGCGCGGAGCAAGTTTGGTCGCGTGTTGACCGCGCTGCGCGATGCGGAAAACCGCCTGATGTTCTGCGGCTACGACCCACGGGGTTTCAAGCTGTTCGTCTGGGTGTTGAGCGCTGTGTTGTGCGGCCTGGCCGGCGCGTTGTATGTGCCGCAAGTCGGCATCATCAACCCGAGCGAAATGTCGCCGACCAACTCCATCGAAGCCGCCGTGTGGGTCGCCCTCGGCGGTCGCGGAACCCTGATCGGTCCGTTGCTCGGTGCCGGTGTGGTCAACGGCATGAAGAGCTGGTTCACCGTGGCCTTCCCCGAATACTGGCTGTTCTTCCTCGGCGCGCTGTTCATCGTCGTGACCCTGTACCTGCCCAAAGGCGTGATCGGTTTGCTTAAGAAAAGAGGTGAGTCATGAGAGTCACTGCGACGGCTGAATTCATGCTCGAGCCGGCCTTCTTCCCACCACTGGAACCGAACAAGGACGCCGGCAGCAGCCGCGACGCCATCGGCCTCGGCCAGCGCGCCGGTAAAGGTTTGAACACCCGCCACGGCACCATCCTGACCTTGGAAGACATCAGCGTCAGCTTCGATGGCTTCAAGGCACTGAACGATTTGAACCTGTACATCGGTGTCGGCGAACTGCGCTGCATCATCGGCCCCAACGGTGCGGGCAAGACCACACTGATGGACGTGATCACCGGCAAGACCCGTCCGAGTCACGGCAAGGGCTGGTTCGGCGAAACCCTGGACCTGACGCAAATGAGCGAAGTGCAGATCGCCCAGGCCGGCATCGGTCGAAAATTCCAGAAGCCGACGGTGTTCGAAGCTTTGAGCGTGTTCGAGAACCTGGAGCTGGCGCAGAAAACCGACAAGTCGGTGTGGGCCAGCCTGCGTGCGCGGCTCAATGGCGAACAGAAGGATCGCATCGTCGAAGTGTTGGACACCATTCGCCTGACCGCCTCGGTCAATCGCCCGGCAGGCCTGCTTTCCCATGGACAGAAGCAGTTCCTGGAAATCGGCATGCTGTTGATGCAGGACCCGCAACTGCTGCTGCTCGACGAGCCGGTGGCGGGCATGACCGATGCTGAAACCGAATTCACCGCCGAGCTGTTCAAGACCCTGGCCGGCAAACATTCGCTGATGGTGGTGGAACACGACATGGGCTTCGTCGGCTCGATTGCCGACCACGTCACCGTGCTGCACCAGGGCAGCGTGCTGGCCGAAGGGTCGCTGGAGCAGGTGCAGGACAATGAGCGGGTGATCGAGGTTTACCTCGGTCGCTGATTTGCGAATACAAAACCTGTGGGAGCGGGCTTGCCCGCGATGAGGGTGGCACCCGCAACATAGATGTCGGCTGGTCCACCGCTATCGCTGGCAAGCCAGCTCCCACAGGGTTCTGTGTGGAACAGAAGGAATTTGGAAATGCTGCAAGTCGACAAGCTGCACCAGTACTACGGCGGTAGCCACATCCTGCGCGGCCTGACGTTCGACGTGAAGGTCGGTGAGGTCACCTGCCTGCTCGGCCGCAACGGCGTGGGCAAGACCACCTTGCTCAAGTGCCTGATGGGCCTGCTGCCGGCAAAGGAAGGGGCGGTGAACTGGGAAGGCAAACCGATCACCGCGTTCAAGCCACATCAACGGGTGCATGCCGGGATCGCCTACGTGCCGCAAGGCCGGGAAATCTTTGGCCGACTGACCGTGGAAGAAAACCTGCTGATGGGCCTGTCGCGCTTCCCGGGCTCCGAGGCCAGGGAAGTCCCGGCCTTCATCTACGAACTGTTCCCGGTGTTGCTGCAAATGAAACAGCGCCGTGGCGGTGATTTGTCCGGCGGCCAGCAGCAACAACTGGCCATCGGGCGAGCCCTGGCCAGCCGTCCGCGGTTGCTGATCCTCGATGAACCCACCGAAGGCATTCAGCCGTCGGTGATCAAGGAAATCGGCGCGGTGATCAAGAAGCTCGCGGCCCGCGGCGACATGGCGATTCTGCTGGTGGAGCAGTTCTATGACTTCGCCGCCGAACTGGCCGATCAATACCTGGTGATGTCCCGGGGCGAGATCGTGCAACAGGGTCGCGGTGAAAATATGGAAGCCGAGGGTGTGCGTGGTTTGGTTACGATTTAATCTGTAGCAACCTAACGATAATTGGACATCATGAATTTACCTGCCGCCACTTCCCTGTTTACCCCAAGCTGGCACGCCGAGCTGGAGCTGGGCTATGCCCGCTTCGGCGACAGCACACGCCCGGTACAGCGCCGTCATCTCGGCCCGTTGCGCGTGCAGAAGCATTTGTACGCCGAAGGTCCGGAGGTCTGCCAACACATCATCGTCCACCCCCCCGGCGGGATCGCCGGGGGTGATCGCCTGGACATTTCGGCCAGCGTCGGCCGCGATGCCTGGGCGCAGATCACCAGCCCGGGTGCAGCCAAGTGGTATCGCGCCGCCGGCCCCGCCTATCAGCAGTTGGACTTGAAGGTGGCGGCCGGTGCGACACTGGAATGGCTGCCCCAGGAGACGATCATTTTCAGTGCAGCGCAGGCTGAGCTCAGTACATCGATCGACCTTGAGGCTGATGCCCGATTGTTCTACTGGGACGTGGTGGCCCTGGGTCGGCCGGCCAGCGGCGAGCGCTTTGACCTCGGGCATTTTCAGACGCATCTGGATATCCGCCGTGATGGTCAGTTGCTCTGGCATGAGCGCCAGCGCATTGTCGGGGATGACGGCTTGCTCGACTCACCGATTGGGCTGGACGGGCAACCGGTGTTTGCCACGCTATTGGTGACTGGCGAGATTGATAGCGAACTGCTGGAGAAATGCCGTTCGCTGCCCAATGAAGTGCGCGGGGATTTGACTCAGTTGCCTGGGCTGATTGTGGCCCGGTGCATGGCCAGCGAAGCGCTGTTGGCGCGGGGCTGGTTGATTGAATTATGGCGATTGCTCAGGCCTGTGTTGCTTGGCCGAGAAGCAGTCCCCCCCAGAATATGGAACACCTGAATAATGCTTTTTTGTGGGAGCGGGCTTGCCCGCGATAGCGGTGTATCAGGCGCCATATGTTCTGAATGTGCTGACGTCTTCGCGGGCAAGCCCGCTCCCACAGGGATTTGTATTTACAGGTCCGAAAACTTTTTCAATCTGCCCTGATGGATTCCAACGATGGACCTGACCCCACGCGAAAAAGACAAGCTGCTGATCTTCACCGCAGGCCTCGTGGCCGAGCGGCGGTTGGCCCGCGGTGTGAAACTCAATTACCCCGAGGCCATGGCCTACATCTCCGCGGCGCTGCTTGAAGGCGCCCGCGATGGCCAGACCGTCGCGCAACTGATGCACTACGGCACCACGCTGCTGAGCCGCGAACAAGTGATGGAAGGCATCCCCGAAATGATCCCGGAGATCCAGGTCGAAGCGACGTTCCCCGACGGCACCAAACTGGTCACCGTCCACCAACCCATCGCCTGAGGCCGAACCATGACTTACACCATTCGCGATGCCGTGCATGCCGACCTGCCGGCAATCCGTGACATCTATAACGATGCCGTACTCAACACCACGGCGATCTGGAATGAACAGGCCGTCGACCTCGGAAACCGCCAAGCCTGGTTCAGCGCCCGGCAGGCGCAAAGCTATCCGATCCTGGTCATCGTCAACGCCGACAACAACGTGCTGGGCTACGCTTCATTCGGCGACTGGCGCCCGTTCGACGGTTTCCGCCACACCGTCGAGCACTCGGTCTACGTGCGCAGCGATCAGCGCGGCAATGGCCTGGGCCCGAAACTGATGGACGCCCTGATTGAACGCGCCAGGGACTGTGGCAAGCACGTGATGGTCGCCGCCATCGAAAGTGGCAACGCCGCCTCGATTCGCCTGCATGAGCGCATCGGCTTCGTGATCACCGGGCAGATGCCTCAGGTGGGCACCAAGTTCGGGCGCTGGCTGGATCTGACCTTTATGCAACTGACCCTTAATCCTGGCGCGCAACCACCGAGTGCCAGCAAGGAGTGATGCCCGATGAACCCCGCCCAACTGCGACGCGTCAATGTTGAAAGCTTTGCGCACTACCGTCAGGGATTGATTGATCTGTTGCTCGATGCAGTGGGTTATGGCGCCAGCGTCGGCTTCATGGCCAACCTTGATGCAACCCAGGCCCGCGCGTATTTCGATGAAGTTCAGGAGAACCTGAACAAGGGCCATGTGTTGTTGTGGGTGGTGGTCAAGGACGAACAAGTTCAGGCCAGCGTACAACTGACCCTGTGCCAGAAAGCCAATGGCCTGAACCGCGCCGAGGTGCAGAAATTGCTGGTGCGCGAGCACGCGCGGCGACGAGGTCTGGGCCAGCAGTTGATGACGGCTCTGGAGCAGGCCGCCCTGCAACACAAGCGCGGCATGCTCTACCTAGATACCGAAGCCGGCTCCCCCGCCGAAGACTTCTACAAGGCACTGGGCTACACCCGCGCCGGCGAAATCCCCGATTACGCCTGCGACCCGAGCGGACGCTACAAGCCGACCGCCCTCTACTACAAGATTCTCCAAGGAGCCCATTGATGATTCCCGGTGAATACCAGATCCAGTCCGGCGACATCGAACTCAACGTTGGCCGACGCACCCTCAGCTTGAACGTGGCCAACAGTGGCGACCGACCAATCCAGGTCGGTTCGCACTACCACTTCTTCGAAGCCAACGACGCGCTGACCTTCGACCGCGCTGTCAGCCGCGGCATGCGCCTGAACATCCCCGCCGGCACCGCCGTGCGCTTCGAGCCGGGGCAGAGTCGGGAAGTCGAGCTTGTCGAGCTAGCCGGGTTGCGCCGGGTTTTTGGGTTTGCGGGAAGAGTCATGGGCGATTTATAGATCGACTTCAGCTACAAGCTCCAAGCCTCAAGCTGCATGAAAGAGCAGTCTGCGGCACCCCCTATTTGCTTTTACTTGAGGCTTGCAGCTTGAAGCTTGCAGCTCAATTGCGAGGAACGAGTCATTGAAGATTTCCCGTCAGGCCTACGCCGACATGTATGGCCCCACCGTCGGTGACAAGGTCCGCCTGGCCGACACCGAGCTGTGGATCGAAGTCGAGAAGGACTTCACCACCTACGGCGAAGAAGTGAAGTTCGGCGGCGGCAAAGTCATCCGCGACGGCCAGGGCCAGAGTCAACTGCTCGCCGCCGAAGTCGTCGACACCCTGATCACCAACGCGCTGATCATCGACCACTGGGGCATCGTCAAGGCCGACGTTGGCCTCAAGGACGGGCGCATTGCTGCGATCGGCAAGGCCGGCAACCCGGACATCCAGCCCAGCGTCAACATCGCCATCGGCGCCAGCACCGAAGTCATCGCCGGTGAAGGCATGATCCTCACTGCCGGCGGCATCGACACCCACATTCACTTCATCTGCCCGCAGCAGATCGAAGAAGCGCTAATGAGCGGCGTAACCACCATGATCGGCGGCGGCACCGGACCCGCCACCGGCACCAACGCCACCACCTGCACTTCCGGTCCGTGGCACCTGGCGCGGATGCTCCAGGCGGCGGATGCCTTTCCGATGAACATCGGCCTGACCGGCAAGGGCAACGCCAGTCTGCCGGAGCCATTGATCGAGCAGGTCAAGGCCGGCGCCATCGGCTTGAAACTGCACGAAGATTGGGGCACCACCCCGGCGAGCATCGACAACTGCCTGAGCGTGGCCGATGAGTACGACGTACAGGTAGCGATCCACACCGACACCCTCAACGAGTCCGGCTTCGTCGAAACCACCCTCGCCGCCTTCAAGGGCCGCACCATCCACACCTACCACACCGAAGGTGCGGGCGGCGGTCACGCGCCGGACATCATCAAGGCTTGCGGCTTCGCCAACGTGCTGCCGAGCTCGACCAACCCGACCCGGCCGTTCACCCGCAACACCATCGACGAACACCTCGACATGCTGATGGTCTGTCACCACCTGGACCCGAGCATTGCCGAGGATGTGGCCTTCGCCGAAAGCCGCATTCGCCGCGAGACAATTGCCGCCGAAGACATCCTTCACGACCTCGGTGCGTTTTCGATGATCAGCTCCGACAGCCAGGCCATGGGGCGGGTCGGCGAAGTCATCACCCGCACCTGGCAGACCGCCGACAAGATGAAAAAGCAGCGCGGCCCACTGCCCGGCGACGGCGCGGGCAACGACAACTTCCGCGCCAAGCGCTACATCGCCAAATACACCATTAACCCGGCGATTACCCACGGTATCAGTCATGAAGTGGGTTCGATCGAAGTGGGTAAATGGGCGGATCTGGTGCTGTGGCGTCCCGCGTTTTTTGGGGTCAAGCCGACGCTGATTCTCAAGGGCGGCGCCATTGCGGCCAGCCTGATGGGCGATGCCAACGCCTCGATTCCTACGCCGCAACCGGTGCACTACCGTCCGATGTTCGCCAGTTATGGTGGCTCGCTGCATGCCACCAGCCTGACCTTTATCAGTCAGGCGGCGCAGGAAGCAGGCCTGCCTGAGGTGTTGGGTTTGAAGAAAAAGATCGCTGTGGTCAAAGGCTGTCGCGATGTGCAGAAAACCGATCTGATCCACAACGATTATTTGCCGAACATCGACGTCGACCCGCAGACCTATCAGGTCAAGGCCGACGGTGTTTTGCTGTGGTGCGAACCGGCAGATACCTTGCCGATGGCGCAACGGTACTTCCTGTTCTGACCGATCGCCCCCTTTGCAGGAGCGAGCAGAGCTCGCTCCTGCAATTATCCGCGTTGCAATTTGGCGCGCCGGATGGCTTCGCCAGTCAACTTGATGAGCAATGCTTTTTCCTGCTCTGCGATAACGCCCATTTCCGCGTAATACTCGTCATTGCTCAAGACCGTGCTTGGCGGGACTTCACTGTCCGGTTTGCCCAGCAGTCCGGCCAACCGCAGAACCTCCGAACGCCAATGCGCTTTATGCACGGCGGATGTACTGTCGACCCAGGCTTGTTGCGCGGCTTGCAGATCCAGCAAAGGCTCACCCCTGACATGCAAGGCCCGGATCTGCTGCGAATGGCTTCGCTCGAGATAGTTGACCCAGAATGGCTGCTCAAGCAGCCGCTCCTGCAGCTGCGCCCCCTGTTCTTTCTCGATCACCCGATCGTAGGCTTTGCCAATCATCTCACTCGACACATCGGGCGCCCGGAACATCATCTCCCGGGATTGCCAAGGCAAATCCAGGCGCTCGGCCAACATTGTGGGATAGATCATATGGATCTCGACTTCATCGATATCCAGCAGCGGTTGCCCCTGCGCATCGAAGTGAGGAACCAGATCCCCGGCGTCATCGAATTCAGGAAACCGGCGCCCCTCGGCGACCAACTCACTGATCCGCTCTCGAGCGATCCTGCCCAACTCGTCCAGACGCCACCTGCCCCTTGCCAATTCCGCCAACTCGGTTTCAATCAGATCGTGCGCCCCCAGCTCATATGCCTGAGCAATCAGCACCTCAACGCCCATGGCGTTGAATAACTGCGCGCCGGCATCCACACAGGTCGTAGGGGCGGCGGCCATGCGAAACAGCTTCTCGCGCAATGCCGTATACGCGGCGGTTGTTTCAACCATTGACCAGACCTTGCCACACAGCTCTGCCTTCGCCGCGTCGTCTGTGGTCAGCGCATCCGCCGACTGCGCCAGTTTCCTCAATTCGTTGAAGAAAGGCTCCGAGCCGGGCTCCTTCTCCAGGTCAGCCCATTGATCCTGTTTGGCCTGCCATTGCTGTTCGGTCAGCCCCTCTTTCCAAAGTTGGCTGTCGAGAATGCCCAAGGGCGGATACTGTCGATCCGGCTCAAAACCGACTGATTGGCGATAGTCCCTGACCCTTTGCAAATTCTCGGTGGAAATGGAAGCAGGTTCGTGGCTGATGAGTGTGCGCGCCACGATCTCCACCTGCGCCGAACCTGGCTCCACTTGCGGAATGATTTCAAGCGTATTGGCCCGCATATCCAGCATGAAAGTGCGGACGCGCGGCTGTTCGAACAGGCCTGTCCGTGTCTTCCAGTGCTTCCAGATACAGGCCCTCGTAGGCGCGGCTCAAGCGTACCTGGCTCTCTGCGGCTCGCGCCTTTTCGCGAAGGCCCAGGGGGATTTTGTGTTTTTGTGCCAGGTGCAGCCGTTCCTCCGGGGTTGCATCGCGCAGTAACGCTTCAGCGATAGTCGCGGGTAACGTCGGGTGGTTGTCCCGCAGCAACCGCACATCGGCACTGTCAGGGATCTTCCTTTGTTTGTAGAGGACGTCGAAGATACGTTTACGTTGTTTGCCCGCCTGCTCGGCCAGACGTTTTTGCAACTCGTTGATGCGTACTTGTTTGTCGCTGGAAATGCCCTGGCCGAGCAATTCATGGATTTCCTTTTCGCTGAAGTTCTCGATCACCCGAATCGGCAAACGGCCTGCCCGTAACTCGAAGCGGGACAGTTTGATCTGGCGATCAACCGCCTGAGCAATCGGGTTTTGTCCCACGCCAGGGGGCGCTCGATTTCAATCTTCCAGCTGCCGGCATCGTTATGCCTTACCAGGGGTTGATACGCGCCTGACCGCCGAGGATGCTTGAGGGTGTGCAGCCCGGTTTCGGGATCCTGTGCCACCACGTAATGCTTGTCCCCGAGTCGCAGCACATCCTCGCCCCCATGCGGGTAAAGGCCCAGCGCGTTGGGCTGCGAGGCTTGCGGCAAGATCACCGGATGCTCGTAGGGCGTCAGGTCCGGGTTCCACAGAAGTACCTTGCCATTGATCTCGATGGGTTTGAGATTTTCGACGAAGGGCGAAAGTGCGACAGGCGCCCTCGGCAGGACATGCCCCGCGCCCATCAACGCAAACTGCGCAGTGTTGATCAGGAAACCGTTGATGTAGGCCGATGCCTCTTCTTTATCGCCCTTGCTCCAGTCCTCAAGACCTTCGGCCAGCTCCGCCAACATCTGCGCAACCATGATGCCTAGCACCGCCTCATTCAATCCGGGCACCAGCATCGCCGCGAAGGTGAACAGGTTCCAGCCGATGTCCAGGTAGCTGGTCAATCGCTTCCAGCGACTGGTTGCATCTTCATCACCGGTCGGCACGGCAATGCAGCGCGCATCGGCAATGACCTTGTCCCGCCTCTGTTGGAACAGGGTCCCCCACACGTCTCCGAGGATCAGATTGGTAATGGGTTCCGCGTTGGGGTTCTCGATGGCGGTCTCGCGCCACCACGGCCCCATGTCGAGCGGTTGTCGTTGCTGCCACGTGATGGTCTTGATGCGTTCGTTGAGCCTGGCGAAAAAATGGCCTTTGTCTTTCTGTGCCACGAACCGGCTGAAAAAGGCCTGGTAATCCGGCTCGCGCAGCTGGCCGATCAAAGTCTTCATGAACTCGGTCAGGGAGTCATATTCTTTCAGCGGATGGTCGGGGTCATCCGGGACATAGGCGATCAATCGACCAGTAAGGCGACTCTGTTTATAGAGGTCATCATTGCGCAACATTTCATCCTTGATACCCGTGGGGCCATTGGCGAAGAAGGCCTGGATCAGCTTGAAGTTCTCATAGGCGTTGCCGGTTAAAAACGGAATACGCCGAGACCAGTCTGCCCAGAATCTCAGGCTTTCAGGCGTCAAGGCGTCCACTGCCTTTTTCACTTCAGAAGCTTCGCTTACGGCACTGAACAGCACGACGGACGCCAGGCGAAAGCCCATCAGTGACAAACGATGGCTGCCCAGGGGCAAGCCATTGAACCTGACTCCTGCTTGCTCATCAGCGACTGCGTTAAGACAGTTCAAGGCCTCAACGCTGATATCGCCTTTCAGACGAGCCATAAAGGCCGATGATTTGAAGGCAGCTTTTTCGCTGGCAATCGAGCGCTCCTGCAACAATCGCTGTGCGGTGGGGTCGGCGGGTGCCAGCTTCGCTTTGATATGGGTTTGATACTGCCCACCGATGTCCAGCCTGCGACACAGGCTGGCGAAACCTTCCGGTGTCATGGCTCTGATCGGTTGTGGATTTCCCTGCACGCCGTCGCGAAAGACGCCCGACCCGCTTCGGAACGCACCGGGTCGGGTTTCCGCCTCTTCAAAATTATGCAACGCCGCGGCGAGCAATGAACTTCGATGTATGCGACTGACACCGGTATCAATGCCAAAGATGAGGTTGTCCGGAATATACAGGTGCAGTGACAGTGTTTCGGGATCTTCAAAACTGTTGAAGTTCGCCTGCAAGGATGTCTGCAGCAACGGCTTGGCAAAGGCGTTGATATCGCTTTGCAGGTCTACCAGCAGTTCATCGAGTTCGCCCTGCAAGCGCCAGCGCTCGTCAATCAGCGCTTTCAATCGCTGTCGATGGTTCGCCGGTAATGGGATGTACCAGTCCGGCATCGTTGCCTTGAGCGACAACATCGATTCCAGCATGACGGGCGAAGCATTTTTTATCGCCGCGGGAATGACTTCAGTCACTCGTTGCTCATAAGTACCCTGGTTAACTCTGACCGGAGAGGGGATGGTCGCCGGATTGCTTCCTTGCGAATCAGACATGGTTCAAACCTTCGAATGAATAGTGAAGCCAATAGACTATTCATGCCCCGGCAAGGAATGGGTATACATCTGTACCACCCCTGAAGCGGCTGTTTGTGCATCCGCCCTGCGGCGGGTTTACAGCGGGCCCAAAGGGGCTACTATTTCGACACACCTCGCCTCCACATGCTCAGGACTGCGGCCATGCGATTATCCGATTTCATCAAGCAAGAGGCGGACCGCATCGTCGATGAATGGGAACAGTTCGCCAAAACCATCACTCCCGCGGCCGAACATTTGGATCGGGTGGCCCTGCGCGACCACGCCAAGGCCATTTTACTGGCGGCCGCACGGGACATGATCAAGCCCCAAAGTGCCAGCGAGCAGATGGCCAAAGCCAAGGGTGAAGGCCCGGAGAAAACCCCGAGCCTGGATGAAGCCGGCGCCAGCCATGGCGAGCTGCGGCATACCGTGGGGTTCGACCTGGTCCAGATGAGCAGCGAATTCCGACACCTGCGTGCCTGTGTGATCCGCCTGTGGGTCGACAGCCTGGAATCACCGGATATGGCGTACTTCCAGGACATGATCCGTTTCAACGAAGCCATCGACGAAGCCCTCGCCGAATCCACCGCCGCCTATGCCGAACAGGTCAATCGTTCGCGGGATATCTTCCTGGCGATTCTGGGCCATGACCTGCGCGCGCCCTTGCAAGCGGTGAGCATGTCCACCGAATTGCTGATGCGCAAAACACGGCTGGAAGGCGATGCACTGGCCTGCGCCAACAACATCAAGCGCGGCACGCGGCACATGGCGACGATGGTCAATGATTTGCTGGAACTGGTGCGCAGCCGCCTGGGAAAAAGCCTGCCGATAGACCCGGCGCCCACGGACCTGGCTGCCGTGACGCAGGAGGCAATAGCTCAAGCCTGCGCGGGAAACCCGGAGTGCGATCCAACGTTGAAAGTAGCGGGGAATATGCAAGGCGTCTGGGATGCCACGCGGCTGAGTCAGTTACTGCAAAATCTTATCGGCAACGCCTTGCAGCATGGTTCGACCAAAGGTGATGTAACAGTGACGCTCACCGGCGAACCCGACACCGTTCACCTCGCGGTGCACAACTACGGCGCACCGATTGCCGAGAAGGACATCGGTACGATCTTCGATCCACTGGTGCGTAGCGTTGACGAAGAACTGGGCCACCCGTCCACCAGCCTCGGTCTGGGTTTATTCATCGTCAAGGAAGTGGTGGATGCGCACGGTGGGACGGTCGGGGTCAGTTCGAACGAAACAGATGGAACGCTGTTTACCGTGGTGCTGCCGAGAAAGGTATGACGCTTGGCGAGCAGGCTCGCCCCCATATTTGATTGGTGTCGTTCACAAAATCCCTGCTCGCGAAGAGGCCTGTCAGGCGGCCTGAAAGCATCAGACCGGTCACTCCACCACCAGCCGCCCCAACCGTTGCTTGAGCATCCGGTTCTCCGCCCGCAACTGCCGGACCTCTTCAAGCAGGTCCAGCGCCAGTGCGACGCCTTCCCAGTCCAGTTCCAGATCATGGCGCAGCTTGGCGGCGCGTTTGGCCAGGGTCAGCTCGTAATCGGTGAAGCGCCAGTCCTTGGGTGCGGCGCCCTGAGGTTCGAGGATGCCGTGTTCGACGATTTCGATCACGTAGACGTCCGACAGGTTGGTCGCCTCACAGAATTCCGCCAGGTCCAATTGAACGATCAGGGGGTTGCTCATGACGGGCTACTCCATGTCTGGGATCAGAAATGTTCTCTGGGGTCGAACGCGGCTTTCTTCGCCAGTTCCTGCCACAAGGCCTTGATGTCATCGTCGGACTTTTTCGGCATGACAGCCTTCAGTTGCACGAACAGGTAGCCCCGCTCGCCCGACTTGTTCAGCAAGCCGTGGCCCTTGGCGCGCATGCGCTGGCCGTTCTGGCTGCCGGCCGGGACCTTGAGGTTGATCTTGCCGGTCAGGGTCGGCACCGCGACTTCAATGCCCAACGCCAGCTCCCACGGTGCCAGCGGCAGCGTGATGATCAGGTTTTCGCCTTCGACGTCGAATTTCGGGTGCGGCGCAAAACGAATCGTCAGGTACAAATCGCCGTTGGCGCCACCGCCGACGCCCGGTGCGCCCTGGCCCTTGAGGCGGATGCGCTCGCCGTCGGTCACGCCGGCGGGGATTTTCACGTTCAGACTTTTAGGGGTGTTGCTGACGTGCTGGCCGGCCGCGTTGTACTGCGGCACCTGGAAAGTGACCTTCTTCGATTCATTCGACAGGGTTTCTTCGAGGAAAACCCCAAGTTCCATTTCCACGTCCTGCCCTCGACGCCCGGTGCTGCGACGCGACTGGCCACCGCCACCAAAGCCGGGGCCACGGTTGCCGAAGATCGAACTGAAGAAGTCGGAGAAATCGCCAGAGTCCTGGCCTCCACCGAAACCGCCACGGCTCTGCCAGCCCGGTGGCCCCTGGAATGGCTGACCGTGCTGGCCATAGCGGCGCAGGTCGTCGTATTCGGCGCGCTTGTCGGCGCTTTTCAACGCTTCATAGGCTTCAGACGCGTCCTTGAACCTGGATTCGGCGTCCTTTTCCTTGCTGACGTCGGGGTGGTATTTGCGCGCCAGCTTGCGATAGGCGGCCTTGATCGCCTTGTCGTCCGCCGTCGGCTCCACACCTAGAATCTTGTAATAGTCTTTGAAGTCCATCGCGGGAATCACCATCCGTTATCGAAGTCGCGCCACCTGCCACAGCATGCGCTTGATTGCAGCGCAGGGGTTGACCAATCTCAAGGTTGTGACCGGGCAGCGCATCAGAAGTTTATCGGCAGCATACGGGGCGACTTGCGCTCGCCCAGGGCTGTCCGGTTGATGCAGGGTAGTTTGGGGGTGATGGCGCGTCTTTCAAGCGGTGAACGGCAAGATTTAGCGGATAACGGGCCTTCGATTCTGTGCCGCACTGGCATACACTGCGCGGCCGTTTTTTAACCGGAACTCGAAAGACATGAAAAACGCATCTCCAGCCCGTGCCGTGGGCATCGACTTTGGCACGTCCAACTCCACCGTCGGCTGGCTGCGCCCCGGCATGGATACGCTGATCGCGCTGGAGGACGACAAGATCACCCTGCCCTCGGTGGTCTTCTTCAACCTGGAAGAACGCCGCCCGGTATACGGCCGGCTGGCGCTGCACGAGTACCTGGAAGGCTACGAAGGCCGCCTGATGCGCTCGCTCAAGAGCTTGCTGGGTTCCAAGCTGATCAAGCATGACACCAGCGTCCTGGGCACGGCGATGCCGTTCAAGGACCTGCTCGGACTGTTTATCGGTCAACTCAAGAGCCGCGCCGAAGCCGCCGCCGGTCGGGAATTCGAAGAAGTGGTGCTGGGCCGTCCGGTGTTCTTTGTCGACGATGATCCGATGGCCGACAAGGAAGCCGAAGACACCCTGGTGGATGTGGCGCGCAAGATCGGATTCAAGGAAGTCTCGTTCCAGTTCGAACCGATTGCGGCTGCTTTCGACTACGAGTCGACCATCGAGAAAGAAGAGCTGGTGCTGATCGTCGACATCGGCGGCGGTACGTCCGACTTTTCGCTGGTGCGCCTGTCGCCCGAGCGTCGGGGTGTGGATAACCGTCACGAAGACATTCTGGCCACCGGCGGCGTGCATATCGGCGGGACCGATTTCGACAAGCAACTGAGCCTGCAAGGCCTGATGCCGCTGTTCGGCTATGGCAGCCGGATGAAGAGCGGTGCCTACATGCCCACCAGCCACCACATGAACCTGGCGACCTGGCACACCATCAACTCGGTGTATTCGCAGAAGTCGCAACTGGCGTTGGGCAGCATGCGCTACGACATCGAAGACACCGGAGGCATCGATCGCCTGTTCAAGCTGATCGAACAGCGCGCCGGGCACTGGCTGGCCATGCTGACGGAAGAAACCAAGATCGAATTAACGTACTCCGACAGCCGCCTCGTCCCCCTGGATCGCATCGAAGCCGGTTTGAGCGTGGAGCTGACCCGTGCGCTGTTCGAATCGGCCATCGACAATCTGCTGGAGCGCGTGCGCAACAGCGTGAGCCAGTTGCTGGCCGATGCCAACGTGCAGGTCGGTCAGGTGGACACGGTGTTCTTCACGGGTGGTTCGAGCGGGATTCCAGCGTTGCGCAACAGCATCTCGGCCATGCTGCCGAATGCGCGGCATGTGGAAGGGAACATCTTTGGCAGCATCGGTAGTGGTTTGGCGATTGAAGCCGCCAAGCGCTATGGCTGAGAAGCAGCTGCAAGCTGCAAGTTTCAAGTAAGAACAAAGAGCAGACCAGGCTCGCTCTTGTTTTTACTTGCGGCTTGAAGCTTGTAGCTTGCTGCTGCTTCTAGACCATCCCCACCTGTTTCAACTCGCTCTTCAGGTACGCGTAATAAATCGGCCCCGCCACCACCCCCGGCAGGCCGAACGCGGCTTCGAACACCAGCATCGCCAACAGCAACTCCCACGACTTGGCACTGATCTGCCCGCCGACGATACGCGCGTTGAGAAAGTATTCCAGCTTGTGGATCACGATCAGGTAACCCAGCGCCGCCACGGCCACCCAGATCGACAGTGACAGGCCAACGATGGTGATCAGGGTGTTCGACATCAAGTTGCCGATTACCGGCAACAGGCCGAGCAGGAAGGTCAGAACGATCAGGGTCTTGGTCAGCGGCAGCTTGATGCCGAGCATCGGCAGCACGACGGCGAGGAAGATCCCGGTGAAGAAGGTGTTGAGCAGGGAAATCTTGATCTGCGCGAACACGATGTTGCGAAAGGCCTGGACCAGCAGGTGCAGACGATCGAACAACGCGGCGGCCAAAGGCTTGCGCTTGGTCAGGTCCGGCACGCGCTGCAAGGCGATGATCGCGCCGAGTACCATGCCGATCAGCAGCGTCACGAACATGTGCGCTGCGTCCTTGCCTACCAGCTGCAAGTCACTGAGGTGTTTACTGATCCACTCGCCAATCGCCACACGAAACTCGGCGGCACTGGCCGGGAGGTAGGCATCGATGAAGGGTGGCAGTTGCCCGCGAGCGCGGTCGACCACGCCCATGAACTTGTCGAGAGAAGCGCCGGGGTTTTCCGCCTCGTGCAGCAGAAAGCTGAAGGCGCCGGCAAAGATCAGCGCCAGGACACTGACAATCAAAGTCCCTAACAATGCCACCGCGAGCCAGCGCGCACGCCGACCTTCGATCAGCCGTTGCAACTGCGGAGTGAGCATGTTGACCAGCTCGAACACCAGCAACCCGGCCAACAGACTGGGCAACAACCGCAATGGAATCACCAGCAGCAACCCGCCGAAAATGATGACCCAGCTGATGACCAGCAACACTTGACGCTGAGAAAACGTTGGCATACAGCCTCAAAACGAACGGCGTAAAAGGATTGGCAGTCTGCCAGCGATCCGGTGTCAGCACTAGGGATTGTGTGCAGCGACCTTGGTCGGAATCTCAGCGCACCTTCTGGCCTCATCGCGGGCAAGCCCGCTCCCACAGGGTCTCTGCCAATCCCGTAATCCATGAACAACCGAATACTTGTGGGAGCGGGCTTGCCCGCGATGAGGCCGTCGCGCTCACTACAAGTTTCCAATGTTTATTTTTTCTTCAGGCACTCACTCATGAACGCCTTGCGCGCATCGCCCTTGAGGGCCTTGGTCGCCGCGTCGGCATTGCAGGTTTTCATTTTCTCTTGCTGCGGAGTCAGGGCTTTACCGGCGTCGTTGGCTGCCGGTGCCGCCTTGAGGCAATTGCTCATGAAGGCCTTGCGCTCCTCGCCCTTGAGGCTTTTTGCGGTAGCGTCGGCGTTGCAGGTGGTCATCTTGTTCTGTTGTTCAGTGGCGGCGAAGCCCTGGGAGCAGAGTAGCAAACCGATCATCAACAAAGGGGCACGCAACATCTTCATGGAGTTTTCTCCTTGTTGCCGCACCGGGGGGAACGGCCTCGCAGTGCAGTGTAGACAACAGCTGTTACACCTTCCTGCTCTCCAAATAGCTGCGTCGATACTGCTCCGGCGTGCATCCGGCATGGCGCTGGAACATCGCAATGAACGCCGAACCGGTGCTGTAGCCCATGTCGAAGGCGACCTCCTGAATGCTGCGATGACTGTCCAGCGCCTCGATGGCGGTGAGAAACCGCAGACGCTGGCGCCACTCGCCGAAGCTCATGCCCAACTCGCGGACAAACTGCCGCGCCAGGGTGCGCTCGCTCACATGAATGTGCGCGGCCCAATCCGCCAGTGGCCGGTTATCGCCAGGCTCTTTCTGCAAGGCTTCGAGAATGCCAAGCAGCCCGACGCTGCTGGCATAAGGCAAATAGCACTCATGCACCGGCGCCTGTTGCAGTTGATCCACCAACACCTGGGCCAGGCGCTGATCCGCGTCCCGCTCGGGAATCTTCACATCCCGGGCGGCGAAATCCTTGAGGATGGCCTTGAGGATGTCGCTGATGGCCAGGGTGCAGGCTTGCGGCGGCAAGTCGCGGCATAGGGTCGGCGCCAGGCAAACTGCACGGTAATTGATCGGCTGGTTGCTGTAGAAGCTGTGCTCGGTTTCGGGTGGCACCCACACGGCGTATTGCGGCGGTGACATGAAACGGCTACCGCCAATTTCCATGTGCAGCACACCATGGGCTGAATACTCCAGCGTGCCCCACGGATGCCGGTGCGCTAAAGCGAAGCGGTGCGCATCGAAATCGGCGTAGCGGAAGTACACCGGGGCAGGCAGTTCGCTGAAATCCAGCAGGTCGATGTGTTGACTGGTCATGCTGTCCGGAATCAGGGGTGGGTTGTCTGGATCGAAGTATAGGCTTGTATCCGGACAGAGGATAATTGCCACTCATTAACGTTCTGGTTTTTCCCGATGCAATACGCTTATCCCCTGCTGGCCATTTTTATCTGGGCCGGCAACACCGTGATCACGAAAATGTCTGCCGGGGCGATCTTCCCCGCGGAGATCGGTTTTTACCGCTGGCTGCTCGCCGGACTGCTGTTCACACCCTTCATGCTCAAACCGGTGATCGCCCACTGGCCGGTCATCCGCCCACACCTGGGCAAGATTTTCATTCTCGGCGTGCTTGGCATGGCGGTCTATCAGAGCCTGGCGTACTTCGCCGCGGCCCTGACCACGGCCACCAACATGGGCATCATCCTGTCCCTGATGCCGTTGATGTCGCTGGCCATGGCGATCATCAGCCTCGGCCAGCGCCTGACCGCAGGCGCACTGGCGGGTGCAGTGCTGTCGTTCGCCGGGGTCTTGGTGGTGGTCTCCTCCGGCAGCCTCGACGTGCTGTTGGAGCACGGAGTAAACCTGGGTGACGCGATGATGCTGGTCGCCACGCTGGCCTATGCGGTGTACAGCACGCTGCTGAAGAAATGGCAGCTGAAGTTGCCGCCGCTGGTGTTGCTGTATTTGCAGGTGCTGGTGGCGGTGGTGGTGCTGTTTCCATTGTTCCTGGTCTCACCGAAAACCGGCCTGACCCTGCAGAACACTCCACTGGTGCTGTACGCCTGCTTGCTGGCTTCGATGCTGGCGCCGCTGGCGTGGATGCAGGCCGTGGTGCGTCTGGGGCCGAGCCGGACCACGCTGTTTTTCAATTTGCTGCCGGTGATGACTGCCTTGATTGCGGCGGTGGTGCTGCGCGAGCAATTGGCGATGTATCACCTGGTGGGCGGGATGTTGACCTTGGGTGGGGTGATTCTTTCCGAGCGCTGGACCACGGTATTAGGGCGCAAAGTCAGCGTCGTCTGACCTGGCCTCTTCGCGAGCAGGCTCACTCCCACAAGGGAATGTATTTCAAATGTAGGAGTGAGCCTGCTCGCGAAGAACGATAACTCGGTCTAAAGCCCTGCTGCTTCAAGTCTCGCCGCATGTTCGACAAACAACCTCACCGGCTCGGCCCCCTTCCCCACCAAGCCCAACGACTGATTGACGATGTCGAAGTGGTCCAGCGGGTACTCATCGCCAATCACCGTTCCCAGATGCGAGCTGTAGCGTCCGACCATCCCGTCGCAATACCCGGCCTCGCGCACGAAGGTTCTGGCAAACAACCGGCAACTGCGATTGGTGCCATCAAGCAGGTTGAGCCCGCGATTGGTCTTGCCCGGCTGCAAGGTGCCGGACCAGGAGTAATAACGTACGCCGTTGACCTCTTCCGGCCCCTGTCCGCCCCAGGTCTCGGGCAGCCCCTGTGGATAACGCTGATTGAACAGCGCCACGCCTTCGGTGGTGAGTGAGTGGTGGGACGCGTGGATATCCACAGGCAGTTTCGGTCCGCGATACCCGGTTTCCAGCAGGCTCATCAACGCGCCGATCAGACGCAGCAAAAAACTCAGCAACCGGCCACGGGCACTGTCATGAGGATAATGTTTATGCAGGTAATCGGCGAGTTCAGAACCATGGTTCGGCCCCGCAACCGACGTCACCGACGCCACCCTGTCCGGCCGCTTGGCGGCAGCGTACCGGGCCGTCAGCGCCCCCTGGCTATGGCCTATCAAATTGACCTTCTCGGCCCCGGTTTCACGCAAAATCTCTTCTATCCGCGCCAGCAACTGCTCACCGCGCACTTCGTTGGAGTTGAGCGGCGAGACCTGCACCGCAAACACCACTGCACCGCCCTGGCGCAGCGCGGAAATGATCCCGTACCAGTACGGATACAGCAGCAACCGCACAAACCCGAGCATTCCCGGAACCAGCACCAACGGATAGCGCGGGGCGAAACCTTGCGACATGGGCAGACATCCTTGTGGTCGAGGCTTGTGAGTGAGCGTTGAAGCAAGGCGGGATGCAAGACATCCGCCAAGCTAAGCCAGCGAACATGACAACTCGACGACCAGTTTAAGACATCCACCCTACTTCAACCCCACTACCCCCGCCACGATCAGCCCGACCGAGAGCAACTTGACCACGGTCAGGCTTTCGCCCAGCAACGCAAACCCGAGAAATACCGTGCCCAACGAACCGATGGCAGTCCAGATCGGGTAAGCGATGCTCACCGGCAACTCGCGCATGGCCAGCGTCAGGAAGTACACCCCGCCCACTGCGGCCACCACGGTGATCAATGATGGCCACAGTCGGGTGAAGCCCTCGGCGTACTTCATGCCCATGGCGAAGGTGACCTCGAACCCGGCGGCGATCAGCAAGTACAGCCAGGCCATCTAGAACTCCCTGGCCAGCGCCAGCAGTCGCTGTTCGGCCTCGGCGGCGGAAACCTCGAAGGTGCGCGCCTCGGACTCTTCGCCCTCGGCGGCGACCACCGTGACATCGGTGATGCCGATAAAACCCAGTGCCGTTCGCAGCAAGGGATCGGCGTGATTCATGGCTTCCAGTTCGCCACCCGGACCAAAACCGAACCCACCGCGGCTGGTGATGATCAGTGCTTTTTTGCCCTGCACCAGCGGTTCGTATTGGGCGATGCCGTTGTCGAGCGTGTGATTGAAGGTCAACCCAAGCCGCACGATCTGATCGATCCAGGCCTTCAAGCCGCTGGGCACGCTGAAGTTGTGCATCGGCGTGGAAATCACCAGTAAGTCATGGTCCAGCAACTCGCCGACCAGTTCATCGCTGAACGCCAGGTCGGCCTGCATCGACAGCGGTCGAGCCTCGGGCTCGGGGTAAAACGCTGCCGCAACGAACGCTTCATTGACCGGCGGAATCAACGCGCGGCCAACCTCGCGGCGGGTCAGCTGTGCGTGGGGATTACGCGCCTGCCAGGCTGACAAAAACACTTCGGCCAAACGCCGGGAGTGCGAGCGCTCACCACGTGGACTGGCATGAATAGCAAGAATTTTACTCATCTGAGTCTCCTGGGGACTAAACTGAAACTGCTTGTGGCTTGCAGCTTCAAGCTTGTAGCTGCCCCTGTTCAACTGAACAAAAATCAGTCTGGATGAATCCATTTCATCCATGGAGCATTCAAATGTTTGCCTCGCTACCGCTGACCGCCCTGCGCGCCTTCGAATCCGCTTCACGCCTGCTGAGCTTCAAGGCCGCCGCCGAAGAACTGTCGGTGACCCCGACGGCGGTGTCCCATCAGATTCGCTCGCTGGAGACGTGGCTCGGCGTGCCGTTGTTTGAGCGCCTGCCACGTCAGGTACGCCTGACCGACTGCGGTGAACGGCTGTTTCACAGCCTGCATGGCGCGTTTCTGGAAGTGGCGCAAAGCGTCGACACCCTGCGCCCGCAACGCAGCGGAACGAGCCTGACAATCTCCACCACCGCCGCTTTCGCGGCCCTGTGGCTGGTGCCACGCCTGGGTCGCTTTTACGCCCGCCATCCAAACATCAGCTTGCGCCTCGATACCCATTGCGAAGTCATCGATCTGCATCAGGACGCCAGCGTCGACCTCGTGGTTCGCTACAGCCTTGATGACTATCCGAACCTGTATGGGTTGTGCCTGTTCGACGAATCCTTCGGCGTCTATGGCTCACCTGAACAAGTGAGCCTGGCCACCACTTGCACGCCAACGCTGATCAGCGTGCGCTGGCACAACTCCAAGCTCTATGCCCACGGCTGGGAGGCCTGGTGCGCACAGGCTAGCGAGACCTGGCTGACCGACCAGCCCGCCGTGCGCGAATACGACGAAGAGCATTACGCCCTGCAAGCGGCGATCGCCGGGCAAGGTCTGGTGCTGGCGAGCAATATTCTGGTGTCCGAAAGCGTTGCCAACGGTGTGCTGTTGCCCTATCGGGGCGACGTGCAGGTGGATGGCGCGGGTTACAGCGCACTGTGTGTGCCGGGTCGTGAGCGGCATCCGCCGGTTCGGGCTTTTTTTGCGTGGCTGCGTGAGGAGGCTTTGGTGTCAGGGCAGACTTTGCGCTGATCACTTCAGGCAAAACAACTGAAACTCAATATAAGAGAATAAAATCCTCCACTATTAACCAACCACTGAAATAACTTAAATCATTAAGAACGCAATAAGACACCAAGCATCACACTTATATTTGAAGTTACAAACCCCGCATGGACTTTTTCCGGCATGAAATTACTCTAACAACCACAACCAAGCGGTTGCTTAAACAATCAAGTAAAGGAATAACCTTCATGCATCTTGAACAACGACTCGAGTTCATCGACGACCTGCCAGCATTATCCCTCATCACAATGCCACGGACATTCTCTGGCGTTTCCGAGAACCAGCCACCCCACGACATCAACAAACCAACCGCCAGCGTAATGCCCGGTACAATCGATGCGTTTCTTCCAGGCGTTTCGCAACAAATCATCGACGACGTCAATCTTTGCAAATTAGTAATGCAGACTGACGCAGACAGACTGTACCCGGAAGAAGCTCAGCTATTTGAATGGTACAAACACTACGTTAACGGTTTGAAAAAACTGGGCTGGGTCATTCAAAACAAAGACATTCAAGAGACCACCATCCGCAGAGTTGGCTTGACGATGGACCAGGTTGCCTTGGAAGTAGCCAAAGGCTTGATTGGTGCAAATGGCGCTGAAATTCTCGGAAACGTTGGCAAACAAGCCGTAGAAGCTGTGCAGAAAAATCCTCAGGCTATCGAAATCTTCAACCGGGGAGCTAAACTCGGCACCCAGGCCAAATTCGACATCGCCCCCGTGTGGGTCGATAACAACGGGCAAGCCAACATGGTCCTGAACTGCATTTCCCTGGATGCAAGGGAAAGCACCCGTGGCATCTTGTTCTGGAAATCTACAAGGCAATCCACCGCCCTGAAAACCGGCGCCGTACGCACATACCTGGACAATAGAATTTTCTCCACCATTCGCGAACTGATATATAAAAAATTCAGCAGCCACGCCGAAAAGTTCATTGAAGGACTTCCCGACTTTTAATTTCCATTAACATTTGAATCGGCAAAAACTGCCGATTCAAATTTAAAACCCGAGAACCCGCCATTATGGATACACCTAGTTCTGACATTTACCTGATCAACGGTAACATAACAATTTTTTGTGGCTCACACGCCGAAGACTTCAAAAAAGACATTTTGACCTCCAGCCTGCTCGCTGAACTCACAACCGCTTCAAAGCAGCCACGCAATCCAAACTTGTTGTGGTCCGGCTATGTAGACATTGTCAGCAAAATAGGTTGGATCACAAAAAGCCGAGAGTTCAAGCGCGACGAATTTTGCACTACAAGCCTTTTGAAAATCGTTGCATCCAATGCAGGGAATCCCCTGGAGAAAGAGGAAAAACAGATCTTACTCAACGCGTTTTCGTACTTAAAAAATCGCCGACACAATCGCCGGTTATCACAACCATTCTCGATAAACTTCGGACCAACACTTTCATTTCGAACGAGGAAGTCAACTCCATCTGTCGAACGAAAATGCCGGTCAACACGTCAGCCCGTCTGACTATTGTTCGCAATAATGCAAGCATCATCACCCTGCAGGTTGCGTTCAAAACGAACGATGAAATCGGCATCGACATCCTGGATCAACCCATCCTCAATTCCATCAAGGATGGGAAATCCAATATGTGGTTGTTGGTCAGTTCGCTGGATGCGCGTGAATACGACAAGATCAGAGAGACTGTTATCAAAAAAATTGGCAATCACATCAACACTCACTTGCTGCATGTTCCAACACCCAACCTGGTGATGTGAAAAAACGATGGTGTTGAGCTACGAAAACTGTAGGAGCGAGCATGCTCGCTCCTACAAAACATTGAAATTCATGCATCAGTTTTTCACAGTCTTAGGCGCCTTGCCCGCCTTCATCTGCTCCAGCAGCGGCGCGCACTGATTCGGTTCGCCGCCACTGGGCGCCACTAGCGCCAGCAACCCTGCGGCCGGTGCAGCAATCACACCTAATGCAACCATCCCAGCCCCCCGAAGCATCAATGGAACGGCTTTCACCCCGGCATCGGGCTTGATGAACTTACCTCGCACGTAAAGCGGCGAACGCAGTGAAATCAAACGCCAGCCCTTGGATTCAGGGGTAATGGTCAGGTCCAGTTGCTCAGTCGCCATGTTCGCCGTGCCATCAATATAAATAATCGCGTTCTCGGTATCGAAGACAAAAAGCCGCGTTGTAGCCAGGCCGGTCTTGATGTCGAAATCGGCGGCCGCGCAGTTGATCTTCACTTCCTTGTCGCCAAAGATCTTGCCCACCACGTAGTTGCCGACGTTCAACCCGGCCAACTCCATCAACTCGCGACTGATCGCCCCATCGTTGATCAGCATTTTCAGATTGCCATTGGCGCTGCCCAGCAATTTGGCCACCGAGTTGCCGCGCCCCGTGATGTCGGCATCGCCATTGAGCTCACCGAAACTGGTCTTCATCGGCTCGAAGGTCGGAAACAACTGCTTGAGCTTGAAACCGCGCGCGGTGAGTTTTGCGTTGCCTTCCAAGGGTTCTGTGCGTCCGTTCAGGCGAATCTGCGCATCCAGCTTGCCGCCCGCCACGCCAAACCGCAGCGGTTCGAGGCTGAGTACACCGTCGGTGAGTACCAAATGGGTGTAAAGGTCGTTGAACGGCAGCTTTTCGCTGTGAATGATGCGTTTTCCGGTGAACTCGACATCGGCGTCCATATCGCGCCAGCGCTCGGTCTTGAACTCTTCGACCGGCAGCACCTTGTCCGCCGGCTGTCTGCTTTCACCGCCACGGGCCTTTTGCTTGGCATTGGAGTCGGCGCCGATCAACGGCGCCAGGTCGGTAAACAGCAATTGATTGGAAAGCAATGAGCCGCTGAGTTTCGGTCGCGGTTGGCTAGCGGTATAAATCAAATTGCCATGGATATCGCTGGCGCCGATCTTGCCGTTGAACGCTTCATAGCGGAACACCGCGCCCCCCGGCTCATGCAGTTTGGCGATCAAGTGCCCGTCGGTGGCATACGGCGGCGTATCCGGCAGGGTCACGCCGGTCAGCGGATAGAGATTACCCAGACTGTTGCCGGCCAGCTTCAGGCGCAGGTCCAGGGCACCCAGATTCATCGGATCGGTCAGAGTGCCCGCCAGTTCGACGCTCGTGTCAGCAATCTTCACCTGGGCCTGCAGCGGAAACGGCCGCGCCGTGTCCTGCAGGGCCAGCAGCCCCCCGACTTTGCCCTGCCCGGCGAGTGTCTGGCCGTGATACTGACCTTTGACCTTCAGGGCAAAGGCGTAGTCCTGCGGTGATGCGCCTTTCTCCCGGGCGGCTTTGGCGGTTTTGTCGCCGACAATCTCGCTGAACGGAATCGGTTTACCCAGCGGATCGACCAACACGTCGAGCTGGGTCTTCAGGCTTTGGTCGTTAAGGGTGACATGGCCTTTGTCGAAACCGATTGCACCGATATCCACCACCCACGGTGAAGGTTCTGCGTTCGGGTCTTTCGGATCGAACTTGAAAACCCAGTTGGCGCGACCATCGGCCAGGCGCTGCAACCCGGCGTTGGGTTCGGTCAGGTCGATGCGCGGGATCACTACGCGCTGCGCCAGCAAGGCCAGGGGAGAAATGCGCAGCTCGACGCGTTTGAGGCTGGCCATCTGTGGCGTCTTCGACCAGTCCGGGTTGCCCAGGCTCAAATCTTCGGCCACCACATGCGGCCACGGTACCCAGGCGCGCCAGCCGCCCTCGTCCATTTCGCGGCGCCAGACCACCGCCAGGTTGCCGTTGATGGCGAATGGACGGTGCAGTTCTTCAGACACTTTGGCATTAAGAGGGGGTTTGATCCGGTTCCAATCAAAGAAGACGATGATCAGTACCAGCACCGCCAGCAGCACGACCAGGCTGGTGAAGGTCCAGGCAAGAATTTTACGAGTGCGCGTCATTGCACAGGGCTCCTGATACGACTGAGCGCCCGGACTGCGACGCACATGAAAAACGCTGGGCCGGAACCGACCCGCTATGCAATCTACGACTGGAAAACCGCGTGCAGGTTTAATCGGAAAACCGATTTTGCCGCAATCAACCACTCGACTATCACCCTTCCTTCCTCCCTTGCGTTACCGCACCCGCACTTTTGCATGGCACAAGTGAGTCGAAAATACCCACCTCGGTGCAGCGCAAAGCCCCGGTTTAGAAGGCCTGCAGAGAACAATCAATTCCGTTGATTATTAACATTGCGTTTATGAACTTTTATATCGACTTATCGAGAGTAGCATTGCCTTCGTACCCAATTTATCGCCCTCCCACGGAGCACCCGATCATGAAACGCCAGTTACTCCTCAGCCTTACTCTCTCTATGTTGGCCAGCACTGCTTTCGCACTGCCGGCCGCTGACCAGGCTACTCCGCAAGTCAAAGACAACCACTCGGTATTCAGCCAAACCGTTGCTGCCGATGGTTCCGACCGTACTCCAGGCCAAACCCTGGCTGAAGGTGGTAACGATCGCCTGAAAGAAAAAGGCCTGATCACTGAAGATGGCTACGATCAAACCCCACAAGGTCAAACTGTTGCCGAAGACGGCTACGACCAGACCCCACAAGGCCAGACTGTTGCTGAAGACGGTTACGACCAGACGCCTCAAGGTCAAACCGTTGCCGCTGACGGCTCGGACCGCACCCCAGGTCAAACCCTCGCCGAAGGTGGTGGTGACCGTGTGATCGAACGCAACAGCACCATGAGCTAACCCATGGTGGCCCTGAAAAAAAGCCCAATCACCGGATTGGGCTTTTGATTTTCTGGCTCCTCGCTTTATAGACGCCACACCTCCCCCCGCTGGAACACCTTATCCCCGTTCGACGCCGCCAAAGCTGATTTGCTAGAGTGCGCCGCTCTCCTTCTTCAGAAAACACCCCTGCAATGCTGCCCCGCGCCGAACAGAAGCAACAAACCCGCAACGCCCTGATGGACGCTGCCCGCCACTTGATGGAAGGTGGCCGAGGATTCGGCAGCCTGAGCCTGCGCGAAGTGGCGAAAACCGCCGGGATCGTCCCGACCGGTTTCTACCGGCATTTCGCCGATATGGATGAGTTGGGCCTGGTGCTGGTCAGCGAGGTCGGCCAGACCTTTCGTGAAACCATCCGTTTGGTGCGGCACAACGAATTTGTCATGGGCGGTATCATCGATGCGTCGGTGCGGATTTTTCTCGATGTGGTCAGTGCCAACCGTTCGCAATTTCTGTTTCTTGCCCGCGAGCAGTACGGCGGTTCGCTCCCGGTGCGTCTGGCCATCGGCCGTTTGCGCGAAGATATCAGCTCGGATCTGGCGGCCGACCTGTCGCTGATGCCAAAGCTGCAACACCTGGACATCGCCGACCTGAGCGTGATGGCGGACTTGATCGTTAAAAGCGTGTTCGCCACCTTACCGGACATCATCGATCCTCCGACCGAGGCATTGCCTGAACATCTGACGCCTCAGGCGAAGATTACCCAGCAGTTGCGGTTTATCTTTATCGGCCTCAAGCACTGGCAGGGTCTGGGCAGCACTGAATAACCCCCTGATGGAACAAAGCCCCCTGTGGGAGCGAGCCTGCTCGTGAAGGCGTAGGCCAGTTCGACACGATGGTGAATGTCCCGCCCCATTCGCGAGCAGGCTCGCTCCCACAGGAAAAGCCAAGTCGCTTCACATTGGTGCAATACGAAAACCTCCCGCACCAACATCACTCAAAACCCACGCCCTACCATGCCTCAACCTACGCGTCCCTCAGGCATTTCCTACACAGCACCCCGATTGGCAAGCCCCTTGCTCTAGCCTGAGCATTGTCCATTGCTGGAAGCTTTCCGATGCTGGTGATTCATCGCAGAATCGACCCTCAACCCGTCTGGGCCGCTGAGTTGCACCTGACGTTCGAAGCCCGGAGCAAAAGCCGTTTGCGCTGTTTCAGTGCCGAAGGTGAAGACGTCGGGTTGTTTTTGGAGCGCGGTCAATCGCCACTACATGACGGCGAATGCCTGCAAGCCGAAGACGGGCGTATCGTTCGCGTTTGTGCGCGCCCGGAACAGCTGCTGCACGTCACCTGTGCCAACGCTTTCGAATTGACCCGAGCCGCCTATCACCTGGGCAATCGCCACGTTGCCTTGCAGGTTGGCGACGGCTGGCTGCGCCTGCTCGATGATTACGTACTCAAGGCCATGCTCGAACAACTTGGCGCCACTACCGAAAGCATCGAAGCGCCATTCCAGCCGGAGCATGGTGCCTATGGCGGCGGCCATCATCATTCGCGCCATGGCGATGAAGACTTCAACTACCCGCCCAAACTACACCAGTTCGGCGTGCGCCCATGAACCCCGCCTGGGCGCTGCTGCGTCTGGCCAGTCCGCAATTGCCGATCGGCGGCTACAGCTATTCCCAAGGCCTGGAAATGGCGGTGGAGAACGGTCGGGTGCACGATCCAGACAGCGCGCGACGCTGGATCAGCGATCAATTGCTGCTCAATCTTGCCCGCTTCGAAGCCCCGTTGTTGCTCGCTCATTGCGTGTCCGCTTTCGAGGAAAACTGGAGCGAACTGCTGCAACGCTGTGAAGAACACCGCGCCAGTCGGGAAACCCGTGAGTTGCATCAGGAGAGCCGGCAGATGGGCTATTCCCTGCAACAACTGCTCTACGGTTTACCGGAGCTGGATGCAACGGCACGCGCCTTTCTGGCACAGCGCCAAGAACCGCACTTGGCCCTGGGGTGGGCGCTGGCCGCTCGCGCCTGGCAGATCAGTCCGCAGGACGCACTCGCCGCGTGGCTCTGGAGCTGGCTGGAAAACCAGTTGGCGGTATTGATGAAAACCCTGCCGCTGGGCCAACAAGCTGCCCAGCGCCTGACCAGCGAATTGCTGCCGTTGTTGCAGCAAGCCCAGCAGAACGCCACCGACATCGACCCCGAAAACTATGGCAGCGCCGCTTTCGGCCTGTCCCTGGCGTGTATGGCCCACGAGCGCCAGTACAGCCGTCTGTTCCGTTCCTAGGCCCCCTTATTTTGGCCGCTCTATTTTGGAGAACCACATGAACACACAACCCCTGCGCGTCGGCATCGGCGGCCCGGTCGGCTCCGGTAAAACAGCCCTGACCCTGGCCCTGTGCCTGGCCCTGCGCGAGCGCTACAACCTGGCCGTCGTGACCAACGATATTTACACCCGCGAAGACGCCGACTTTCTGGTGCGCAACCAGGCTCTGGCACCAGAGCGGATCATTGGCGTGGAAACCGGTGGCTGCCCGCACACGGCGATCCGCGAAGACGCCTCGATCAACCTCGAAGCCGTGGATCAGCTGAACCGCCGTTTTCCCGGCCTGGATCTGATTCTGGTGGAGTCCGGTGGCGACAACCTGTCGGCGACCTTCAGCCCTGAACTGTCGGACCTGACCATCTATGTGATCGACGTTTCGGCCGGCGACAAGCTGCCACGCAAGGGCGGACCGGGGATCTGCAAATCCGATTTGCTGGTGATCAACAAAATCGACCTGGCGCCGCTGGTAGGCGCGTCGCTGACCCTGATGGACAGCGACACCACGCGCATGCGCAACGGCAAGCCGTTTGTCTTCAGCAACCAGAAAACCGGCCAGGGCCTCGAAGAAATCATCGCCTTTATTGAACGCCAGGGCCTGCTGACCGCGGCCTGACCCCCTTATTCACAAGGAAGCTTATCCATGACACTGAAACGTATCCTGGGCGCCCTGGCCCTTCTGCTGACCCCCGCTATCGCCTTCGCCCACCCGGGTCATGGCGACAATGGATTGATGGCCGGCATCAGCCACCCGATCGGCGGCCTCGACCACTTGCTGGCGATGCTCGCCGTCGGTCTGTGGGCAGCGCAACAGAAAGGCGCGGCGCGTTGGGCGCTGCCGTGCACTTTTGTCGGCACCATGCTGTTTGGCGGGCTGCTGGGCTTTGAAGGCCTTAACCTGCCGGCACTGGAAAGCGGGATCGCCGCGTCTGTGTTGGCGTTGGGTCTGGCGGTGGCCCTGGCGGTGCGCCCGCCGTTGAGCGTGGCGGTGGGTGCGACGGCGCTGTTCGCGCTGTTCCATGGCGTGGCCCATGGCCTGGAACTGCCGGACATGTCCAGTCCCTGGGCCTATGCCGCAGGGTTTGTGATGGCGACGGCGGCGTTGCATGCGGCGGGTTATGCCGTGGTGCGGGTCTTGCCGCGAGCGGCTGCACCGTTGGTTCGACTGGCGGGTGCGGCTTCGGCGGCAACTGGGGTCTGGTTGTTCGCGGGTTGATTCTCTAGCGCCTGAAGCGGCCTCTTCGCGGGCAAGCCCGCTCCCACATTTGGAATGCGTTCTCTTGTGGGAGCGTGCTTGTCCGCGATGAGGGCCTGACAGACACCGCATCCCTCAGGCCTGCTAACATGTCGCGCAATCAAACCTGCCGTGACGACGCCAGCCAATGCCGCATGCTCCTCGCTCCGCCTCCCAGCCTGAACTGACCGCTCTGTTCACTTCGGTGCAACAGCACTTCCAGGACGTGATCGTGCCACTCTGGCAAGGCCCCGGCTGGAATGCCGACATGGCGCTACCCTATGAGGCACTGGACGCCGAACACCAGCCGCTACCTCCGCAGCGTTACCGGGCCATGGCTTGCGCACGGCAGTTGTATCTGTTTGCCAGCCTTATCGGCCAGGTACCGAACGCCGAAGAGCGTGCGGCGGCGCTGTTCCGTTCCCTGCAACGGCATTTTCACGATGCCGAGTACGGCGGCTGGTTCTACAGCATTGACCCGAACGGAACACCGCTGGATCAGCGCAAAGACCTCTACACCCACGCCTTCATCCTGTTCGCCTGCGCCCACTATTGGGACAAAGTCCGCGAACCGCTGGTGGAATCGGTACTCAACGCCGCCCTGGAAATGATCGCACGGCGTTTTGCCACCGGCGATGGCCTCTACGAAGCTTGCCTCGATCGTGACTGGGCTACCCTGGAAACCGGCCCGCTGCAGAACCCGTTGATGCATTTGGCCGAAGCTTTCCTCGCCACATTATCCATTCGCGAAGACCTCGCCGCACAACGCGCGCTTGTAGAGTTATGCACAGCCATGCAGAAGCGTTTCATCGACCCGCAACACAGCGTGCTGATGGAAAAGCCCTTGGGCGCTGTGGATAACTGGTTCGAACCAGGACACCAGTTCGAATGGTATTTCCTGCTGGAATCGTCTGAATTACTGCGCGGTTCGAAACTGCATGCAGCGCTGGAGCGGGCGTTCGCTTTCACCGAACAACTGGGCGTCGACCAACAGACCGGGGCCGTGCGGGCCATGCTTGACCTGGGACCGAATGGCGGCGCTCGGGATGCTACTCAGCGGATCTGGGCACAGGCCGAGTACCTGCGGGCATTGACGCTGCGCCCGGACAGCGAAGCCTCGGTGTTGCGCCAATTGCAGGCGTTGCAGCAACGCTCATTGCACACAGGCGGGTGGTACGAGTGCCGTGATGAGTACGGCGAAGTGAGTCGTCGGGATATGCCGTCGACCACGCCTTATCACTTGGCGACCTGTTATCGCGGCCTTTCCGATTATCTTCGCTGACTGATAAATCGCCTTCGCGAGCAGGCTCGCTCCCTTATTGGAATGCACACCCCTGCTCGCGAATAGCCGTTATGCGGTCTTGCCACCACTGCGATCAATCGCAAACCCGGCCCAACTCTGGCTGACCGGCATCAACTCCAGGCTGTTGATGTTGATGTGTGCCGGGGCATTGAGAATCCAGAAAATGGTGTCGGCGATGTCCTGCGGCTGGATCGGTTCGGCACCGGCGTAGGTGGCGTTGTAACGCTCCTGATCACCGCCAAAACGCACCAGCGAAAACTCACTCTCGCACAGACCCGGCTCGAGGTTGCTGACCCGCACGCCAGTGCCTTGCAGATCACAGCGCAGGCTCAGGGAGAACTGCTGGACGAAGGCCTTGGTCCCGCCATACACGTGGCTGCCCGGATACGGATAATTGCCGGCGACGGAACCCAGGTTGACGATACCGGCGCCACGACCGTGGGCAATCAGGCGCGGCAGCAGCAGGCGCGTGCTGTACATCAGGCCCTTGATGTTGGTATCGACCATGGTGTCCCAGTCGTCCAGGCTGCACTTAGGCGCCGGATCAGCTCCCAGGGCCAGGCCGGCATTGTTGATCAGCCCGCGCAGCTTGGCGAAGGATGGCGGCAAGTTGGCAATGGCCTCTTCCATGGCCTTGCGATCACGCACATCGAGTACCAAGCCATGCACCTCGGTCTGTTTCGACAGTTCGGCGCACAGCGCGTTGAGGCGTTCTTCACGACGACCAGTCAGCACCAGTTTCCAGCCGGCCTCGGCAAAACGACGGGCACAGGCTTCACCAAAACCGGAGGTCGCGCCGGTAATAAACAGGGTGTTGGACATCGTGTTCTCCTTGCTTGGACTGAGGGTCAGCCATTGGAATAAAAAATCAGCAAGCAGCATGCCCGGCCTTGCCCACAGCGGCAACCACTGCCAGGTCTGTACAAAAAACGATCAAACCACGCAGCACCTTGTGCACCGTGGCCTGCAGACAGGTGCGCGCACCTTATCCACAGCCCCATCCACACATTCCGGGGGCAAGTCGAAATGCTGCAAGCCGCTATCCACAAGGCTTAGCGAGGGATTACAAAACTTTTTCGCTTGACCCTCGTCGTCCTGCCGTGTAGCCCATGGTCATTTTCTCGACCAGCCGGTCAAACCGACGGTGGCCGCAAGCCAGTAACCACGGCCTTCAGCCGAGTCTTTCCAGAGTTTAACCACAGACTTATCCACAGGCTTGCCCACACCCGTTTGCAGCCGTTTCACCCCCAAGAAAATAGTTGACAAAACCGGCCTCAAGACTCGCAAAATCGCCTGATCAAAAAACAACCATAACGCTGTAAGCCACGTATTCAAAGGCCTCCAGACAGCTACACCCACGTTATTCACAGCCAGCTCCACAGCAAACGGGGACAAGTCAAAACCGTGACAAAACAGCTATTTGCAGCGGCTTTATGTCGCGCTTTGGGAGCTTGCGAATATTGTTTTCCACAATTTCCCGAGACCGCACCACCATCCCCTGTGGGAGCCGGCTCTCTCTCAGGGGATTGCGGTTTATTGAGATGTAAAAAAGCCCCGGAGATTGCTCGCCGGGGCTGTGGATACTTCAGTAACGAATCAATGCCCGCCAAGATAAGCGTTACGCACATCCTCGTTGACCAGCAGTTCCTTGCCTGTGCCGCTCATGCGGATCTCGCCGTTGACCATCACATACGCCCGGTCCGACAACCTGAGTGCGTGGTTGGCGTTCTGCTCCACCAGGAAGATGGTCATGCCGGTCTTTGCCAGTTCCCGCAGGGTGGCGAAGATCTGCTTCACCACGATCGGGGCCAGGCCCAGGCTTGGTTCGTCGAGCAACAGAAGTTTAGGCCGGCTCATCAACGCCCGGGCGATGGCGAGCATTTGCTGCTCGCCCCCGGACATGGTCATGGCGCGCTGCGTGCGCCGCTCTTCAAGCCGCGGAAACAGCTCGAACATGCGTTGCATGTCTTCCTTCGCGTATTTGTCACCGATCGGAATAGTGCCCATCAGCAGGTTTTCCTCGACGGTCATGTCGGGGAACACCCGCCGCCCTTCCGGTGATTGCGCGATGCCGTTGGACGCGATGTAGTGCGATGACTTGTGAGTGATGTCCACGCCTTGATAGAGGATCTGCCCGTCCGCCGCCCGCGGCTGGCCGAAAATCGACATCAGCAGGGTCGACTTGCCGGCGCCGTTGGAGCCGATCAGGCTGACGGTTTCACCTTCGTTGATGTGCAGCGAGACTTTCTTCAGGGCCTGAATCGGCCCGTAAAACACGTCCAGCGCCTTGAGTTCGAGGATCGCACCTTTAGTCATACGAGTTCCTCTTCGTCGGCACCCAGGTAGGCAGCAATCACTTTCGGGTCGTTGCGTATGTCATTGGGACCGCCCTCGGCGATGACGACGCCGTGGTCCAGCACCACAATGTGGTCGGAAATACTCATTACCATGCCCATGTCGTGTTCGATCAGCACCACGGTCAGATCGTGTTCGTCACGCAGCAACCGGATCATCGCGCTCAGCGCTTCGGTTTCCTGAGGGTTGAGGCCGGCGGCCGGTTCGTCGAGGCAGATGATCTGCGGGCGGGTGCACATGGCCCGGGCGATCTCCAGGCGACGTTGTTGGCCGTAGGACAGCTCACCGGCCAGACGGTTGGCGCAGTCCACCAGGTCCACCACTTCCAGCCAATAGAACGCGTGGTCCAGTGCATCGCTTTCGGCCTTGCGGTAGCCCTTGGTGTTGAGGATGCCAGCGAGCATGCTCCGGTTGACCCACATGTGCTGGGCCACCAGCAGGTTTTCCAGCACCGACATTTCCTTGAACAGGCGAATGTTCTGAAAAGTCCGCGCCAGCCCGGCCCGGTTCACCAGATGAGTACCGCCGAACGCCTTGTAGAACAGGCGACTGGCGAAGGTTTTCGGTGAGACGAAATCGGTCGGCTTGAACGATTCGCCCAGCAACTTGATGACGTTGGTCTGCTGGCCACGCACGTTGAGTTCGATCTTGCCGCCGGAGGCCTTGTAGAACCCGGTCAGGCAGTTGAACACGGTGGTCTTGCCGGCGCCGTTGGGGCCGATCAGGGCGAAGATCGAGTTACGGTGAACTTTCAGGCTGACATCGTTCAACGCCTTGATGCCGCCGAAGTGCATCATCAGTTTTTCGACACTGAGTACGACTTCGCTCATGGCGCTACTCCTTTACGCGGGGTCACACCGGTACGGCTGATCCGAATCAGGCCGCGCGGTCGCCAAATCATCATCAACACCATCAGGATGCCGAACAGCAGAACTCGGTATTCAGCGAAACCACGCAGCAGTTCCGGAGCTACGGTCAGTACGAAGGCCGCAATCACCACTCCAATGGTCGAACCCATGCCGCCGAGTACCACGATGGCGAGGATCAGGGCCGACTCGAAAAAGGTGAACGAGGTCGGGTTGACGAAGCCCTGGTAGGTGGCGAAGAACACACCGGCCAGACCGGCGGTCGATGCGCCGATGGTGAACGCCGAGAGCTTGACCAGTACATGGTTCAGACCCATGGAACGGCAGGCGATTTCGTCTTCACGCAGCGCTTCCCATGCACGGCCTACAGGCATCTTGACCAGACGATGCTTGATGTACAGCACGGCCAGCACCACCAGGAACAACACCGCGTAGATGAAGTAGTACTTCACGTCGGGGTTGTAGGCGAGGCCGAAGAACTCATGGAACGGCACACCGCCATCTTTCGCACGTTTGCCGAACTCGAGGCCGAAGAAGGTCGGCAGCGGCGCCGACATACCGTTCGGGCCGCCGGTCAGGGTCAGCCAGTTGTTGAGGACCAGGCGGATGATTTCACCGAAGCCCAGGGTCACGATTGCCAGGTAGTCACCGTGCAAACGCAACACCGGGAAGCCAAGGATGCAACCGGCCAGCCCCGCGGTAATCGCCGCCAGCGGCAGCACCGTCCAGAAACCCAGCCCCAGGTACTGATAACCGAGTGCCAGGCCATAGGCACCGATGGCGTAGAACGCCACGTAACCCAGGTCGAGCAGGCCGGCCAGACCGACCACGATGTTCAACCCCAGACCCAGGAGTACGTAGATCAGCCCGAGGATAACCACGCCCAGCACGTAGGAGTTGGAGAAGAACGGGAACACCACGGCAATGACGATCACCAGCGGGATGATCCAGCGCAGGCGCGATTTGTAATCGGGTGCCAGTACGTGCACCCCGGAGCCGGAGGATTCAAATCCTTCGAGAATTCTCAGGCCCTTGGGCGTCTGCAGGAATGTACTCAAGGCAAAGCGACCGGCCATGACGATGGCAACAATCCAGGCCACTCGGGTTGATTCCAAGTTGAAGCCGTAGCCATCGAGTACAACACCGACAATCGGCCCAAATACGATCAGGGCAACGAGCCCGGCAAGGATCGCGTCAACCAGACTTTTCTTGAGATCAATGGTTTTTTTAGTGGTTGAGGACATCGCTTACACCTTCGACACAAGAGGACGGCCGAGCAGGCCTTGAGGCCGAAAGACCAGAACGAGAACCAGCAGCGAGAAGCTGAATACGTCTTTGTAGTCCGAGTTCACCAGACCGGAGAACAGCGATTCGGAGATCCCGAGAATGATCCCGCCAAGCATGGCGCCAGGCAGCGAACCGATTCCGCCGAGTACCGCGGCGGTGAACGCCTTGATCCCGATGATGAAGCCGGCATAGAAGTCGAACGTGCCATAGTTCATGGTGATCAGTACGCCGGCCAGGGCCGCCATCGCTGCACCGATGATGAACACGTAGGAAATCACCCGGTCGGTGTTGATCCCCAGGATCGAGGCCATCTTGCGGTCTTGCTGGGTCGCGCGGCACATGCGGCCGAGCTTGGTGTACTTGATGATGTAGGTCAGCAGGGCCATCCCGGCAAACGCTGCGACCAGAATGAAGACCTTGGTGTAGGTCAATTGCACGAAACCTGTACCGATATCGACGCGCCAGGCACCTGTCAGCAGGGTTGGAACGCCCTGTTGCTTCGCGCCTTGGGAGATCTGGGCGTAGTTTTGCAGGATCAGCGAAATACCGATGGCGCTGATCAGCGGTGCCAGTCGGGTGGAGTTACGCAGGGGTTTATAGGCGACTCGCTCGATGACCCAGCCATACACCGCCGTGACGACGATAGTGAAGATCAGGGTGCCGAGCATCAGCAGCGGGAAGGATTCAATACCGAAGTAAGCCAGCAGTGCCAGACTGATTGCCGCGAGGTAAGCGGAAATCATGTAAACCTCGCCGTGGGCGAAGTTGATCATGCCAATGATGCCATAGACCATTGTGTAGCCGATGGCGATCAGGCCATAGACCGACCCGAGGGTCAGGCCGTTGACCAGTTGCTGCAGGAAAATACCATCCATAACGCAATCTCACGCATTTGAGAGACTGCACAGAAGCCGCATGCAACGGACCGGGGTTCAGCCGCCGTCGCAATGCGGTTGTGTGCAGCTCTACGAGAAAAGACAGGTACTGCACGGACATGTTTCAGGATTGCCCGGCCCATAAGGCACCGGGCAGATCAGCCGCTCATATCACTTCTGTTTTTCCAGTTGATGGTATTTGCCGTTCGCGTCCCATTCGTAAACCACGTAGTCGGAGACTTTCAGGTCGCCCTTACTGTCCCAGGTCTTCTCGCCCATGACGGTTTTGACAGGGTTCTTTTTCAGCCACTCGGCGGCTTTTTCGCCATTGTTGGACTTGGCACCGTTAAACGCCGCTGCCAGGGTCTGGACCGAAGCGTAGGCATACAGGGTGTAGCCTTCAGGCTCGGTGCCGGCTTTGCGGAATGCGTCTACCACCGTCTTGCTGTCTGGCAGCAGGCGAGGGTCGGCGCCGAAAGTCATCAGCACGCCTTTGGTGAACTGCGGACCGCCAGCGGTGGTCACCAGTTCGTCGGTCACGATGCCATCGTCGGACATGAACGTGACGTCTTTCAGGCCTTGCTCGCGAAGTTGACGGACAAGAGGACCGGCCTCCGGGTGCAGACCACCGAAGTAGACGACATCGGCGCCAGCACCGCGGATTTTGGTCACGATGGTGCTGAAGTCTTTTTCACCACGGGTCAGGCCTTCATACAGCACTGGCGTTACGCCGCGCTTGGCCAGTTGCGCCTTGGTGGCATCCGCCAGGCCCTGGCCATAGGTGTCCTTGTCGTGCAGCACGACAACCTTCTTGCCCTTGAGTACGTCGACGATGTAGTCGCCGGCCACGATGCCTTGCTGGTCGTCACGTCCGCACATACGGAACATGGCGCTCAGGCCACGCTCGGTAACGGCTGGGTTGGTGGAGCCCGGGGTGATTGCAATGATGCCCGCTTCGTCGTAGATCTCGGAGGCCGGGATGGTCGACGAGGAGCAGAAGTGACCGACCACGCCGGCAACTTTCTGGTTGGTCAGGTCCTTGGCGACCGTCACAGCCTGTTTAGGTTCGCAGGCGTCATCGCCCTTGACCAGTACGATTTTTTCCCCGTTAACGCCACCAGCCGCGTTGACCGCATCGGCTGCTGCCTGTGCACCCTTCATGTACTGCTCGCCAAATGCTGCGTTGGCGCCCGTCATTGGACCCGCTACGCCGATCTTGATGTCAGCCTGAGCAAACGCAGAAACACCCAACGCAGTTGCCACTGCGAGGGCCAGAAAGCCTTTCTTGTAAAACGTCTGGGACATGAGGTGGTGCTCCAAGGTTTTTTTTAATTGGCACTGCGACTTCACTGATTGCTCAGAGCAAGTGCCGTGCCATCGGTTTTTTATTCTGAAAAAAGTCGCTGCTTTATTGTTATTTCGACTGTTTCGATCCCATTTTCATTGGGCGTGCAACCGTCTAAACCGCGGAAGGTAAAACCATTTATTTTTTGAGGCGCAACCCCTCTGCGCCATCATTGCAACCGCGGCGCGAAACGGCGTGCAACCAGCCTGTAACAACGCGCGTCACCGAACTGCACACTGCTGGTGCGCAACTGCTACAACGCGCACCACTACAGGCTAGTCGCTGCGCGAAAAAGCGCCGCTTCCAGCAACAAATTTCAACAATCAGATCACGATCCGCAGGCACTGGCCTGCGTGATACAGCGAAAACCCGGCCTCGTACAAACAGCTACGCAACCCCACCCCTGCCAATGGCTGCATGGGAGCGAAAGGAATGGGTAGCGCTTGAGGATTTCCGTTACACAAATAATCGGCAAACGCCTTGCCGACCACCGTTCCCGTGGTCACTCCCCGGCCGTTGTAGCCGGTGACTGCCACTATTCCGGGCGCGGGTTCGAACAGGCGCATCAAGTGATCCGGCGTGAAGGCGATGCGCCCCGTCCAGGTGCATTCCCATTCCACCGGCTTGAGATAAGGGAAGTAATGCTGCTGCACGCGATCGGCCCAGGCTTTGAGGAACCAGGTCGGTTTTTGGTTGCCATTGCCCAGGCTGCCGAGCAGCAGGCGACCGTCTTTATCCCGGCGGATACTGCTGAGTACCTGACGGGTATCCCATGAACCTTGGCCACCGGGCAGAATTTGCTGCGCCGCCTCTTCAGTCAGCGGCACCGACGCCACTTGATAGTAATAGCCGGGGAAAAAATTGCGCCGTAACTCGGTCCAGTCGCCTTCGGTATAAGCGTTGGAGGCGATCACTACTTGCTCGGCCAGCACCGAACCCTGCGCAGTCTGCACCGACCAGCGCTGGCCCTGGCGTTCGAGGCGGGTGACCGGGGAATGATCGAACAACTGACCGCCGAGGCTGATGGCTGCCTTCGCCAGTCCCGAGGTGTAGGCCATCGGGTTTAGGGTACCGGCACGCCGATCGAGCAGCGCGGCGGCGATTTTCTGGGTGCCCGTCGCTTGCTCACAAGCTTGCCCGGTCAGCAGTTCGACCGGCGCGCCACGACGTTTCCACTGTTCTTCACGACTGCGCAAATCGGCTTCGCCACGGGCGTTGTGGGCCATGTGCAGCGTGCCTTCGCGGCGCAACTGGCAATCGATGTTGTACTTGTCGATCAGGCTGAATACCAGCGATGGTGCCGCGCCCAGCATGCGGTTCAGCTGACTGCCGACCGCTTCGCCAAACCCGGCCTCGATCTCATCAGGTGGAATCCACATCCCGGCGTTGACCAGCCCGACGTTGCGTCCCGACCCTCCGTGTCCGGCGCGATGGGCCTCCAGCACACAAACCGTTTTGCCCTGTTCCAGCAGATGAACCGCCGCCGACAGCCCGGTGAAACCGGCGCCGATGACGCAGACATCCGCCTTCACCTCACCTTTGAGCGCCGCATTGTCAGGCCTTTGCGGCGTCAGTTTTTCCCACAGACACTCTTCGCGTAACGGCATTGCCAGACTCCAACAGAAACCTAACCAACCCACACAAATCAGTGTGGGAGCGGGCTTGCTCGCGAAAGCGGTCTGTCAGTCACCATCGGTATCGACTGACAAATCGCCTGACCCTTATATACATCCCCGCGCCCACGAGAC
>NZ_SCOO01000025.1:0-97989 GCF_005502415.1 Pseudomonas sp. G(2018) | reverse complement strand
GCCTCCGCCTCCTCCGCCGCCAAAACCGCCACCGCCGAAACCGCCTGAGCCGCCCGAACCGCCGCGGCCGGCGGGAAGGATACCGAGCATCTGACCTACAAAAAAAGTGAGGATGAACAACAACACCAAAAACACGAACAGCCCCGGATGCCGCGAAACGAAATCGTCTTGCGGGTCACCGCTGGATTCATACACCGTCGACGGTTCGTCCAGAGGGTTCCCGCCCAGCACCACCAGCATCGCCGCCACGCCGTCGCTGATACCTTTGCTGAAATTGCCGGCCTTGAACGCCGGGGTGATGACCTGATTAATGATCACCGAACTCTGCGCATCGGTCAGGCGCTCTTCCAGGCCATAGCCGACTTCGATGCGCAGTTTGCGCTCATCACGGGCGACGATCAGCAAGGCACCGTTGTTTTTGTCTTTCTGGCCGATGCCCCAGTAGCGCCCCAGTTGATAGCCGAAGTCGGCAATGTCGGTGCCCTGCAAGTCCGGCAAGGTCACCACTACCAGCTGTTCACCGGTGACTTTCTCATGGGCCTGAAGCTGTTGCGTCAGTTGCTCGCGCACCGATGGCTCGATCATCCGGGCGTTATCCACCACCCGCCCGGTCAGCTCCGGAAACTTCAATTCGGCCTGGGCCGCCAGGGTGAACACCCACAGCAACAGCACCAGGCCAGCTTTCAACACGCGCATGGGCAACCTCAAAATTTGACTTCAGGTGGCTTCTCCGAACCCGGCGTGGCCTCGAAGGTCTCGCGAACCGGCAGGTTGCTGTACATCACGCTGTGCCACAGGCGACCAGGGAAGGTGCGGATCTCGGTGTTGTACTTCTGCACCGCCAGGATGAAATCGCGTCGGGCCACGCTGATGCGGTTTTCGGTGCCTTCAAGCTGTGACTGCAGGGCCAGGAAGTTTTGATTGGCCTTCAGATCCGGATAGCGCTCGGATACCACCATCAGTCGGCTCAAGGCGCCGCTGAGTTGATCCTGGGCCTGCTGGTACTGCTTGAGTTTTTCCGGGTTGTCCAACGTGGAGGCGTCGACCTGGATCGAGGTGGCCTTGGCCCGGGCCTCGATGACGGCAGTCAGGGTCTCTTTTTCATGGGCGGCGTAGCCCTTGACGGTTTCCACCAGGTTGGGGATCAGGTCGGCGCGGCGCTGATACTGGTTCTGCACCTGGCCCCAGGCGGCTTTGGCCTGCTCATCGAGGGTCGGGATATTGTTGATGCCGCAGGCGGTCAGCAACGTGGCCAACACCAGCAATGTGGCGATTTGCAGGTTCGACCGAGTGGCGAGTTGTACATTCATCAGAGTGATGCTCCCTTCACATTTCATGGAAAAAACAACCAGCGACCCTCTCGGCCGGCTCTTGGGGCATAATCGGCCGCGCTACTGGATCGCATCGGGGCAATAGGCTAAAAAATGCCCTGCGCAAAAAACACATCCGAACTTCGGCTGTCGTTTTTCAATCAGCACCCGAACAACAATAGACGCTCCCTAAATTTTGGCTGGCCGGCGAGTCCATCGCCGTTTGGGCCTTTGAGAAAACAATTCATGAAGAAGCTGTGTTTGCTGGGCCTGCTCGTCAGCCTGGCCAGTCATAACGTATTGGCCGCCACGACGCCCGCACCTCTGGAAAACAAGGACGCCTTCGTCAGCAACCTGATGAAGCAGATGACCCTCGATGAAAAAATCGGCCAGTTGCGCCTGATCAGCATCGGCCCGGAAATGCCCCGGGAGCTGATCCGCAAGGAAATCGCGGCAGGTAACATCGGCGGTACATTCAACTCGATCACCCGCGCGGAAAACCGTCCGATGCAGGACGCGGCCATGCGCAGCCGGTTGAAGATCCCGATGTTCTTCGCCTACGACGTGATCCACGGCCACCGCACCATTTTCCCGATCCCGCTGGCCCTGGCGTCGAGCTGGGACATGGACGCCATTGGCCTGTCCGGGCGCATTGCCGCCAAGGAAGCCGCGGCGGACAGCCTCGACATCACCTTCGCGCCGATGGTCGACATTTCCCGCGACCCGCGCTGGGGCCGGACCTCCGAAGGCTTCGGCGAAGACACCTACCTGGTGTCGCGCATTGCCGGCGTGATGGTCAAGGCGCTCCAGGGTGTCGGCGCCAACGCCGCCGACAGCATCATGGCCAGCGTCAAGCACTTCGCCCTGTACGGCGCGGTCGAGGGCGGTCGCGACTACAACGTCGTCGACATGAGCCCGGTCAAGATGTACCAGGACTATCTACCACCGTATCGCGCGGCGATTGACGCCGGTGCCGGCGGGGTGATGGTCGCGCTGAACTCGATCAACGGTGTACCGGCCACCGCCAACACCTGGCTGATGAACGACCTGTTGCGCAAGGAATGGGGCTTCAAAGGCCTGGCGGTCAGCGACCACGGGGCGATTTTCGAGTTGATCAAGCACGGCGTCGCCGCCGACGGTCGCGAAGCGGCGAAGCTGGCGATCAAGGCCGGCATCCACATGAGCATGAACGACACCTTGTACGGCAAGGAACTGCCGGGGCTGTTGAAATCCGGCGAGATCCAGCAGAGCGACATCGACAACGCCGTGCGTGCGGTACTGGACGCCAAGTACGACATGGGCCTGTTCAAGGACCCGTACCTGCGCATCGGCAAGGCCGAGGATGATCCAGCCGACACCTATGCCGACAGCCGTCTGCACCGCGCTGAAGCCCGTGACGTGGCGCGTCGCAGCCTGGTGCTGCTGAAAAACCAGGGCGAAACCCTGCCGCTGAAGAAAACCGCGAAAATCGCCCTGGTCGGTCCGCTGGCCAAGGCGCCGATCGACATGATGGGCAGCTGGGCCGCCGCCGGTCGCCCTGCGCAATCGGTGACCCTGTTCGATGGCATGAGCAATGTTATCGGTGACAAATCGACGCTGATCTACGCCCGTGGCGCCAACATCACCAGTGACAAGAAAATCCTCGACTACCTGAACTTCCTCAACTTCGATGCGCCGGAAGTGGTCGATGACCCGCGTCCGGCCAACGTGTTGATCGACGAAGCGGTGAAAGCCGCCAAGGATGCCGACGTGGTCGTTGCCGCTGTGGGCGAATCCCGTGGCATGTCCCACGAATCGTCGAGCCGTACCGACCTGAACATCCCGGAAAACCAGCGCGCGCTGATCCGTGCCCTGAAAGCCACCGGCAAACCGCTGGTGCTGGTGCTGATGAACGGCCGTCCGCTGTCGATTCTCGAAGAGAACGAACAGGCTGACGCAATCCTGGAAACCTGGTTCAGCGGCACCGAGGGCGGCAACGCCATCGCCGACGTGCTGTTCGGCGACTACAACCCGTCGGGCAAACTGCCGATCACCTTCCCGCGTTCGGTGGGCCAGATTCCGACCTACTACAACCACCTGAGCATCGGCCGGCCATTCACCCCGGGCAAACCGGGCAACTACACCTCGCAGTATTTCGATGACACCACGGGTCCCCTGTACCCGTTCGGCTACGGCCTGAGCTACACCGATTTCAGCCTGAGCAACATGGCCCTGTCATCGACCACGCTGAACAAGACCGGCAAGCTCGACGCCAGCGTCACCGTGAAGAACACCGGCAAGCGTGACGGCGAAACCGTGGTCCAGCTGTACATCCAGGACGTGACCGGCTCGATGATCCGTCCGCTTAAGGAACTGAAGAACTTCCAGAAAGTGATGCTCAAGGCCGGCGAACAGAAAGTCGTGCACTTCACCATCACCGAGGATGACCTGAAGTTCTACAACACCCAGCTCAAGTATGCCGCGGAGCCGGGCAAGTTCAACGTGCAGATCGGCCTGGATTCCAAGGACGTGACGCAGCAGAGCTTTGAATTGCTGTAATCCTTCAAACGCCGCAAAAACCTGTGGGAGCTGGCTTGCCAGCTCCCACAATGTTTTAGGGGGTGGCGACTATCCCCGCCGATCCAACAGATTCACCACCACCCGATCCACCCATCCCCACACCCGCTGCTTGACCCGCCGCCACAGCGGTCGGCGTTGCCATGTCTCCAGGCTGACTTCCTGGCTCAGGGCAAAGTCCCTTTCGAAACTCGCCGCCACCGCCCGGGTCAGTCCGGGGTCCAGGGCTTCAAGATTGGCTTCGAGGTTGAAGCGCAGATTCCAGTGATCGAAATTGCACGAACCGATGCTCACCCAATCATCGATCAGGACCATTTTCAGATGCAGGAAACACGGCTGGTACTCGAAAATCTGCACGCCGGACTTGAGCAGTCGCGGGTAGTAACGATGCCCGGCGTAGCGCACTGACGGGTGATCGGTACGCGGGCCAGTCAGCAGCAGACGTACGTCGACGCCACGGGAAGCCGCGCGGCGCAGGGAGCGACGGACTTTCCAGGTCGGCAGAAAGTACGGCGTGGCCAGCCAAATCCGCCGCTGGCCGCTGTTCAGCGCACGAATCAGCGATTGCAGGATGTCGCGATGCTGGCGGGCGTCGGCGTAGGCAACCCGGCCCATGCCCTCGCCCATGGACGGCACGCGGGGCAGACGTGGCAGGCCGAAATGCGCGGCGGGTTTCCAGGCGCGACGATGGCGGTTGGCGATCCATTGGCGGTCGAACAGCAGCTGCCAGTCGATCACCAGCGGGCCGGTGATTTCCACCATCACTTCATGCCATTCGCTGACGTCTTCACCCGGCGTCCAGAACTCATCGGTAACGCCGGTGCCACCGACCACGGCCATCGTTTGATCCACCAACAACAGCTTGCGGTGATCACGGTAGAAGTTGCCGAGCCAACGCCGCCAGCTCAGGCGATTGTAGAAACGCAGCTCGACCCCGGCAGCCATCAGGCGCTGGCGCAAGGTCAGGGTGAAGGCGAGGCTGCCGTAATCGTCGAACAGGCAACGCACTCGCACGCCGCGCTCGGCCGCCTGGACCAATGCCTGCACCATGGCCTCGGCACAAGCGCCCGCCTCCACCAGGTACAGCTCCAGTTCGACCTGTTCTTCGGCCCGGGCAATCGCCACCAGCATGCGCGGGAAAAACTGCGGGCCATCAATCAGCAGTTCGAAGTGGTTACCTTCACGCCAGGGAAAAATTGCACCGGCCATGTCAGCGCGCCGTGAAGATCAGGACAGCGCCCACCGGCACCGACAGGCTGATGGCCGACAGCCCGGCGACCTTGCGCAGGGTTTCCAGGCCGGGCGCCAGGTCGAAGTCTTCGGCATTAATCACCAACGGTTCCAGGGTTACCACCTGGAAACGCCGGTCATCGAGGCGTGTGGCCAGCAGTTCGGCGTTGTAGGTGTGTTGCTTGCCGTGCAAATCGACGGTCAGCGGCAGGCGCAATTCCAGTTGCGCACCGGGGGCGAGGTCGTTGATCGGGCGCAAGTCGATTTGCGTGGTGATCAGCGCTTCGGGAAAGGTCTGAATCTCGAACAAGTCCTTGCGCATGCGTTCGTCGCGCAATGGAATGCCGCTGTTGATCGAGTCGAGCTCGACTTCCACCTGCGCCAGGCCCTTGGGGTCGACCTTGCCGTGCAGCACCAGAAAGCGCTGCACTTCGGAAACATTGGCGTTTTTGGTGCTGACGAACGACAGCCGCGAGGATTCGCCGTCCAGATACCAATTGGCCCGGGCAGACAGCGAAGCGCCGGCCAACAGCAGGATGGCGAGGGTTTGGGTGACAGACCGCATGAACATAGAGACTCGTGGGGGCAGATAAACCTGTGCTGAACCTTAACTGGCCTGACACAGGTTGCAAACTTTCTGTTGCCTTGAGTCTATAACCCGTCACAAGTTCCGCTTAGGCCATCGCCTGCTGCACATCGCCAATGGTCGCCGCCAGGCTGTTGAGGTGCAGGCTCAGCACCCGCTCCACCGGCGCCTGATCCATCGGCCAGTGCAACGCCATGCTGCCGACCAGGCGACCCTCGGTATGAATCGGCAAGGCCACCGCACGAATCAGGAACGGCAGGCGCACCGGGTATTCCCAGTAGCCTTCGGTACGCTGGCCGAAGCCCTGATGCAGTGCCTCCTGGGTGGTGGTGTACAAGGATTCGTCGTTCAGCCGCTCGCGCTCGGCCAGGCGTTCCACCTCATGGCTTTGCAGTTCACCCAGGCAAGCGCGCCCCATCGCCGAATGAAACAGGCTGGCGTGCTGGCCGACGATCTGGCAGTTGTTCGGATAGCGTTTGCGCAACACCGTGGGGATCGCGCTTTCCATGACCTCCACCCGCTCGCCGTCAAAACACGACAAGTCCGCCACCAGCCCGGTGCGCTCGCTCAATTCCACCAACAGCGGCGCGGCGTTTTCCACCAGGCGCCGCTTGAAGCGTTGCCGGTTGTCACCGAACAGGCGCTTGGCGCACAGGCGATAACGCCGGTCGCTCAAGCCGCGATAGACCCAGCCCTGCTCCTGCAAGGTCAGCAACATGCGCGACACCGTGGCCTTGGGCAGGGTCGTCAGGTAGTGCAATTGCTCAAGGCCCAACGCCTGATGCTCGCCCAGCAACTCGACGATCGCCAGGGCGCGCTCCACGGAACGTACGCTGCCGGTTTCTGCCTTGCTGTCCATGTGATCGACCTCCGTATGCCCGAAATGGATGATCGATTGATCGGTTTACAAAAGAAAGCAAATTACGCGCCCGTCCGCAGTGCTCAGGCATTTTGCAGACAACCGGGTGGCCGCCGTTTGACCCATTGCGTCAGTTGTTCATGGGCATAAGCCAATTGCAGCACCGCACGGTCGGCCTGGGCCGGGCCAATGATTTGCAGGCCCATTGGCAAGCCGGCCGGGTTGAAACCCACCGGCACGTTCATGCTCGGCAGACCGGCCAGGGTCGGCCCGATCACCACTTCCATCCAGCGGTGATAAGTGTCCATGGCCTGCCCGCCGACGACGCGCGGCCAAGGGGTCTGTGCATCAAAAGGGAACACTTGGGCGGTGGGCAGCAACAGGAAATCGTAGCGCTCGAACAACTCGCTCAAGGCTCGATACCATTCGCTGCGGCTGATCGACGCCTGATAGACATCCGCCGCGGTCAGGCGCCGTCCGCCCTCGATCTCCCATCGGGCTTCGGCTTTGAGTTGCTCGCGCTGGTGCGGATCGGCATACAGCGCGCCGAGGCCGCCTTGCACCAGCCAGTGGCGGTGCACCAGCCAGGTTTGCCACAAACGCTCCATGGAAAAGTCCGGCTGGCAGGCCTCGACTTTGCAGCCCAGCGCTTCGAAGTCCGGCAACGCCGACTCGCACAGGCTCATCACCCCCGGGTCCATCGGCAGGTAGCCGTTGTAGTCGCCCAGCCAACCGAGCCGGACATCGCTAAAATCCTGCGCCAGCGACTGATGGAAAATCTCTGGATCTTGTGTCAGCGACAACGGCACACGCGGGTCGTAACCGGCCTGAGTGCCCAACAAGCGAGCCACATCCGTGACGGTACGGCCCATCGGCCCTTCGGTGGCCAGTTGCTGGACGAACACTTCCGGCGCCGGGCCGTGGGGCACGCGGCCCTGGGATGGGCGCAAACCAAAGACGTTGTTGAACGCCGCCGGGTTGCGTAGCGAGCCCATCATGTCGCTGCCGTCGGCCACCGGCAGCATGTGCAAGGCCAGCGCCACCGCTGCCCCGCCGCTGCTGCCGCCGGCGACCAGTGTCGGGTCGTAGGCGTTGGTGGTGGTGCCGAATACGCTGTTGTAGGTCTGCGAGCCGAGGCCGAATTCCGGGACGTTGGTCTTGCCGATGATGATCGCCCCGGCATTGCGCACCCGCGCCACGCTGATCGCATCCTGTTGCGGGACTTGCTCGGCGAACAGCGGCGAGCCCATGGTCGTGCGCAACCCGGCGGTGGCCGCCAGGTCCTTGATCGCTTGCGGCATGCCGTGCATCCAGCCACGGGACTGGCCCTGGTCCAGTTGTCGGTCACAGGCGTCGGCTTCAGCCAGCAGCTCTTCAGGCGGGCGCAGCGATACCAGCGCATTAACCTGCGGATTAAAACGCTCGATCTGCGCCAGATAGGCCTGCATTACTTCGCGACAGGACACCTGGCGTGCGTGGATGGCCCGGGACAGCGCATCGGCGTCCAGTTCGACAATCGGATGGATGCTCAAGGTTTCACTCCAAGGTCAAGTTCAACGGATTGCCTGGCGCGCGGTGCTTCATGCATGCAGTAAGTACCCAGCAGCGTCAGTACACAAGCGAACAGCACATAGAAGGATGGCGCCACCGGCGTGGCCAACGCCTTGCTCAGCCAGGTGACGATCAGCGGGGCAAAACCGCCGAACACCATGACCGCCACGTTGTAGGCCACCGAGACTCCCGTGGACCGCACTTCGATGGGAAACTGCTCGGCCAGCGCCGTCGGGGCCGGGCCGAAGAAACCACCAATCGCGCTGCACAACAACAGTTGCATCACCAGCAAACGTTCCACCGACGGCGCTGCCGCCACCCAGACATATAGCGGATACACCATCAGGAAAAACGCCAGGGTGAAGGCCATCAACACCGGACGCCGGCCAAGACGGTCCGACAGCGCACCGGACAACGGAATCACCACGGTCATCAGCGCCACCGCGAGCATCTGCACCAGCAGCACCTGATCCAGCGGCAGGCCCAGGTTCTTGTGGGCAAAGGTCGGCATGTTCACCAGCACCACGTAGAACGACACGGTCGCGCCACAGGCCAGGCCCATCGATACCAGAATGCTGCGCCGATGTTCGCGAATCACTTGCAGCAATCCCGGATTTTCGCCCTTGGCCTGTTTACGCGCCTCGAGGAATTCTTCCGGTTCCTCCATGTGCTTGCGAATCCACAACCCCACCGGGCCGATCAACAGACCGATGACGAACGGAATCCGCCAGCCCCAGCTGTCCAGCGCCTCGGGCGACAGCAGATGTGTGAACAACGCCACCATGCCCGCGCCGGAGAATACCGCCAGGCATTGCCCGACCAACTGCCACGAGCCGTACAGCCCCTTGCGGTGCGCCGGCGCGCTTTCCACCAGGAAGGCCGTGGCACTGGCATATTCGCCGCCCGTGGCGAAGCCTTGCAGCATCCGCGCGACCACGATCAACAGCGGCGCGCCCATGCCGATGGCGGCGTAGTTCGGCGCGAAGGCAATCAGCGCGATGGACACGGTCATCAGGCGGATGATCATCTGCATCGCCGCCTTGCGCCCTTTGCGGTCCGAATACATGCCCAACAAAATGCCGCCCACCGGGCGCATGAAAAAGCCGACGCCGAAGGTCGCCAGGGCCATCAACAACGATGCGTATTCATCCTCGGAGGGGAAGAACTGCCGGGCGATGATGCTCGCCAAAAAGCCGTAAACGATGAAGTCATACCATTCCAGCGCGTTGCCGATGACGGCGGCGACCACCTGCCGGGTACGCGAAACGCCAGTACTCGAAGTCTGCATGGGGAACTCTCCAAACCTGTTGGGTGATGCCGGGCGCGACATTACGCACCCGGTCCAGCGGCAGTAGAAAGTGAAAGGTCAGGCCGGCTTGAGCCAGCTCTCGGTCAGCGCGCCCCAGTACGCCGCGCCGGTCAGCAGGATGTCATCGTTAAAGTCATAGGCCGGGTTGTGCACCATCGGCCGCGATACGCCGTTGCCGATGAACAGGTAAGCACCGGGGCAACGTTGCAGCATCCAGGCGAAGTCTTCGCTGCCCATCAGTTTGGCGGTGTTGCCATCGACGGCGTCGGCACCGAGCAGCTCGACGCCGACTTGCCGGGCAAATTCGGTTTCGGCCGCGTGATTGACCAGTACCGGGTAGGCCGGACGGTGTTCGAGGGTCGAGGTGCAGCCGAAGCTGCGGGTCTGGGCTTCGATGATCGCGCGTACCCGCTCAAGGGTTTGTTCACGTACCTGGGCGTTCAGCGCACGCAGGCTCAGGCGCAGGATCGCCTGTTGCGGAATGACGTTGGCCGCTTCCCCGGCCTGCAATGCACCGACCGTCACCACCGCCGCCTGCTGCGCATCGATATTGCGCGCGACCACGGTTTGCAGGGCCATGACCACGCTGGCCGCCGCCACCAGCGGGTCCACCGCCAGATGCGGCATCGAGCCGTGGCCGCCGACGCCTTCAATCGTCACCGTGAGCAGATCCTGTGAGGCCATCATCGGCCCTTCGCGAAAGCCCAGATGCCCGGCCGGCAGGCCCGGCATGTTATGCATGCCGAACAGGGCGTCGCAGGGAAAACGTTCGAGCAAGCCATCGGCGAGCATCGCTTCGGCGCCGCCCTGGCCTTCTTCGGCGGGCTGGAAAATCAGGGTCAGGGTGCCGTCGAACTGGCGAGTCGCCGCCAGGTAACGCGCCGCACCCAGCAACATGGTGGTGTGGCCGTCGTGCCCACAGGCGTGCATGCAGCCCTGATGCCGGCTGCTATAGGCCGCGCCGGTGTTTTCGATGATCGGCAACGCGTCCATGTCGGCCCGAATCCCGAGCTTGCGCGGGCTGCTGCCGTTGCGCAGCACACCGACCACGCCGGTCTTGCCGATGCCGGTGTGCACCTCATAACCCCACTCTTTCAAGGATTGGGCGACCAGCGCCGAGGTACGGTTTTCCTCGAAGCCAAGTTCAGGGTGGGCGTGGATGTCCTGGCGGGTGGCGTGCAGGTCGCTGGCCACGTCGTTGAGCCAGGCAAGGATGTGCTGATGTCGGGTCATGACGATTGTCCTCGGGCCGGGTGTATTCCCGTTCTTTTTGTTCGCGGTGATTTCGCGACACATCAAGGCAGGTCGCGCTCACTGCCAGATAACCGCGAGTCGCGCGCGAGGACAATCGAATGTGGTTCCACGGTGTGGAACCTGAGGAGCCGATCAATTGAAACTCACATAAAACCCTGTGGGAGCGAGCCTGCTCGCGAATGCAATTGCAGCCCCACTACTTGTGTCGCGCCTGCCGACGCTTTCGCGAGCAGGCTCGCTCCCACAGGTGTTGTGTATATGGAGTCAGGGGTCCAAGCGACAGCCCTGACGCTCGCCAATCCAGGTCGCGCTGTTGCTGCGCCCTAACCCGCTGACGGTGATGCGTTTGGTCGCGGCGTCATCGTTAAAGCCGTTGGTCGGCAGCCACTGTTTCACGTAGCTGTGGCAATACGCCGAGTCATTGTTCATCACATATCGACACGAGCAATATTCCTTGGCGGTGTAGGCGCTGATGATGTCCGGGAATGCCCAGAGCGCCACGCGCTCCTGCCATCCCCATCCGAGCAAGGCGACTAGCAGAATCAACAACACCGTGCTGAACAGTCGTCGACGCACAAATGAACGACGGCTCATGGCTGCACCTTCCCGGCAAAGGCCTTGAGCGCGAGTTTGAGCAGTTCGTTGTGCCGGTAACTTCCATCACGGTCATCGCCGTAACGCACGATTACCAGGTTTTCGCTGGGGATCACGTACATCGCCTGCCCCCAATGGCCCAGCGCGGAGAAGGTATCGGCGGGGGCATCGGGCCAGGGTTGTGCCGCGCTATTCACCGCACGGTTCAGCCACCAGTGGCCGCCAGGCACTGCATCATCCTGGTTGGTGCGATAGTGGACGAACGGTTCGCGGTTGAATGCGACCCAATCCTTGGGCAGCAATTGCCGATCGCCCCAGCGACCGTCGCGGGCCATCAACAAGCCGATGCGGGCCAGGTCGCGCGCGCTGAGGTAGGCGTAGGACGAGGCGACGAATGTGCCCGTGGCATCGGTTTCCCAGATCGCATGACGAATGCCCAGCGGCTCGAACAATGCGGTCCACGGATAGCTTGCGTAACGATCCGGGCCGACGATGGTTTTCAGTGCGGCGGACAACAGGTTGCTGTCACCGCTGGAATAACGGAACGCCTGCCCCGGTGCGGCATAGGTGTCGTGAGCAGCGGTGAACGCGGCCATGTCCGGGTGTCCACGGGTGTAGAGCATGGCGACCACCGAGGACTTCAACGGTGCGTATTCATAGTCTTCCTGCCAGTCGAGTCCGGATGCCCAATGCAGCAGGTCGGCCATGGTCATCTCAGGGTATTTTTTTAGCGGCGGATAGTATTGGGCGACCGGATCCTGCAGTTTGAACCGGCCTTCGCCATAGGCCACGCCGAGGACCGTGGCCATCAGGCTCTTGCTGATCGACCAGGTCAGGTGCGGCGTCTCGGCGGTGGTCGGGTCGGCGTAGCGTTCGTAGATCAACTGGCCGTCGCGGATCACCAGCAAGGCGTCGGTACGGATGCCTTGGTGGGTGGTGTCATCGCGGGGTGGGAAGGCGTATGCCTCAAGTGCCTGAAGCGCCGGGCCGGTGATGGTCGGGCCGGCTGGCCATTGCTCGGTGGGCCAGTTTTCAGCGTGGGCTGTGAGGCTGAGCAAGAGGATGAAAAATAAGGACAAGCCTTTGAACATGGCGAGGGCTCAGGGTGAATAACCTGCTGAGCCTAGCCGAGGTTGATGACAGTTCCGGGATTTGTATCGTCTGTAATATCGCCTTCGCGAGCAGGCCTGCTCCCACAGGGGAATGCATTTCAAACTGTGCTCGCGAAGGGTCCGTCAATACGCCGCCAACGCCTTGGCCAACCGCTTCACCCGCGCCCCCGTCGCCAGATCCATCACCGCTTGATCGCGCTGCCACATCGCCGCCCACTCCGGCGGCCCTTCGACCAGCGCCTGATTCACTTCAGCCTTGAGCCCCTCGAACTGCGCAAACAATCCACCAAGCAGTACATGTCCAGCTTGATTGCCGGGCGCCTGGCGGCTGACTTCGGCACAACCGGCCAGCAGCGCCAGTAAACGCAGTTGCAGGGATTGCGGCCAGTCGCTGTCCTGACCGACGCCATACAGCCATGCCGTCATCGCGCTCAGCACATAAATGTCTTCCAGGGTGCGAAACGGTTTGACGTAGGCATCCCAGCCATCCCCCGCCAGCAATTCGCACAGCGCGTTATCCAAAAACAACCGACCGTGACTGATGTCCGGCATCAACGGGATCGCCGGCAGTTTCTCCACCCGCACCCCCGGCTCATCGGGATAGACCACCGCCAGGCTCAGGCGCGGATTTTCGCCGGGTTGTTCGCAACGCGCAGCGACCAGCAACCAGTCGGCGGCGTCGCCCGCAGTGACGAAATCCTTTTGCCCGCTCAAGCGCAATTCCCTCAGGCGAGTCTGCATGCTCGCCACCCGCAGGCTGCGTTGTTCGGTGGCGCACAGCGCGCCGAGGCTGGGCGGCGCGCTCGGCCAGAGCATGCGCAACGCCGCCTGATACCCCACCAGAAACGCCAGTCCCGGTGTCGCCATCATGCGTCCACCGACCACCGCCAGTTCAAACGGGGTGACGTTGCCCAGCTGCTGCAACAGCGTCACGAAACCCTCGCCCAGGTCCGGGTAGGCGGGCAAGCGATCGCGGCGATTCAACAGGGTCTGCCAGGGCATAAGAGGCTCCTTGTGGGCTGTCATATAAGCATCACCAAAGCTTAACGGCGATGACACCGGGGCTACATAGCCTGACTTTGCACAACAAGGCTGGATAAAGAAAGTCGATCCGCTGTAACCCAAAGACGGGTGAGCAGCCCGCACGGAGATTCGCCATGACTCAGATCGCCCGCATCAGCGACACCGGCAACGAACGCCGCCTGCAAGCCGAACGCCTGGTGGGCGCCGAGGCTTTGCAAGAGGCACAGGCCTTGCGCTTCAACGTGTTCAGCGGCGAGTTCAATGCCAAGCTGAAAGGCGCGGAGCAGGGTCTGGACATGGACGACTACGATGTTCATTGCGCCCATATCGGTGTGCGCGACTTGAACACCGGCCGCCTGGTGGCGACCACCCGCTTGCTCGACCACACGGCTGCCAGCAGCCTGGGTAAATTCTACAGCGAAGAAGAATTCAGCCTGCATGGCCTGGTCCATCTGCAAGGCCCGATCCTGGAAATCGGCCGTACCTGCGTCGACCCGGCCTACCGCAACGGCGGCACCATCGCCGTACTCTGGGGTGAGCTGGCCGAAGTGCTGAACCAGGGCGGCTACAGCTATTTGATGGGTTGCGCGAGCATCCCGATGCAGGACGGCGGCATCCAGGCCCATGCGATCATGCAGCGTCTGCGCGAACGTTACCTGTGCACCGAACACCTGCGGGCCGAGCCGAAAAAACCGCTGCCGTCCCTGGATATCCCATCGAACGTCATCGCGGAAATGCCGCCGCTGCTCAAGGCCTATATGCGCCTGGGGGCGAAGATTTGCGGCGAGCCGTGCTGGGACGAAGACTTCCAGGTCGCCGACGTGTTCATCCTGCTCAAACGCGACGAACTCTGCCCGCGCTACGCCAAACACTTCAAGGCGGCTGTGTAATGCGTCGGTTGCGCGTGTACGCGCGAATCGCGCGAGTGCTGCTGGTGGTTGCGCTCGGCCTGAGCATGGCCACTGTGTTCGGCGTGTTCGAACGCCTGGGCCTGGCTCACTCGATGGTCCGCCGCCAGCGCTGGTCGCGGTTTTTCATGGCGCGCCTGAGCAACGCCCTGCCCTTCGATGTGACCGTGCACGGTGAGTTGCCGAAGACACCGATGCTCTGGGTCAGCAACCACGTGTCCTGGACCGACATCCCGTTGCTGGGGATGCTCACGCCGCTGTCGTTCCTGTCCAAGGCCGAAGTGCGCACCTGGCCGGTGGCGGGCTGGTTGGCGGCCAAGGCCGGCAGCCTGTTTATCCGTCGCGGTTCGGGCGACAGCCAGTTGATCCGCAAACAGATGACCCGCCACCTGCAACAGGCACATCCGCTGCTGATGTTCCCCGAAGGCACCACCACCGATGGCCGCTCGCTGCGCACTTTCCACGGACGCCTGCTGTCGGCGGCGATCGATTCAGAAGTGAAGCTGCAGCCGGTGGCGATTCGTTATGTTCGCGACGGCAAGCCCGATACGCTGGCGCCGTTCGTTGGCGATGATGATTTGCTCTCGCACCTGATGCGCTTGTTTGCCAATGACCGGGGGGCGGTGGAGATTCACCTGCTCAAGCCGATCCCTTGCGAAGGCCGCGAACGTGCCGCACTGGCGTTCGAAGCGCAGCAGGCGGTGCAGAAGGCGTTGTTTGGCGCCGTGGTGGAGCCTCAACAAGCCCCGATGCGTCCTGCGATTGCAGCCTGAGTACATTTCCCTGTGGGAGCGGGCTTGCCCGCGATGAGGCCGGATCATCCGATGCATGTGTTAACTGACACATCGCCATCGCGGGCAAGCCCGCTCCCACAGTGATCTATGTTGCCGGTCGGTTTTGGGCAAATGCCTGAAGCTGCGGATAGAACAACCGGAAATCCTCGCTCAACGGCTCATACAACACCCGCAATTCCTGCATCGCTGCCGCCAGTTCCTCTGGCCGGGTCAAGCGCCGCGATATCCCCCGCAACACCTGTTCCAGCACTTCAAACTCCTGATACGAACCCAACCAGTCATTGGCCACCATGTGCGGCGCGATCCGCGCCAGGCGCTCCGGCAGTTGCGGCTGGCTGGACAGCACCCGGTACACGTCGGAGGTGAACAACTCCAGCGGCCGGTCCGCGTACAGCGTCCAGTCCCGTGCCAGGCAGTGATCGAAAAACACGTCGAGAACGATCCCGGCATAACGCCGGCGAGTCAGGGAAAAACGCGACAACGAGGCATCCACCAACGGATGGCGGTCGGTGAACACGTCGATGCTGCGATGCAGCTGGATGGCCGCCTCGATCTCCGGGTCGAACTGCCCTTGCAGCCGTCCCTTGACGAAATCGCCATAGAGACTGCCGAGCAATTGACCGGGACGCTGGCCACCGAGATGAAGATGTGCGAGATAGTTCATGGACGCAGCTTAGCACTGCGCCATTGTGCCTATACAATCCTCGTATCGTTATAACCCGATATATCGATTTATGCGGTCGTCAGATCGAAATCATATTGGTATATCGCGAAATACCGATTTAAAGTTCGCTTCATCGCGATATAGCGTTTTACTAATCACGAGCCCCCGATCATGAACATTGACCTCGACGAAATAATAAAAGCCCTGGCGCACCCGGTACGGCGAGACATCCTGCACTGGCTAAAAGACCCAACCGTCGAATTCCCCGATCAGTCTCACAGCAACGAGCACGGCGTTTGCGCCGGGCAGATCGATCAACGTTGCGGGTTGTCGCAGTCCACGGTGTCCGCACACCTGGCGACCCTGCAACGCGCCGGCCTGATCAGCAGCCGCAAAGTCGGACAGTGGCATTTTTTCAAACGTAACGAGGAAACCATCCAGGAGTTCCTCAAAGTCTTCAGCCAAGAGCTCTGACCCTGTGGGGCGTTCTCAATTGGTTTTCAAGCAGCGCCGTGAAAACCAATTGAGAACGCCCCCACGTCAGCCAGCCAAAAGGAAACAAACGATGCCCCTCTCGCTACTCATCCTGGCGTTAAGCGCCTTCGCCATCGGCACGACCGAATTCGTCATCATGGGCCTGCTGCCCAACGTGGCGGCCGACCTCGGTGTGTCAATCCCCGGCGCTGGCTGGCTGGTGACCGGTTACGCCCTGGGCGTGGCCATCGGTGCGCCGTTCATGGCGCTGGCCACCGCCAGGCTGCCGCGCAAGGCCGCCCTGGTAACGTTGATGGGTATCTTCATTGTCGGCAACCTGCTCTGCGCGGTGGCCAGTGACTACAACGTGCTGATGTTCGCCCGTGTCGTCACCGCCCTGTGCCACGGCGCCTTCTTCGGTATCGGTTCGGTAGTTGCGGCGGGCCTGGTGCCGGCCAACAAACGCGCCTCGGCCGTGGCCTTGATGTTCACCGGCCTGACCCTGGCCAACGTCCTCGGCGTGCCGCTGGGCACGGCGCTCGGTCAGGAAGCCGGCTGGCGCTCGACCTTCTGGGCGGTGACCGTGATCGGCGTCATTGCATTGATCGGCTTGATTCGCTTCCTGCCGGCCAAACGCGACGAAGAAAAACTCGACATGCGTGCCGAACTGCGTGCCCTCAAAGGCGCCGGTATCTGGTTGTCCCTGAGCATGACCGCGCTGTTCGCCGCTTCGGTGTTCACCCTGTTCACCTATGTCGCGCCACTGCTGGGCGAAGTCACCGGTGTCTCGCCCCGTGGCGTGACCTGGACCCTGATGCTCATCGGCCTGGGCCTGACCGTCGGCAACATCATCGGCGGCAAACTGGCTGACAAGGGCCTGGCCGCGACGCTGATCGGCGTCTTCATCTCGATGGCCGTGGTGTCCACGGTGCTGACCTGGACCAGCGTCGCGCTGATTCCGACCGAAATCACCCTGTTTCTCTGGGCCACCGCGTGTTTCGCCGCCGTGCCTGCCCTGCAAGTCAACGTGGTGACCTACGGCAAGGCGGCACCGAACCTGGTCTCGACCCTGAACATCGGCGCCTTCAACGTCGGCAACGCCCTGGGCGCCTGGGTCGGTGGCAGCGTCATCGCCCACGGTTTCGGCCTGACCAGCGTGCCCCTGGCGGCAGCGGCCCTGGCGGTACTCGCCTTGCTGGCGACCCTGATCACTTTCCGTCAGAGCGGTAATCCCGAGCTGGCTCCTGCTACCAACTAACTCACTGATACCTCACGAGGGTGCATTTCATGACGACTATTTTCGATCCGATCAAACTGGGCGACATCGAGCTTGCCAACCGCATCATCATGGCCCCGCTGACCCGCTGCCGCGCCGACGAAGGTCGGGTGCCCAACGCGCTGATGGCCGAGTACTACGTTCAACGCGCCTCGGCCGGCCTGATCCTCAGCGAAGCCACCTCGGTTACCCCGATGGGCGTCGGCTACCCGGACACCCCGGGCATCTGGTCCAACGACCAGGTACGCGGCTGGTCCAACGTGACCAAGGCGATCCACGGCGCCGGCGGCAAGATCTTCCTGCAACTGTGGCACGTGGGCCGGGTCTCCCACGAGTCGTACCTGAACGGCGAAGCGCCGGTCGCTCCAAGTGCCATCCAGCCCAAAGGCCACGTCAGCCTGGTTCGCCCATTGTCCGACTACCCGACGCCACGCGCGCTGGAAACCGCTGAGATCGCCGACATTGTCGACGCTTACCGCGTCGGTGCCGAAAACGCCAAGGCTGCCGGGTTCGATGGCGTGGAAATCCACGGCGCCAACGGCTACCTGCTCGACCAGTTCCTGCAAAGCAGCACCAACCAGCGCACCGACAACTATGGCGGCTCCCTGGAAAACCGTGCCCGCCTGTTGCTGGAAGTGACCGATGCCGCGATCGAAGTCTGGGGCGCAGGCCGAGTCGGCGTACACCTGGCACCGCGCGCCGACGCCCATGACATGGGTGACGACAACCTGGCCGAAACCTTCACCTACGTCGCTCGCGAACTGGGCAAACGTGGCATCGCCTTCATCTGCTCCCGCGAAAAAGAAGCCGACGACAGCCTCGGCCCACAGATCAAGGAAGCCTTCGGCGGCCCGTACATCATCAACGAACGTTTCACCAAGGACAGCGCCAACGCCTGGCTGACCGCCGGCAAGGCCGACGCCGTTGCCTTCGGCATCCCTTTCATCGCCAACCCGGACCTGCCGGCACGCCTGAAAGCGGATGCACCGCTGAACGAGGCGCGTCCGGAACTGTTCTATGGCAAAGGCCCGGTCGGCTACATCGACTATCCGACGTTGTAATCGTTAGCCGTTGAAATGCAAAAGCCCCGGACTCGTAAGAGCCGGGGCTTTTTGTTGTGTCGAAATCATCCAGGTGCGGCAAGTCTCGAATGGCAACCTGTGGATGCGGTCGTTGAGCCGTGGAGCGCATTTGGTCCATATAAGCTCAAACTGTCCTCTGTCCCAGGACAAAGGACAGTTGCTAGCCCAGGATGCATGAAGAGTCAAGACCGTACTCTTGCTGATCAGCGAGGTATGTTTTTTCGCCTGATGTTTAGTTCCGCTTATTTAAGGTGTCGAAATATCGGATGACGCCTTAGGACGTTGTAGGCAAACTCCGAATCTCGCTTTTGGGCTCTTTGATGCCTTGTTGCGCTTTTCTTTGACGGGATAGTCTCCGGACGTCGCTGACCATTCGGCGATCGGGCTTGGAAACCCGTCTGACCAAAGCGCAACAGCGCCCCCAATTCGTTGCAGCAGCTTTTTCGCTTGCGATGTCTAGTTATGGCGGCTGTGCGTGGGACGCCTTTGGGCGTGCCGGTTTCCTTGGTCCCGGTTTTCCAACCTGCGTACAGCTGCCACCCCTTCGCTTGGAAACGAACGTGGCGGCTCCTCAATCCAAGGAGTTACACCATGAGCAAAACCAGTCCGCCCGATCCTTCAGAACTGAAAACCGTTGGCTTCACCCCCTTCCTGTACCTCTCGAATCACCCCCTGTTCCACGTCTGCCGAGACGTCCCCATCACCGACGCCCTAGCCCAAGCCTCCAATCTGTTGTTCCTCGCCAGGGAGCTCACTGTGGATGCTGCCTATGCCAAAGACACCGACCGCCACGCCTGGGCGGCGCATTACCTGACGGCGATGAGTAAAGCCGTGATTGATGATGTGACGAAGGTGTTGGAGCGTGGGACTGATCGCACTCACAAGTAAGCCGCGCAATAGCGATAACTCATGAACTCGAAAGCCCCGGTTCCAAAGAGCCGGGGCTTTTTATTGACTGGGTTTGGCGCAGCTTCTGTGGGAGCGAGCCTGCTCGCGAAATACCCGAGGGCGCTGCGGGGTATCTGGTTTTACGCGTTATTGCTCACGACCTTCGCGAGCAGGCTCGCTCCCACAGGAAATTGAGTAAACCCGCGAGAGTCAGATCGGCTGCCTGGCCGCCATCGCTGCGATGCGGCGACCCGACAAGCCAGCTCCCACAGGGAGCGGTTCAGCACTCGGTATTCACGCTTTCTCACAAACGCGACACAAAATCCCTACAAAATACCGAGCTTGCTACCTGTCAACCGATCAAACGTAAGTATATAAAAGCACCCCACTGCCCCGGCGCCCATGAAGAACTGTTCATCCAAGGCTTCAGCGGTTGACACACGGGAAGCCGATTACGCATGTTGTTTCATTTACGCAGGCTGGGGCTGAAACGCAGCATATCCAGCCCGGTATCGACCCAACGCTCGGCCTCGGTGTGCAGCTGGAAACTGTCCGGCGCGAGCAACCATTGGTACAGCAGGCCGTCTATATAAGCATGAATGCTGACAGCCGCGCGGGCGGTGTCGAGATTTTCCGGTAGCTGCCCGCGGTTCACGGCATTGCGCAGGGTCAGGCCGATGCGCATGTTGCAGTCCAGGCTGGCGGTCCGGCGCTGCTGGCGCAGGTCGCACATTTCATCGGTGAATTCGCACTTATGAAACAGAATCTCGTTGATGCGCCGGGTCTTGGGGTCCAGTGCAACTTCATGAAACAAATGAATCAGCAGCCGGCGCATGCAGCCCAGCGGGTCGAGCTCGTCTTCGCTCTCCGCAGCCTTGGCCAGTTCATCAAGGGGCTCATGCAAGCTGTCGAGCATGGCCTGCACCAGATCGGCCTTGTTGCTGAAATGCCAATAGATGGCGCCACGGGTCACGCCGGCCAGGGTCGCGATGTCCGCCAGCGTCGTGCGGGCCACGCCCCGCTCGAAAAAGGCCTTTTCGGCCGCCTCGAGTATCTGGCTGCGGGTTTCTTGAGCTTCCTCTTTGGTGCGACGGACCATGGCAGTACAACCTCAATCAGGGTGCTTCAGCGATGTCTGAATATCAGCTGAATAAAAGTGGGGCGAGCGTTCTTGGGCATCGTCCCCGGGCCTACAATTCGAACCTTGCGACGGCTTCTGTAACAGCGAGGGTACACAGCCAAGGTATTTACAAACAACCGTGAATGTAAGTATATTCCTTAGCAAGCTACTTATCCACCCGGCACCCAATTTTTAACGTTCCATCTTTTCTTGTGCGTTTTTTGCGCGCCTGACCCGAGGATTTTCATGCAATTCAAGCCAGCTGTTACCGCTCTGGTCGCCGCCGTCGCCCTCGCATCGCTGCTCAGTGGATGCAAAAAGGAAGAAGCGGCACCCGCCGCACCACCGCCTCAGGTCGGCGTCGTCACCCTGCAGCCGCAAACGTTTACGTTGACTTCCGAACTGCCGGGCCGCACCAGCGCGTTCCGCATCGCCGAAGTGCGTCCGCAGGTCAACGGCATCATTCTCAAGCGCCTGTTCAAGGAAGGCGGCGATGTCAAAGCCGGCCAGCAGCTGTATCAGATCGATCCGGCGGTCTATGAAGCGACCCTGAAAAGCGCCGAGGCCAACCTGCGCTCGACCAAGTCGATCTCCGACCGCTACCAGCAACTGGTCAACGAGCAAGCCGTGAGCCGTCAGGAATACGACACCGCCGTGGCCAACCGTCTGCAGTCGGAAGCCGCGCTGCAATCGGCCCAGATCAACGTGCGCTACACCAAGGTCTACGCACCGCTGACCGGCCGTATCGGTCGTTCTTCGGTGACCGAGGGCGCGCTGGTCAGCAACGGTCAGACAGAAGCCATGGCGGTCATTCAGCAACTTGACCCGATCTACGTCGATGTCACCCAATCCTCGGTCGAACTGCTGCAATTGCGCCGCGAACTGGAAAGTGGCCGCCTGCAGAAGGCCGGCGACAATGCAGCAAAGGTCAAGCTGACCCTCGAGGACGGCAGCCATTACCAGCAGGAAGGCAAGCTGGAGTTCTCCGAAGTCTCGGTTGACCAGACCACCGGCTCCGTAACACTGCGTGCCGTGTTCCCGAACCCTGATCACACCCTGCTGCCAGGCATGTTCGTGCACGCCCAGTTGCAGGCCGGTGTGAACAGCGCGGCGATTCTGGCCCCGCAGCAAGGCGTGACCCGCGACCTCAAAGGTTCCCCGACCGCGCTGGTCGTCGGTCCCGACAACAAGGTCGAACTGCGTCAGCTCAAGGCCAGCCGCACCGTGGGCAACCAATGGCTGATCGAAGACGGCCTGAAGGCCGGCGATCGCCTGATCACCGAAGGACTGCAATTCGTCAAACCTGGCATCGAAGTCAAGGCCAGTGAGGCGACCAACGTTGGCGCAAGGAACCCGGCCCCCGCGAAAGCAGCTGAACAGGCTTCCGTCGGCAAAGGGGAGTAAACCATGTCGAAATTTTTTATCGACCGTCCGATTTTTGCCTGGGTAATTGCCCTGGTGATCATGCTGGTCGGGGCACTATCGATCCTCAAACTGCCGATCAACCAATACCCGAGCATTGCGCCGCCCGCGATCGCCATCTCCGTGACCTACCCGGGCGCTTCCGCGCAAACCGTGCAGGACACCGTGGTGCAGGTGATCGAGCAGCAGCTCAACGGTATCGACAACCTGCGTTATGTGTCCTCGGAAAGTAACTCCGACGGCACCATGACCATCACCGCGACCTTCGAGCAAGGCACCAACTCCGACACCGCGCAGGTTCAGGTCCAGAACAAGCTGAACCTGGCCACCCCGCTGCTGCCGCAAGAAGTGCAGCAGCAGGGTATCCGCGTGACCAAGGCAGTGAAAAACTTCCTGTTGGTGATCGGCGTGGTGTCCCGTGACGGCAGCATGACCAAGGACGACCTGTCCAACTACATCGTGTCCAACATGCAGGACCCGATCTCGCGGACCGCCGGTGTCGGTGACTTCCAGGTATTCGGCTCCCAATACGCCATGCGTATCTGGCTCGATCCGGCCAAGTTGAACAACTACAACCTGACCCCGATCGACGTCAAAACCGCCATCGCCGCACAAAACGTCCAGGTGTCGTCCGGTCAGCTCGGTGGCTTGCCTGCCCTGCCCGGCACGCAGCTGAACGCGACGATCATCGGCAAGACCCGCCTGCAGACCGCTGAGCAGTTCGAAAAGATCCTGCTCAAGGTCAACAAGGACGGTTCCCAGGTTCGCCTGAAAGATGTCGCCGACGTCGGTCTGGGGGGTGAAAACTACAGCATCAACGCCCAGTTCAACGGCGCTCCGGCGTCCGGCCTGGCTGTGAAACTGGCCACCGGTGCCAACGCCCTCGACACGGCCAAAGCCCTGCGCAAGACCATCGATAACCTCAAGCCGTTCTTCCCGCAAGGGATGGAAGTGGTGTTCCCGTACGACACCACCCCGGTGGTGACCGAATCGATCAAGGGCGTGGTTCACACCCTGGTTGAAGCGGTCGCGCTGGTGTTCCTGGTGATGTTCCTGTTCCTGCAAAACTTCCGCGCCACGGTCATCACCACGATGACCGTACCGGTGGTACTGCTTGGTACGTTCGGCATCCTCGCGGCAGCTGGTTTCAGCATCAACACCCTGACCATGTTCGGTATGGTGCTGGCCATCGGCTTGCTGGTGGACGACGCCATCGTCGTGGTGGAAAACGTCGAACGGGTGATGAGCGAAGAAGGCCTGTCACCCAAGGAAGCCACCAAGAAATCCATGGGGCAGATCCAGGGCGCCCTGGTCGGTATCGCCCTGGTGCTGTCGGCGGTACTGCTGCCGATGGCGTTCTTCAGCGGTTCCACTGGCGTGATCTACAAGCAGTTCTCGATCACCATCGTCTCGGCCATGGCCCTGTCGGTACTGGTTGCGCTGATCTTCACCCCGGCGCTGTGCGCCACCATGCTCAAGCCGATTCCGAAAGGCGAGCACGGCACGCCGAAACGCGGCTTCTTCGGCTGGTTCAACCGTAACTTCGACCGTGGCGTTCGCAGCTACGAGCGCGGCGTGGGTAACATGCTGGCGCAAAAAGCACCCTACCTGCTGGCCTACATCCTCATCGTGGTCGGCATGATCTGGCTGTTCACCCGGATTCCGACGGCGTTCCTGCCGGAAGAAGACCAGGGCGTACTGTTCGCCCAGGTGCAGACACCGGCCGGTTCTACGTCCCAGCGTACCCAGGTGGTGGTGGACGAGATGCGTGAGTTCTTGTTGCGTCCAGGCAAGGAAGGCGGTGAAGGCGATGCGGTGAACTCGGTGTTTACCGTGACCGGCTTCAACTTCGCCGGCCGTGGCCAGAGTTCGGGCATGGCGTTCATCATGCTCAAGCCGTGGGATGAACGTAACGCCGACAACAGCGTGTTCAAGGTTGCAGCCCGTGCGCAGCAGCACTTCTTCACCTTCCGTGACGCCATGGTGTTCGCCTTTGCGCCACCGGCGGTACTGGAGCTGGGTAACGCCACCGGTTTCGACGTGTTCCTGCAAGACCGCGCCGGTATCGGTCACGACAAGCTGATGGAGGCCCGTAACCAGTTCCTCGGTATGGCGGCGCAGAGCAAAGTGCTGGCGCAAGTGCGTCCGAACGGCCTGAACGACGAACCGCAATACCAACTGGAAATCGATGACGAGAAGGCCAGTGCCCTGGGCATTACCATCGCCGACATCAACAACACCCTGTCGATTGCCCTGGGCAGTAGCTACGTCAATGACTTCATTGACCGCGGTCGGGTGAAGAAGGTGTACGTGCAAGGTCGTCCCGGTGCCCGCATGAGCCCTGAAGACCTGCAGAAGTGGTACGTGCGCAACAGCGTCGGCACCATGGTTCCGTTCTCGGCATTCGCCAAGGGCGAGTGGATCTACGGCTCGCCGAAACTGGCCCGTTACAACGGCGTGGAAGCGATGGAAATCCTCGGTGCCCCGGCACCCGGTTATTCCACCGGTGAAGCCATGGCCGAAGTCGAAGCCCTGGCCCAGAAACTACCGGCCGGTGTCGGTATTTCCTGGACCGGCCTGTCTTACGAGGAACGTCTGTCCGGCTCCCAGGCGCCTGCGCTGTATGCCCTGTCGCTGCTGATGGTGTTCCTGTGTCTGGCGGCGCTGTATGAAAGCTGGTCGATTCCGATCGCGGTGATGTTGGTGGTACCGCTGGGGATCATCGGTGCGCTGATGGCCACTAGCCTGCGCGGCTTGTCCAACGACGTGTACTTCCAGGTGGGCTTGTTGACGACCATCGGCCTGGCGGCGAAAAACGCCATTCTGATCGTCGAGTTCGCCAAGGAACTCCACGAGCAAGGGCGCAGCCTGCGCGATGCGGCGATCGAAGCCTCCCGCATGCGTCTGCGGCCGATCATCATGACCTCGCTCGCGTTCGTCCTCGGTGTGGTACCACTGGCTATTTCCACGGGCGCCGGCTCAGGTAGCCAGCATGCCATCGGTACTGGTGTGATTGGCGGTATGATCACCGCCACCGTACTGGCGATCTTCTGGGTCCCATTGTTCTTCGTCACCGTATCGTCCATGGGCCAGCGCAAAGTCGTCGACCAGGACGCTGCCATTGAACCTTCTAAAGAGGCTGGCTAATGAGCAAGTCGCTACTCTCCCTGGCAGTCGCCGCCTTCGTGCTCGGTGGCTGCTCGCTGATACCTGATTATCAGCAGCCGGATGCTCCGGTGGCAGATCAGTACCCGCAAGGTCCGGCGTACTCGCCGGCCCAGGCGCCTGCGCAGGCGGCTGCAGAGCAAGGCTGGAAGCAGTTTTTCCATGACCCGGCGCTGCAGCAGCTGATCCAGGTGGCCCTGGAAAACAACCGTGACCTGCGTGTCGCGGCCCTGAACATCGACGCCTTTGCGGCTCAATACCGCATCTCCCGCGCCGACCTGTTCCCTGCCGTTTCGGCCAACGGCACCGGCAGCCGCCAGCGCGTTCCGGCCAATGCTTCGCAAACCGGCGAGGCAGACATCACCAGCTCCTACTCAGCCACCGTCGGTATCAGCGCCTATGAACTGGACCTGTTCGGTCGGATTCGCAGCCTGAACGAAGAAGCGCTGCAGAAGTACTTCGCCACCGAAGAAGGCCGGCGCAGCACCCAGATCAGCCTGGTAGCCAGTGTGGCCAATGCCTACCTGACCTGGCAGGCCGACAAGGAGCTGTACAAGCTGACCCAGGACACCCTTGCCGCGTTCGAGGAGAGCTACAAGCTCACCGCCCGCAGCAACGAAGTGGGGGTCGCCTCGGCCCTGGACCTGGCGCAGTCGCGGACCTCGGTGGAAAACGCCCGTGCGCAACTGGCCCGTTACACCCGCCAGGTCGCCCAGGATGAAAACAGCCTGGTACTGCTGCTCGGCACCGGCATCCCGGCCAACCTGCAAGCGGCCAGACCGCTTAACGACGACTTGCTGAGCGACGTACCGCCCGGCCTGCCGTCGGACCTGCTGCAACGTCGTCCGGACATCCTGCAAGCCGAGTACAACCTCAAGGCCGCCAACGCCAACATCGGCGCGGCGCGTGCTGCGTTCTTCCCGAGCATCAGCCTGACCGCCAATGCCGGAACCCTGAGCCCGGACCTGTCCGGGCTGTTCAAGGGCGGTTCGGGCACCTGGCTGTTCCAGCCGCAGATCAACCTGCCGATCTTCAACGCCGGCAGCCTGCGCGCCAGCCTGGATTACTCGAAAATCCAGAAAGACATTGGCGTGGCGAACTACGAGAAGTCCATTCAAACGGCCTTCCAGGAAGTCGCCGACGGCCTGGCCGCCCGCGAGACCTACACCCATCAGTTGCAGGCGCAGCGTGACTTCGTCACCGCCAACCAGGATTACTACCGCCTGGCCGAGCGTCGCTACCGCATCGGCGTCGACAGCAACCTGACCTTCCTCGATGCCCAGCGCCAGCTGTTCAGTGCCCAACAGGCGCTGATCACCGACCGTCTGGCGCAACTGGTCAGCGCGGTCAACCTGTACAAGGCATTGGGCGGTGGCTGGAACGAACAGACGGCGAAGAACGAGCCGTTGAAAGAAGAAGCGCCGAAGCTGAAGTTGTTCTGATAGCGCTGTGAACACAAGAAGCCCACCGATTGGTGGGCTTTTTCTTGGCTGCGGGAAAAGGTGTGCTGGCCGTACTGACCTCATCGCTGGCAAGCCAGCTCCCACAAGTTCTCAGTGGTTCACAAAATTCGTGTACGACACGGACATTGTGGGAGCGGGCTTGCCCGCGATGAGGCCTGGGCAGTCACCCCAAGAATCAGAGCCAATCTCGGTTCGATAATCGCCCAGAACCCTCTTTCACAGATTGAACCATCCAGTACATTCACATCACCATTCGAATCACAAAACCAATAACAACAGGTTCGACACCATGCCCCCGCGCCCTGCCCTGTCCGGCTGATCCCAAAGCTCCACCCAAGAAATGTCGACTTTGTGTCTGCACCGTCCCGGATGCGGCATTACCCAGTTTCATCCCCAAGAATTAGAGAGACCCGAACCCATGACGCCTTCCACCGCGCAGTATTTCGTTCCCAGCCTGATTGCCGTTGCCCTGGCCAGCACTGCCCTGCCCGCCCAGGCCGAGGAGCCGGGCTTTGTCGAAGGCGCCAAGGTCAACCTGAACCTGCGCAACTTCTACATCAACCGCAACTTCACCAACCCGACCAAGGCGCAGGGCAAGGCTGAAGAATGGACACAGAGTTTCATCCTCGACGCCAAGTCCGGTTTTACTCAGGGCACCGTCGGGTTCGGCCTGGATGTGCTGGGGCTGTACTCGGTGAAACTTGATGGCGGCAAAGGCACCGGCGGTACGCAACTGCTGCCGTTGGATAGCGATGGGCGCCCGGCGGACAACTTCGGCCGTACCAACGTGGCGTTCAAGGCCAAACTGTCGCAGACCGAAGTGAAGGTGGGCGAATGGATGCCGGTGCTGCCGATCCTGCGTTCGGACGATGGTCGCTCGCTGCCGCAAACCTTCCGTGGCGGCCAGATCACCTCGAAGGAAATCAATGGCCTGACGCTCTACGGCGGTCAGTTCCGCCAGAACAGCCCGCGCGACGACAGCAGCATGGACGACATGTCGATGACCGGCAAAGCCGCGTTCACCTCGGACCGGTTCAATTTCCAGGGCGGCGAATACCTGTTCAACGAAAAGCGCACCCAGATCGGTGTTTGGAACGCCGAACTCAAAGACATCTACAGCCAGCAATTCATCAACCTGACCCACAGCCAGCCCGTCGGCGACTGGACCCTGGGCGCCAATCTGGGTTTCTTCTACGGCAAGGATGACGGCAGCGCCGGCGCCGGCGACCTCGACAACAAGACCATGTACGGTCTGTTCTCGGCCAAATACGGTGGAAACACCTTTTATGTAGGTCTGCAAAAACTCACCGGCGACAGCCCGTGGATGCGGGTCAACGGCACCAGCGGCGGCACCCTGGCCAACGACAGCTACAACTCCAGCTACGACAACGCCCGGGAAAAATCCTGGCAAGTGCGCCACGACTACAACTTCGTCGCCCTCGGCGTGCCAGGCCTGACCCTGATGAACCGCTACATCAGTGGCGATAACGTACACACCGGCACGATCACCGATGGCAAGGAATGGGGGCGGGAAAGTGAACTGGGCTACACCGTGCAAAGCGGCGCGCTGAAAGACCTGAACGTGAAATGGCGCAACTCGACCATGCGCCGCGACTACAGCAACAACGAGTTCGACGAAAACCGGGTGATCATCAGCTATCCGATCAGCCTGTTGTAAACCCCACTGCCGCCATCGCGGGCAAGCCCGCTCCCACAGGTTTTGCATGTGCCACACGATTTGGGCATGACACAAAACCTTGTGGGAGCGGGCTTGCCCGGGTAGAAACCGGGGTCACTCCCGCGATTCAACCCCCAACTCATCCCACACCGACTCCGCCAGGTGGAACGTGGCATTGGCCGCCGGGATGCCGCAGTAGATCGCGCTCTGCATGATCACTTCCTTGATCTCGCCGCGGCTGACGCCATTGTTGGCGGCGGCGCGCAGGTGCAGTTTGAGCTCACCCTCGCGGTTCATGCCGATCAACATGGCGATGGTGATCAGGCTGCGGGTGTGGCGCGGCAGGCCCGGGCGGGTCCAGATGTCGCCCCAGGCATGGCGGGTGATCATCTCCTGAAACTCCGAGTTGAACTCGGTCAGGGTGGTCAGGCTGCGGTCGACGTGAGCATCGCCCAGTACGGCGCGACGGACCTTCATACCCTCGTCGTAACGTTGTTTCTCGTCCACGGATTTTTCCTCAACGAGCCTGCAGAAAGGCCAGTACGCGATCGCTGAAATCCGCGCCGGCCTGAACGTTGGACAAGTGCGCCGCATAGAACTCGGCGTACTCGGCACCCGGCACATGTTCCTGAATGAAATGCCCGCCGGACGGCGGCGTGACCGCATCCTGGGTGCCGGCAATCACCAGCAGCGGCGCCTTGATCGAGGACAATTGATCGCGGAAATCGGCATCGCGCACTGCCGCGCAATTGGCCGCATAGCCTTGCGGTGAAGTGGCCGCCAGCATGTCGGTGATTTGCTTGGCCGCTGCCGGGTTAGCCTCGGAGAAGTCCGGGGTGAACCAGCGGGCAATCGACGCATCGCGCAAGGCGACCATGGCCGCGGCACCGTCGCGCAGTACGGTTTCGATGCGCGGGTTCCACACCGACGGATCGCCGATTTTCGCCGCGGTGTTGCACACGATCAGTTTGTTCAGGCGCTCGCCGGCGTTGATGCCCAGCCATTGCCCGATCAGCCCGCCCATGGACAGTCCGCAGAAATGTGCGCGTTCGATGTGCAGCGCATCCAGCAGCGCCAGCACGTCGCGGCCCAGTTGTTCGATGTTGTACGGCCCTGGCGTCACCAGGGATTGGCCGTGACCACGGGTGTCGAAGCGCAGCACACGGAAATGCTCGCTGAACGCGGCGATTTGCGCGTCCCACATGTGCAGGTCGGTGCCCAGGGAGTTGGACAGCACCAGCACCGGCGCATCCACCGGGCCATCGAGTTGGTAATGCAGTTCGCCCTCGGCGAGTTGTACAAAAGCCACAGCAATCTCCTTCAGGCAGTCAATGCAGAATGTTCAGCCACCGCTCGCTCGACCCAAGTGCGAGCCTGTCCGAGGTAGTGGGCGGGGTCCAGCAGATGATCGAGTTCTTCAGCCGACAGCTCGGCTGTCACTTGCGGCTCGTCGCCAAGCACCGCGCGCAGATGACGTTGTTCGGCCACGGCGCGTTTGCAACATTGCTCCAACAGGTGATGCGCGGCGTCGCGCCCGACCCGTTGCGCCAGGACAATGCTCACCGCCTCGGCCAGCACCAGGCCTTGGGTCAGATCGAGGTTGCGGACCATGCGCCCGGCGTCCACTTCCAGCCCCTGCGTCACCAACAGCGCTTGCTTCAGGCTGCCGGACACCAGGCAGCAAATCTCCGGCAGGGTTTCCCACTCGGCGTGCCACAGGCCGAGACTGCGTTCGTGTTCCTGTGGCATGGCGCTGAATAACGTCGAGAGCAAACCGGGTACGCGGGTTGCCGCGCCGATCAACACCGCCGCGCCCACCGGGTTGCGTTTGTGCGGCATGGTCGAAGAACCGCCCTTGCCCGGCGCCGAAGGTTCGAACACTTCGCCCGCTTCGGTCTGCATCAACAGGCTGATGTCGCGACCGAGTTTGCCGAGGCTGCCGGCGATCAACCCGAGTACCGAGCCGAACTCCACCAGGCGATCACGCTGGGTGTGCCAAGGCTGATCGGGCAAGCCCAGTTGCAGCTCCTCGGCCAGTGCCTGGGCAATCGGCATCGCCTGCTCACCAAGCGCCGCGAGGGTGCCGGAAGCACCACCGAATTGCAGCACCAGCAGGCGCGGCTTGAGATCTTGCAGACGTTGACGACTGCGGGTGACCGCCCCCAGCCAGCCGGCGATCTTCATACCGAGGGTGACCGGCGTCGCATGTTGCAACCAGGTACGTCCGGCCAACGGCGTGGCCACATAACGTTGGGCCTGGGTGGCGAGGGTTTGCCCCAGTTGCGCCAAATCACTGTCGATCAGCTCCAGCGCCCGACGCAGTTGCAGCACCAGACCGCTGTCCATTACATCCTGACTGGTCGCCCCAAGATGCACGTAACGTTCGGCCTCGGCATCCTGCGTTGCGATCTGCTTGCCCAATGCCTTGACCAACGGAATCGCCGAATTGCCGGCGCTGGCAATCGCTTCGCCGAGGGCGGCAAAGTCGAAATGCCCGGCCTGGCACGCGGCTTCGATCGGTGCCACCGCGGTTTGCGGAATCAGACCGACCCGCGCTTCGGCGCGGGCCAGCGCGGCTTCGAAGTCGAGCATGGCCTGGACCCGGCCCTGATCGCAGAACACGTCGCGCATATCGCGTGCAGTGAAATAGGCATCAAACAATTGATTGCCCGGTCGCTGGTTCATAAACAGTCCCTGGAAGTGCGGGCCGGTCAGGCCCGCGGGTATGAATCAAAGGTCGTGATGCAAATACTTCGCTTGCTTGGGCAGACGCTGGCTGAACAGGAACGCTATCGCCATCATCACGCCCACGGCCTTGAGGCTCAAGGCTACATATTCCGCCGAATCGCCGAGGATCGCATTCGACACCGCATACGCCAGGCCAACGCGGGGACTGTGAAAGTCTGGATACACTTTGTAATAGCCCCGCTCCACGGATGGATCAGCAACACGACTCCCCTGTGGGAGCGGGCTTGCCCGCGATTGCATTGGGTCAGTCACCATTAATGTTGGATATGATTCCGTCATCGCGAGCAAACTCGCTCCCACAGGTTTGCGCTGGTCACTCAATAATCGAAGAACACCGTCTCCGCATCCGTGCCCTGCAGAATCACATTCCAGTGGTAAACACCGCTCGCATCCTGCTTCGCCAACAAGGTGCCGCGACGCTCGGCCGGCACGCATTCCAGCAGCGGATCGTCTACGTTTGCCGGTTCGCCCTCGAAGTAAATCCGCGTCAGCAAGTGCTTCACCAGGCCACGGGCAAACACCAGCACCACCAGATGCGGCGCCTGGGTCGTGCCTTTGAGGCCTTCGACCGTGCCCGGTTTGATCGTGGTGAAACGGAAACGCCCTTCGGCATCCACCGGCACCCGACCAAAACCTTCAAAGTTCGGGTCCAGGGGCTTGTCCTGGTCGTCTTCCGGGTGGTCGTACTTGCCGGCGGCGTTGGCCTGCCAGACTTCCAGCATCGCGTCGTTGACGATATCGCCATTGCCATCGACCACTTGCCCGGTGATCGCCACGCGCTCGCCCAGGGTTTGTTCGACGGTCAGGTTTTCGCGGTTCAGCCAAGTCAGGCCGATGTGGTAGTACGGCCCTACGGTGTGGGACGTGGTCGCAGTCAGCGTCATCTTATTTCTCCATCGGCGTGGCATCGCGGCCGCGCAATACGATGTCCCAGCGATAACCGAGGGCATAGGAAGGGATGGTTTTTTCCAGATCGAAACTGGCGATCAGGCGCTCTTTGGCGCTGGTATCGGGCACGCAGTTGTAGATCGGGTCGTAGGCCAGCAACGGATCGCCCGGGAAATACATCTGGGTGACCAGGCGCGTCAGGATGCTTGGCCCGAACAGCGAGAAATGGATGTGCGCCGGGCGCCAGGCGTTGTGGTGGTTACCCCACGGATAAGCGCCGGGCTTGATGGTCTGGAACTGGTACCAGCCATCGGCGTCGGTCACGGTGCGGCCGGTGCCGGTGAAGTTCGGGTCCAGCGGTGCGTCGTGCAGGTCGCGGGCATGGGCGTAACGACCGGCGGCGTTGGCCTGCCAGATCTCCACCAGAATTCCCGGCACTGGCAGACCGTTCTCATCCAGCACACGGCCGTGAATGATGATGCGCTCACCCAATGGCTCACCCTGGTGCTGGGCGGTCAGGTCGTTGTCCTTCTCATTGACGCGCTCGGCGCCAATGGTCGGCCCGGTGATTTCCGACAACGAATGCGGCAGGAACACCAACGGCTTGGACGGCGAGCGCAGGTTGGTGGATTGGTAGGTCGGGTGCAGGTACGGCGGCTGGGTGCCTTCCTGCGGACGACGGTAACCAGGCTTGTCAGTCATGAAACATTCCTCAGTTCTTATCAGTCTTCAGAGCGCGTCAGACGCGCTCGATCGCCAAGGCCAGACCCTGGCCAACACCGACGCACATGGTCGCCAGACCTTTCTTGCCACCGGTTTTTTCCAGCTGATGCAACGCAGTCAGCACCAGCCGCGCACCGCTCATGCCCAAGGGATGGCCCAAGGCAATGGCACCGCCGTTCGGGTTGACCTGGGTCGCGTCGTCGGCGATTCCCAGTTCACGCAGCACCGCCAAACCTTGGCTGGCGAAGGCTTCGTTGAGTTCGATCACGTCGAAATCACTGACCGCCACACCCAGGCGTTCGATCAGCTTGCGCACCGCCGGTACCGGGCCGATGCCCATCACCCGCGGGGCGACACCGGCGCTGGCCATGCCCAGCACTTTGGCGCGAGCGGTCAGGCCGTGTTTTTTCACCGCTTCGGCCGAGGCCAGGATCAACGCCGCCGCGCCGTCGTTCACGCCCGAAGCATTGCCTGCGGTGACGGTTTTGTCAGGGCCATTGACCGGTTTCAACTTGGTCAGGGCTTCCAGGGTGGTGTCGGCGCGAGGATGTTCGTCCTGGCTGACCACGGTTTCACCTTTCTTGTGGGCAATGCGCACTTCGACGATTTCTTCGGCGAAATAACCTGCAGCTTGCGCGGCGGCGGTGCGTTGCTGACTGCGCAGGGCAAAAAGGTCCTGGTCTTCACGGGACACTTGGTAATCATCGGCGACGTTGTCGGCGGTCTGCGGCATCGCATCCACGCCGTACTGGGCTTTCATCAGCGGGTTGATGAAGCGCCAGCCGATGGTGGTGTCTTCGAGTTTCATGTTGCGCGAGAACGCGGCGTCGGCCTTGCCCATCACGAACGGGGCGCGGGACATCGACTCGACACCGCCGGCAATCGCCAGCTCCATCTCGCCACTGGCGATGGCGCGGAATGCGGTGCCAATGGCGTCCATGCCCGAGGCGCAGAGGCGATTGAGCGTGACGCCCGGAATGGTTTCCGGCAGCCCGGCCAGCAGCAGCGCCATGCGCGCCACGTTGCGGTTGTCTTCGCCGGCCTGGTTGGCGCAGCCGAGGAACACCTCGTCCACTGCTGTCCAGTCCACCGATGGGTTGCGCTCCATCAGCGCCTTGATTGGCACAGCGGCCAGGTCGTCGGCACGAACCGTCGACAGGCCTCCGCCGAAACGGCCGATGGGGGTGCGAATGGCGTCGCAGATATAAACGTCACGCATCACGCTTCTCCGGGTGCTTGGCCGTGGGCCGCTGCGGTACGGGCTTCCAGATCGCGCAGAGCGGTCAGTTCGACCTCGGTCGGCTCGGCAGTGGTATCAACGCTGTCGGCAAAACGGATCGGCCAACCGGTGGCGGCCGTCACTTGCTCGCGGGTCACGCCCGGGTGCAGCGCGGTGACCACGAACTCATGGGTGCCCTCTTCCGGTTCCATGATGCACAGGTCGGTGATGATCCCGACCGGACCGGCGCCCGGCAGACCGAGGCGCTTGCGCGAATCGCCGCCCTCACCGTGACCGACCGAGGTAATGAAGTCGAGCTTATCGACGAAAGAACGCGCCGACTGTTTGAGGATAATCAACACGCTCTTGGCGGAACCGGCAATTTCCGGCGCGCCGCCGGCACCCGGCAGACGGACCTTCGGTGCGTGGTAATCACCGACCACGGTGGTGTTGATGTTGCCGAAACGGTCGACTTGCGCCGCGCCGAGGAAACCGACGTCAATGCGACCGCCCTGCAGCCAATAGCGAAAAATCTCACCAGTCGGGACCACGGTGTCGGCGGTTTCCGCCAGCTCACCGTCACCGATCGACAGCGGCAGTACGCTCGGCTTGGCACCGATCGGGCCCGATTCGTAGATCAGGACCACGTCTGGCGACGAAGTCAGGCGCGCCAAGTTGGCCGCTTTGGATGGCAGGCCGATTCCCACGAAGCACACCGAGCCGTTCTTCAGGCGACGGGCAGCGGCGACGGTCATCATTTCATTGGTGGTGTAAGTCATTACTTCGCCTCCGAAGCGGCGGCCAGTTTGGCCTGGAACTCACTGAAGTCAGCGCTGCCATGGATGTACTCGTTGATCCACGCGGTGAAGGTTTCACGGTCGCGGGCAATCGGGTCCCAAGCCTGGTAGAAGCGGTTGTCGCGTTCGTTGTAACCGTGAGCGTAGGACGGATGCGCGCCACCCGGTACGTGGCAGACGGCGCTCAAGGCCCAGGTCGGCAGCACACAGGAGTTCATCGGCGCGTTGAGGTCATCGACGATTTCTTCCACGGTGACGATGCAGCGCTTGGCAGCCAATGCGGCCTCTTTCTGCACGCCGAGAATGCCCCACAACAGCACGTTGCCCTTGCGGTCGGCTTTCTGCGCGTGAATCACGGTGATATCCGGACGCACCGAAGGCACTGCTGCCAACACTTCGCCGGTGAACGGGCAGGTCACGGACTTGATCAGCGGGTTGACCTTCGGCAAATCGGAACCGGCGTAGGCACGCAGCACCGCGAACGGCAGGCCGGATGCTCCCGCGACGTAGGCGTTGGCCAGGTCGGCGTGGCTGTGTTCTTCGATTTCCAGCGCATGGGGCCACTGTTTCTCGACCGCATCGCGCAGACGGTGCAGCGAACCGACACCCGGGTTACCGCCCCAGGAGAAAATCAGCTTGCGGGCACAACCGGCACCGATCAACTGGTCGTAGATCAGGTCAGGGGTCATCCGCACCAGGGTCAGGTCTTTCTTGCCCTGGCGAATGATTTCGTGACCGGCGGCCGTCGGGATCAGGTGAGTAAAGCCTTCGAGCGCGACCGTATCGCCGTCGTTCACGAACTGCTTCACCGCGTCATGCAGCGAAAGAATTTCAGCCATTGGGGCAGGCTCCCATTTGTTATTAACCAACAGTGGTCGAAAAAGGCGCCGATGCGCAGCGCCGGAATGACTTGAAGATTAAGCCTGTGAAAAACCTCAAACAATCCGATAATCGACTGAGTGTTCGTTTATCGAACACATTGTTGCATACCTACCGATCCCAAAAGCTTCGCGGGCAAGCCTCGCTCCTACAAGGATTACGCTATTCCTGCAGGAACGAGGCTTGCCCGCGAAGAGGCCACCAAAATCATTGAAGATTCCGGCTCAGCCTGTCAGGTCGCATCCGCATGACTGACCACGCCCTTAATCACCACCGCCGCCGTCGCCAGCGCCGCCGGAATCACCAATGCCGTCAGCACTTGCTCGAAGTTCCAGCCCAGACCCAGCAGCGTGGCGCCCATCCAGGCCCCGAGAATCGCGCCGAAACGGCCAATGCCGAGCATCCACGACACGCCGGTGGCGCGCCCCTGGGTCGGATAAAAACGCGCGGCCAGCGATGGCATTGCCGATTGCGCACCGTTGACACACATACCCGCCACCAGCACCAGAGTCGCCAACAGCGTGATACTGCCCAGGCTCTGCCCCACCGCGTAGGCAAACACCCCGGCCAGCAGGTAAAAAATGCCGATGACCTTGTGCGGATTGAACCAGTCCATCGCCCAACCCACGCCCACTGCGCTAAGCACACCACCGAACTGGAACAATGCACCGATGAACGCCGCTTGCTCCATGCTCGCGCCGCTGTCGCGCATCAGGGTCGGCAGCCAGCTGGTCAGCAGATAAACGATCACCAACCCCATGAAGTAGGTCAGCCACAATAACAAGGTACCGACGCTGTAGGTGCCGGAGAAGATCACCGCGAACACATTGCGCGCCTTCACGGTTTTCTGTTCCGGCACGCTGAAGCTTGCGGCCTGGGCGACCACCGCCGGGTCGATGGGCGCCAGCGTCTTGCGCACTTTGTCGGCGCCCCGGTTACGGACGACAAGGTAGCGCGCCGATTCCGGCAGCCAGAACAGCAAAACGACGGCAAGGATCAGTGGCAGAATCCCACCGATCAGCAGCAGGCTGTGCCAGCCAAACGCCGGAATCAGCTTGGCCGAAATGAATCCGCCACCGGCCATGCCGAGGTTGAAGCCGCAGAACATGCTGGTCACCAGCAGGGATTTCTTGCGCTCCGGGGTGTATTCCGAGAGCAGTGTTGTGGCGTTCGGCATACCGGCCCCTAACCCAAGGCCGGTGAGGAAGCGCAGCACCAACAATTGATCGACGTTGGTGCTGTAAGCCGAAGCCAGGCTGAACGCACCGAACAACAACACGGCCCCCACCAGTACGACTTTTCGTCCGAAACGGTCAGCCAATGGGCCAGAGCCCAGTGCGCCGAAAACCATGCCGATCAATGCCGCACTCATCACCGGACCGAGGCTGGCGCGGTCGATGCCCCAGTCCTGAGACAGGGCCGGCGCGATGAACCCCATGGCCGCGGTGTCGAGGCCATCAAGGAAGACAATCAGGAAACACAGGATCACTACGCGCCATTGGTAGCGCGAAATGGGTTGAGCATTGATGAAGGACTGCACGTCGAGGCAGTTTCCTACAGCAGACTGAGGCTGGTTCATTATTTTTATTCCATGGATCGCAGTCGAACGGGGCCAGCCGACGCTGGCGCAGCCGCGACAGTAATAATCCAGGGGAAACAGCGTCAATTCAGTAAACGCGACTCTGTGCGTTTATCGAACAGCTTAGGCAAACAGCTGGGCGCTCAGATCACGGCTTGCGCTTAACAAACCGGGGAGAAACCGCTGCTCCAGTTCGTTACGGCTGACCCGTCCCGCATGAGTGCTGACGTTGAGGGCCGCGACCACCTGGCCGGAAGCGTCGTACACCGGAACGGCAATCGAACGCAGACCCTGCTCAAGTTCCTGGTCGACGATGCACCAACCTTGTTGCCGTACCTCCTGCAGGCATTCGAGCAATGCTTCGGGGGTATGAATGGTGCGGCTGGTCTTGGCCTGCAGGTCGGCGTGGTCGAGGTACTCCCCCAGCGACGTGTCGTCCAGGGCGGCCAGCAGGATCCTGCCCATCGATGTGCAATAAGCCGGCAACCGACCGCCCACCGAGAGGTCCACCGAAATCAGCCGTTGAGTGGTCGCCGAGCGGGCTATATATAGAATGTCATCACCTTCCAGGGTGGCCATGTTACAGGCCTCATGCAATTGCTCGCTCATGCGGTCCAGGTACGGCTGGGCAGAAACCGCCAGCGGCGTCGAGGAAACATAGGCATGGCCGAGGGTCAGCACTTTGGGCAGCAATGAGTAAGTGCGGCCGTCGGTGGTGGCGTAGCCGAGTTTGATCAGGGTATGCAGGCAACGTCTTACCGCGGCGCGGGGAATTTCCGTGCGGTGGCTGATCTGAGCAATGGTCAGGTGCCGCTTGCGCTCCTGGAACGCCTGCACGACAGCCAGCCCGCGAGCCAGAGAAGTCATGAAATCCGGATCACCGGTCAGGGCTTGAATCCGTTTGGCTGGCGATGCGACGATCGGCGGTGCCACTGACGCGAAGGAATTGCGCAATTGATCGTTCATATAAGGTCCTTTTCCCACACGGATCAGCAGCTATTACAAGCGGCATGGGCCCGGCAAACAAGCCCGGCCAACCAAGATCGGGCGATTATCGAACCATCGACCGATAATCGCAATCGACCCCATCGACCTCTCAGCCTGCCAACGATCCGAAATACGCACCTTCCCGTATGTTTTCAAGCAAACCCGAAGACCGATTTAAAGGTGCATATAGTTGCCCTAAGTTGTTCGACTTAATGGCGCCAGAAAGGCAACGTTGCACAATGACATCGGCCAATGCACTAGTTGCCGGTAAAAGTTGTGGCCAACCAAAACAATCACACATCAAGATCGACTTTTAACTCTTTGACGATAGTGTTCTGTGAATCGCTCGCTATAATGCAAATCAGTAGCCAGGCGATTTTTTACCCGCCGATCCCGCTACCCGGTGGCGCGATGTTCCATCGCTGCTGCCCCCGGCAAGTGTCCGACGCTGACTGCACCCGCATCGCCAACGCGCTCGCCGAAACAGGAAACTGATGCTACGTCAGCTATTTATCTCTGGTGCCGTGGCCGCCTGCAACATGGACGTACTGATCGCCCTGCCGTAAAAACGATGCCTTTATGGGCCTTGTCCTTTCGACGAGCGTGGTCAATACATTGAACGCAGCGCGTTTCACCAGAATTCATCTCAACTCAATCAGGTAGCACTGTGACGAAAGACGAACTGCGCGCGGAACTTGAGCGCCAGGAACAACGTTACAAGGAAGTTTACGGCGGGGAAGTCACCACCTACGCCGCCCAACCCGAACCGGAACGCAAGCCCTGGCGTAAACGCGCCACCGTTCAGGATCAGGTATTCAAGCAAGAACTGGAAAAAATGGAAAAGGAACTCAAAGCCGAAGAGCCATAAGCACCTCGGCTTGAATCCTTCCAGGGTCTGCGTTTGCTCCCGTTAAAAGCGGGATGTATTGATGTTGCCTTTTGCGCCCGCTACGAGCGGGCCGCGGCTACCTTGCCCATCTGACAGGGTAAAAGGCTCATATCTGACTCTTCCTTCAGAAATTTCACACAAGCGTTCAAATCCCTCCTTCAAACGAGTGAAACCCTTGTGGCGACAGCGTTTCCAAAGAAATTCAACGACTTGCAAGCACCGAAAAATCACCGGGGCTCAGGGCGCGGCTGCAAAATAATTCGTTGAAGAATGTTACCGATGAGCAGCTAGTGCATCGATTGACAGTCTTTTCTGGCATAATCGCGCCCCCTTATGACCGGGTCAGAAAACCTTCATGATCGATTTATTCAGCGGACTGGATGCTTGGGTGCTTGTGAGCCTCTTGCTCGCCCTGGCTTTTGTCCTCGCCTTCGAGTTCATCAATGGATTTCATGACACCGCTAACGCGGTAGCCACTGTTATCTACACCAAAGCGATGCCGCCTCATCTGGCGGTGTTCTTTTCCGGTGTGTTCAATTTCCTCGGCGTGTTGCTGGGCGGCGTTGGCGTGGCGTATGCCATTGTTCACCTGCTGCCGGTGGAGCTGCTGATCAACGTGAATACCGGCCATGGCCTGGCGATGGTGTTCTCGTTGCTCGCCGCAGCCATCACCTGGAACCTGGGCACCTGGTACTTCGGTATCCCCGCCTCCAGCTCCCATACGCTGATCGGCTCGATCCTTGGCGTGGGCCTGGCCAATGCCCTGATCAACGATATTCCGCTGGGCGACGGGGTGAACTGGCAAAAGGCGATCGATATCGCGATGTCGCTGGTGCTCTCGCCAATGGCAGGTTTCCTGATCGCCGCACTGGTACTGATCAGCCTTAAATGGTGGCGTCCGCTGTCGAAGATGCACAAGACGCCGGAACAGCGCCGCAAGATCGACGACAAGAAACACCCACCGTTCTGGAATCGCCTGGTGCTGGTGATCTCGGCCATGGCCGTGAGCTTCGTGCACGGCTCCAACGATGGTCAGAAAGGCATCGGCCTGATCATGCTGGTGCTGATCGGTATCGTGCCGGCGCAGTTCGTTCTTGACCTGAACAGCACCACCTATCAGATCGAACGTACCCGCGACGCCACCTTGCACTTGAGCCAGTTCTACAAGCGCAATGCCGACTCCCTGGGCGAGTTCCTGGCCCTGGGCAAAAGCGTATCAGGCGATCTGCCGGAGAAATTCCGCTGCAACCCGCAACAGACAGAACCTACCATCGACGCCCTTCTGGGTACCCTCAAGGGTGTAGCTGACTACCACTCGCTGTCGTCGGAAAGCCGCATCGAAGTACGCCGCTACCTGCTGTGCCTTGACGATACTGCGAAGAAAGTCGCCAAGTTGCCTGGCCTCGCCCCCCGTGAAAAGGCTGACCTGGACAAACTGCGCAAAGACCTGACCACCACCACCGAATACGCCCCGTTCTGGGTGATTCTGGCGGTCGCCCTGGCCCTCGGCCTGGGTACCATGGTTGGCTGGAAACGCGTGGTACTGACCATCGGCGAGAAAATCGGCAAGCAGGGCATGACCTACGCCCAGGGCATGTCGGCCCAGATCACCGCCGCGTGCATGATCGGCATGGCCAATATCTTCAGCCTGCCGGTGTCCACCACCCACGTCCTGTCCTCGGGCGTCGCCGGGACCATGGTCGCCAACAAAAGCGGCCTGCAAGGCGGCACCGTCAGAACCATCCTGTTGGCCTGGGTACTGACCCTGCCGGCCACGGTCGCCCTGTCGGCCGGTCTGTTCTGGCTGGCTTCAAAGGCACTGGGTAGCTGATACGCAGTTGTACGAAAAAGGCGCGCTCCGTGAGGACCGCGCCTTTTTTATTGCTGCCAGTCACCACGAAACAGCTGTGGGAGCGAGCCTGCTCGCGAAAGCGGTCAAACAGACGCCATTTTCATTGCGACGACCTCCGACTTCGCGAGCAGGCTCGCTCCCACAGCGAACTCTGCCAAGGCCGATAGATTTTCGCAGGCAAAAAAAAAAGGGCAACCGAAGTTGCCCAAAATGCCTTGCGTGCTCATTGCGTCCAGAAAGACCTACGGTTTTTTCCGTTTGTGCGAATCCTTCCAGATAAAAAATCCGAACCCTGCAAAAAACACCAGCATGAGGCTGACGGTCAGCACTCCGGCGATCACCACGTTGTCGAAAAACATGACGCGTCTCCTGCAGTTGCCCTGTTGCGATGGGGCTAAGTTAACCAATCGGGCAGGAGAGAATATTGACCGGGATCAATGTTGCCCGGGACCGGGCATATAAGGAGGGGGAAACTGACCTGCATCAATCGATGCAGGGGGCTCAACGCTTTTTCGGCTTGCTCTTCGTTTTGGTTTTTTGGCTTTTCTTCGCTTTCCCCAACGGCATGGCCTGTTCGAACGCCTGGCGCACTTCATTCAGGCGTTTGTCGTTAAGGTCATGGATACGCTTGGCGCGTTCGGCGTTGAGGTCGATCAGCTTGTCGTCTTGGCTCATGGCGTTCAGTGCATCGCTGGAAATGAAATTCAGCTGCCGCATCGTTCGGCAGGGTTGCGCCAATAATGAGGTCTGGCGACGGCGCTGACCAGCCACACCCTCAAATCTCGATATCGACCCACAAGCCCTGGCGCGGCTGGTCTTCCATCAGCGGCGCCACCGGTACGGTATTGTCGGCATTGAGTTCGTCACCGGGGATCGCCAGGTGCGCTTCGGGATCATCATCGGCTTCACGCCGGCGCCGCTCGCGCTCCTGCTGTCGGCGCTGTTCCTCGCGCAATAACAGAACGGCTTCTTCGCGGTCGCGGTTTTTCAGGTCGATGGTGCTGTCGGTGGAACTCTCCTGCATCGGCACCACAGGCGCGATGTCCGGGCGCGGGCGAACCGGGTCGTGCTGGGAAGTGATCGGCACGGCACTCAGGGGGAGCATCGGTGGCAGCATATAAATGGGTCTCCTGTCTGCAGGCTGTCGGCTGCGGGAATGGCGACTTGAGCCATCGGTCGCAAACTGTGACCCAATTGGCACTCGTTGGTGCCGTAGTCCACGCACCGCCTGTAAGTGGGCTAACGTAAACCCGAGAGTTTTTCTGAGAGTCCTTTGGCCCTGAAGCCCTCATTCCGTTAAGATAGCCCGCTTTTTCAAGGTGGGAGTCAGGCAGCATGGCGCAGCAGTATCAACCGGGGCAACGCTGGATTAGTGACAGCGAAGCCGAGCTGGGTTTGGGCACCGTTCTGGCACAGGACGGCCGCTTGCTGACCGTGCTCTATCCGGCCACTGGCGACACTCGCCAGTACGCGCTACGGAATGCGCCTCTCACTCGTGTAAGGTTTTCGCCGGGTGACAGCATCACTCACTTCGAAGGCTGGAAACTGACCGTTCGCGAAGTTGACGACATGGATGGCCTACTGGTCTACCACGGCCTCAACGCCCAGAACGAAGTGGTCACCCTGCCGGAAACCCAACTGTCGAATTTCATTCAGTTCCGCCTGGCCAGCGACCGCCTGTTCGCCGGCCAGATCGACCCGCTGGCCTGGTTCTCCCTGCGTTACCACACCCTCGAACACACCAGCCGCCAATTGCAGTCCTCGCTGTGGGGTTTGGGTGGCGTGCGTGCGCAACCGATCGCGCACCAGTTGCACATCGCCCGTGAAGTCGCCGACCGTATTGCGCCACGGGTTCTGCTGGCAGACGAAGTGGGCCTGGGCAAAACCATCGAAGCCGGCCTGGTGATCCATCGCCAACTGCTTTCGGGCCGCGCCAATCGCGTGCTGATCCTGGTGCCGGAAAACCTTCAGCACCAGTGGCTGGTGGAGATGCGCCGCCGTTTCAACCTGCAGGTCGCGCTGTTCGACGAAGAACGCTTCATCGAAAGCGATGCCTCCAACCCGTTCGAAGACACCCAGCTCGCGCTGGTTGCCCTGGAATGGCTGGTGGACGACGAGAAGGCCCAGGACGCGCTGTTCGCCGCCGGCTGGGATTTGCTGGTAGTCGACGAAGCGCACCACCTGGTGTGGCACGAAGATCAGGTCAGCCCTGAATATTCGCTGGTCGAGCAACTCGCCGAAACCATTCCCGGCGTGCTGCTGTTGACCGCAACCCCGGAACAACTGGGCCAGGACAGCCACTTTGCCCGTCTGCGCCTGCTTGACCCGAACCGCTTCCATGACCTGCACGCCTTCCGCGCCGAGAGCGAAAACTATCGCCCGGTGGCCGAGGCCGTTCAGGAGTTGCTGGACCAGGGACGTCTGTCGCCACAAGCGCATAAAACCATCCATGGTTTCCTCGGCGACGAAGGCGAAGCCCTGCTGACCGCAGTCAACGACGGCGACACCGAAGCCAGCGCCCGCCTGGTGCGGGAACTGCTGGATCGCCACGGCACCGGTCGCGTGCTGTTCCGTAATACCCGTACCGCGGTGCAGGGTTTCCCGGAACGCAAACTGCACCCGTATCCGCTGCCGTGCCCGGACGAATACCTCGAACTGCCACTGGGCGATCACGCCGAGCTGTATCCGGAAGTCAGCTTCCAGGCCCAGCCGGACGCCACCGAAGAAGAACGCTGGTGGAAATTCGACCCGCGTGTCGAGTGGCTGATCGACCAGTTGAAAATGCTCAAGCGGACCAAGGTGCTGGTGATCTGCGCCCATGCCGAAACCGCCATGGACCTGGAAGACGCCCTGCGCGTGCGCTCCGGCATTCCGGCCACGGTATTCCACGAGGGCATGAACATCCTCGAGCGTGACCGCGCCGCCGCTTACTTCGCCGACGAAGAATTTGGCGCGCAAGTGCTGATCTGTTCGGAAATCGGCAGTGAAGGCCGCAACTTCCAGTTCTCCCATCACCTGGTGCTGTTCGACCTGCCGTCCCACCCGGACCTGCTGGAACAGCGGATCGGTCGTCTGGACCGGATCGGTCAGAAACACACCATCGAATTGCACGTGCCCTACCTGGAAACCAGCCCGCAAGAGCGCCTGTTCCAGTGGTACCACGAGGCGTTGAACGCGTTCCTCAATACCTGCCCGACCGGCAACGCCTTGCAGCATCAGTTCGGCCCGCGCCTGCTGCCGCTGCTGGAAGAGGCCGACGATGGCGAATGGCAAACACTGATCGACGAAGCCCGTACCGAGCGTGAGCGCCTGGAAGCCGAACTGCACACCGGCCGCGACCGCTTGCTGGAGCTCAATTCCGGCGGTGCCGGCGAAGGTGAGTCGCTGGTTGACGCGATTCTTGAGCAGGACGACCAGTTCGCCCTGCCGATCTATATGGAAACCCTGTTCGACGCTTTCGGCATCGACAGCGAGGACCATTCGGAAAACGCCCTGATCCTCAAGCCGAGCGAAAAAATGCTCGATGCCAGCTTCCCGCTGGGCGACGACGAAGGCGTGACCATCACTTACGACCGCAACCAGGCGCTGTCCCGCGAGGACATGCAATTCATCACCTGGGAACACCCGATGGTGCAAGGCGGCATGGATCTGGTGCTGTCCGGTTCCATGGGCAACACCGCCGTGGCGCTGATCAAGAACAAGGCGCTGAAACCCGGCACCGTATTGCTGGAACTGCTCTACGTCAGCGAAGTGGTTGCCCCGCGCTCGCTGCAACTGGGCCGCTACCTGCCGCCGGCCGCATTGCGCTGCCTGCTCGATGCCAACGGCAATGACCTGTCGGCCCGGGTGTCGTTCGAGACCCTGAACGATCAACTCGAAAGCGTACCGCGCGCCAGCGCCAACAAGTTCATCCAGGCACAGCGCGATCAGTTGACGCCACGGATCAACGCCGGCGAAGACAAGATCTACCCGCGTCACGCCGAACGAGTGGCGGAGGCGCAACGTCGCCTGGCGGCTGATACCGATGAAGAACTGGCACGCTTGACCGCGTTGCAAGCGGTCAACCCGACCGTACGCGACAGCGAACTGGTTGCCCTGCGCAAACAACGCGAGCAAGGCCTGGCCATGCTCGACAAGGCTGCGCTGAGACTGGAAGCGATCCGGGTGTTGGTGGCGGGTTAACCCCCCTGCTCCACCGGTAAACAAGAAGGCCCGCAGCGATGCGGGCCTTTTTATTTGCCTGAGTTTTGTAGTGCTGCTGATGCCCCCTTCGCGAGCAGGCTCGCTCCCACAAATCAGCCCCCTGTGGGAGCGGGCTTGCCCGCGATGGCGATTATGCAGTCGCCGCAGAACCTTCAGGCTCAACCACCGCCACCAAACCCTCTTTCATCCGCTTGGCATCCCTTACAAAACACCGCGACGCCAGCACCAGAAACACCATGGTGAAAAACAGTGCCACCGGAATCAGGTACATCGCATCATGCAGACCGACCGCCTTGAACGCCTCGGTCATCTGTTCGGCACCCGCCGATAACATGGCCGTGTGCGCAAAGTGATCGGACAAGGCACCGACCACCACCGGCCCCAAACCACCACCCAACAGATAAAGCCCGGCGAAGAACAGCGCCATGGCCGTTGCCCGCAGACGCGGCTCGACCACATCCTGGATCGCCGTGTAAACGCAGGTGTAGAAGTTATAGGCGAACAGCCAGCCCACACTGAAAACGGCCACGAACACCCCGATCTCGATCCGCCCCGAATGCAGCGCCCACGCCGTGCACAAGGTAGAAATAATCAGACTGAACGCGGCGAACAGCAGACGACCATTGGCCACCCGCTGGTGGATCTTGTCCGCGATCCAGCCACCCAGGGTCAGGCCGACCAATCCGGTTACGCCGACAATGACCCCGGTCGCCACTGCCGCTTCCTGCAATGGCATCAGGAAATAGCGCTGCAGCATCGGCACCAGGAACGAGTTACAGGCATAAGTCGCGAAGTTGAAGCACAGGCCGGCCAGCACCAGCCACAGGAAGGTCGGCACCGCCAGGACACGACGAATCGGCCGGTCAACCTTCTCCTGCGACACCTGCACGCTTTCGGCCGCACCGCGCTTGGGCTCCTTGATGTAGAACATGAAGACCGCCAGGATCAACCCCGGCACTGCGGCGATGAAGAACGGCGCACGCCAGCTGTCGAACGCCTTGACCATCGCGCCGATGGTGAAGAACGCCAGCAACAGCCCCAACGGCAGCCCCAGCATGAAAATACCCATGGCCCGCGCCCGGCGATGAGCCGGAAACAAGTCGCCGATCAGCGAGTTGGCAGCCGGTGCATAGCTGGCTTCACCGATTCCGATGCCCATGCGCACGATCAGGAAGCTCCAGAAGCTGCCGACCATGCCATTGACCGCCGTCAGTCCGCTCCATGTCGCCAGGCCCCAACCCATCAGTTTGCTGCGCGAACCGGTGTCGGCCATCCGCCCCAGGGGCAGACCGGCGATTGCGTAAACGATGGTGAACGCCGTACCGATGATCCCCAGTTGAAAATCGCTGAGGTGCCACTCCATGCGGATCGGTTCGATGATGATGGCCGGGATGGTGCGGTCGAAAAAGTTGAACAGGTTGGCCAGGAACAGCAGGAACAGAATGCGCCAGGCATTCGCCGCTTGGGTCGAGTTCTGCATGGGTCCGTCTCTTTTATTGTTATGGGGCTTCACTGCCAGCGCATCCGAGCCCGGAACCTGCAATCTAGTCAGACCCGCCAACGCTGTCTGTAATTATTCGTAAAGCTGATACCTGTCCATGGCGCCCGGAGCTGCTCATGCAACGAGTTATTTCCAAACGCTCTAACGCTCATTCCAAAATGGTAGACATCAATTTGCCACTACCGCTTGCGATCCGTACCTGACCTCTATACTTCACGACATTCGCCGGCGCTGCTTGCACCGGTCAGGTAAACAACATGGGGCATGCTATGGAGTGGCTTGGTCTGCATTTCATTACCGAGCTGCCAGAGAGCGGGCAGGTCATACTCAATTGCATACATGACCCTTTTCTGGTGCTACTGGCTTATCTGGTTGCCTGTGCCGGTAGCTTTGCCACGCTGGACATGGCCGAGCGCGTCGCCCATGCGGAAAAACCCGCCTCCCGACGCTTATGGCGCTGGGGCGGTGCCGGGTGCCTGGCCGGCGGGATCTGGGCCATGCACTTCATCGGCATGCTGGCGTTCCAGGCGCCGGTCAATGTGCATTACCATCTACCCATCACCCTTGCCTCCCTGTTGATCGCCCTGCTGGCTTCATGGCTGGCGATGCACACGCTCAGTCGCCCTGCCTTGAACTTTTGGCAATGCCTGAAGGCTTCGATCTGGATCGGCCTGGGTATTGCCACCATGCATTACGTGGGCATGTCCGCCCTGCGCTCGCCGGCGATGGCCTACTATCAACCGACCTTGTTCGCTCTCTCCATCGTGGTGGCGATTGGCGCCAGCCTCGCGGCATTGCTGCTGGCGAACTACTTGCGCAACGGCACCGGGATGTTCCATCAGTTGCTCAAATACAGCGCCAGCCTGGTACTCGGGACAGGCATCATCAGCATGCATTTCACCGGCATGGCCGCCTTCAATCTGGTGCTGCCCACCGGTAGCCTCCTCACCCAACCCGGGGAAAACAACCATCTGCAGTTGGGCCTGACGGTCGCGGTGATGACACTGCTGATCATCGGCAGCAGCGTCAGTGCGGCGCTGGCGGACAAGAAGCTGCAACACAAGGAGCATGACCTGCAGCGGGTCAACTCACTGCTCACCCAACTGGATCAGGCACGCATGTCGCTGCAACAGGTGGCGCACTACGACCCTTTGACCAACCTGATCAACCGCCGCGGTTTCAACCAGCTGTTCGCCGAGAAACTCATCGAGAAAACCCATGGGGGCGGCATGCTCGCCGTGTTGTTCCTGGACATCGACCATTTCAAGCGCATCAACGACAGCCTCGGTCACGACGCCGGCGACGAGTTGCTCAAAGTGATCGCCAGCCACATCAAAGGCTCGGTGCGCAGCCATGAGGACGTGGTGGCGCGCTTTGGTGGCGACGAGTTCTGCATGCTCATCAACCTGCATGATCGCGAAGAAGCGCGGCACATGGCGCAGCGCATCATGTTGAAAATGAAGGAGCCCATCGAGCTGGCCGGGCGGCGCATGGTCATGACCACCAGCATCGGCATCAGCCTGTTTCCCGATGACGGCAAGACCTGCGACGAGCTGCTGAAAAACGCCGACCTGGCGCTGTATCAATCCAAGGGCAGTGGGCGCAATGGCCTGAATTTCTTCAGTGCCAACCTCAAGGCCCGTGCCACGCTGGAGCTGCAACTGGAGGAAGAGCTACGCCATGCCCTGCGCGAAGACACCGGCCTGATGCTCTATTACCAACCGATCTACGACTTGAAAACCGGCCAGGTGAGCAAGCTTGAAGCATTGATTCGCTGGCAACACCCGGTCCACGGATTCCTCGCACCTGACCGCTTCATCCCCCTCGCCGAGGCCAACGGCCTGATCACCGAACTGGACAACTGGGTGCTGCGCAAAGCCTGTGAAGACCTCGGTGAGTTGTCGCGCCAGGGGTGCGAAGCCCTGAAGATCGCCGTGAACTGCTCGCCCCTGAGCCTGGCGCGCGAGGAACTGGCGGGGAAAATCGAACAGGCATTGCGCTGCGCGGGGGTCGCGCCGCAACGACTGGAACTGGAGGTGACCGAAAATGCCCTGATGGGCAATATCGCCGACACTCTGGTGCTGCTGCGACAGATTCGAGACTTGGGAGTGTCGCTGTCGATCGATGATTTCGGCACCGGATACTCGTCTCTGGCCTACCTCAAGCGCTTGCCGCTGAACACGTTGAAAATCGACCGCTCATTCATTCAGGACATTCCCAAGTCGACCCAGGACATGGAAATCGTCCAGGCGATTATTGCCATGGCCCACACTCTGCATCTGGACGTGGTCACCGAAGGCGTCGAAACCTTCGAGCAATACCAGTTTCTCGAATGCCAAGATTGTGACTTCGTTCAGGGTTACCTGCTCAGCCGGCCGGTGCCGCTGGCTGAATTACGTCCGGTGTTGAACGAAATCAACCAGCGCAGGCACACCTACACCCCTACGTCGTTGAATTTGGTGCACGGTACATCTGCACTAATGTAGACGGGTCTTTTTCCAGGAACCCCTGCCCGCCATGCAGTCGCATCAGTTGCGCCGCCAGGCCGCTGATCGGTGTCGCCGAACCCTGCTCGCGGGAAAACTTCACCGCCGTGTCCAGATCCTTCAGCAAGGTCCGCACATGCCATTTCACCGGTTCGAAACGGCTCTCGGCCATTTGCGGGGCGAGGATCTGCAAAGGTTTCGAATCGGCAAAACCACCGGCCAGCGCCTCGGCGATCAGGCTCGCATCGACACCGGAACGCTCCGCCAGCGCCACCACTTCGGCAATCACCAGCGCATTGCAGGCGACGATCATCTGATTGCAGGCCTTGGTCACCTGCCCTGCTCCGACAGCGCCCATGTGGGTCACGCGCTGGCCCAGATTCAACAACACGGGCTTGATGCGTTCCAGATTCGCCGCATCGCCACCGACCATGATCGCCAGGCTCCCCGCCTCGGCACCGACCACGCCACCGGACACCGGCGCATCAAGCCAGCCCATGCCGGTTCGACTGACAAGCTCTGTCGCCATTTCCCGCGTCGCGGTGGGTTCCAGGCTGGAGAAATCCACCAGCAACTGGCCGCTTTTCGCGCCTTCGACCACCCCGGTCGCGCCAAACACCACTTCACGCACCACCGAGGTATCCGCCAGGCACAACAGCACCAGATCCGCGTGCCGGCACAACTCTGCCGGGGTCGCGACCTGGCGGGCACCCGCCTCGACCAGCGGCGCGCATTTAGCCGGATTACGGTTCCACACCGTCAGCGGATAACCCGCCGCCAGCAGGCGTCGACACATCGGCAGCCCCATCAGACCGATTCCGGCGAAACCCAACGAAGGTAGTGTTGACATCATTTTGCCTCTTTTTGATTAAAGATCGCCGAACATCGGCCGATTCATCATGACTCAGGAAAGGATTCCCCCGAGCGACGCTCAGGCCACGGCTCTGACGCTTGGGCCAAATACGCGCTGATAAAAGACGCGAGTTCTCATCCGTGACGGTTCGACGACAGCGTGTCGCCCGACCAACCAGCCCAGGTACATGGCGAACAATGACTTCCAAAAACAACCCGGCCACTGCGGTATCCGACCTGACCTTGAGCCCCGCGGCGAACAGCCCTTCATCGTCGAAGCCATTGCTCCCGTCACGCCCGCTGGCGACCCAGCAATACCTGTATTTCACCGAAACCAACACCGACCGCATCCTCGACAACCTCGACGGCCTGCGCGACATGGTGTTCCCGCGTCCACCGCACCTTGAAGGCGACAACGAACAGCACAGCGACCAGGAATTCCCGTCAGTGTGCCTGATCGGCCTGGGCCGCTGCGGTTCGAACATCGCGCTGGATGTGGCGGAGCTGGTATACAACGCCCGCAAGTTCTACCTCAACGAATTCAACAGTGAAGACCGCCTGTCGCCGGACAAGCGCTATGCCGAAAAAGGCTACAGCCCAGCCCAGTGGATTCGCACCAACCTGCGCCTGATGCCGAACAAGGCGACCAAACCGGTGTTCCTGGTAGAGCCGCTGGTGATGCTCGGCGACCTCGACAAAGACATCGCCGGTCGCATCCGTTTCTCGCGCAAGGGTGAAAAAAGCGGTTTCCTGCGCGACTACAGCAAAATGAAAATCATGGACTTGTCGGAAGTCCACGCCGGTGGTGCCGGTAACGCGCCGATCCTCGGCCAATACCTGGCCAAGATCATCCTGAACAAGGACACCCAGCGTTTCTCCAGCCCTGACTGGAAGATGATTCACTCGTACCTGATCGACAGCTGCGGCATCAAGGCCAACCAATCGCGCCTGTACTTCTCGATCTTCAGTGCCGGCGGCGGTACTGGCTCGGGCATGGCTTCGGAATTCGGCCTGGCCCAGCAACACTCGTACATGAACAAGACGTTCGACACCAAGCCGATGGATGAACACGACAGCAAGAGCGGTCACTCCTTCGTTTTCGAGCCGATTTTCACCAGCGGCATCTGCGTGCTGCCGAACATTTCCGATCACCGCAGTGAAATGTCCGAAGCGCTGCACATCAACGCCGGTCGCCTGCTTTGTAAATACCTGTCGGAAGAATGGGACTTCTCCTACAACTTCGCCAACGAAGACAGCAGCGAAGCCAGCGTCATGGGCCGCATCCGCCCCTGGAACGCGATGATGCTGATTTCCAACGACATCATGCGTTACGCCGAAGAAAGCGACGACGGCAACATCCAGAACATTGATGTCAATGCCATGGAAAAGCACGCCAACCAATACATCTCGCAGCAGATCTTCAACATTCTGACGGCGCAAGCGGTAACGACCGACTACGACCAGAACTATTTCCGTCGCGCCGGCATCGACATCGGCGAAACCATTCGCCTGGACGCCAACGACCTGTTCATGAGCCTGGCCGGCCCGGTGGCGATTGCCTACGCCGAGTCCGTGGTCCCGGAAACCCCGGCGCCTACCAGCGACAAGTTCAAAGTGTTCGAGAAAGAGCCGCAGCGCCTGAACATCGACGATCTGTTCTTCCGCTCCATCGACCTGCCGCACTTCAACAAGGTCACCCAGGCCATCGAAGGCATCAGCCTGCTGCCAATAGAGTCCAAGCGCTATCGTGCGTCGCTGGAGCAGTACAAGAATTCCAGCTACGACGCGGCGGCCCTGCACGACCTGCACTTCTTCAAGAACTGCTCGTCGGTGGTGTCGATCGTTTCGCTGCCGAAGGACTACAAGCTGTCCTACATGGACCTGAACCGGTTGAAGACCCATCTCAACAACCTGTTCCCCAATACCACGCTCAAACGCTACGCACTGGTAATCGGTGCCTCGGCCAACCTGTCGCTGACCACCCTGATCGCCAAGAGCCCGTGCCTGTCGGACGACTTCCTGACGCTGATCGTGGCCTTCATCAAACGTTGCTTCGCACGCAGTCCGTACCGTTTCGACGAAACCCTGGATAACTCGATGCTGGACTTCATCGTCAACGAAGAGTTCGACGAAGCGCGGATTGATGACTTGCTCAACGAGTTCGAGAACCCGGCGAAGATCCTCGATACCAACTGGTACGCGATCAAACCGATGTACGAGAAGAAATACCGCGAGCTGATCAACGACAAGGACAAGTTCGTCTCGATCAACGACATTCGTTTGTCGCGCGATTGCGTGAAGAAAGCGATCAAATACCTGCGTGAGATCTACCGTCACCGCATCGGCAAGACCAAGGTTATTTCGCTGAATAACCACACAGGTAAAACCTTCTAAGCCGCGTCGTTCCCTTCGCGAGCAGGCTCGCTCCCACAAGGTCATCACTGAATCCTGTGGGAGCGAGCCTGCTCGCGAAGACTTCCTCGGATTCACGCAATTCCAACACCCAGAAACAATTGAGCAGCCCTCAAGCTGCCCGCTCAACTGTTCCCGTTACGTTTACGTCACCGTGAAGCTGTGGCTTTTCTCTACGGCAACGTGCCATCACGCTACTCGGCTACACACTTTTGGTCAGCGGCGACGCGCACCAAACGAGTGCGCACTTTCAAGCCTTTGCTCTTTCCTGGATCAGGATCCACGGCGAAACCACCACTGCCCACAACTGCGGATCACGTTCGAAAAGATCCAGCGCCCGCGTTTCAGACAGCTTGGCGACCTTGTCACAGGCCAGCCAGGCAGCCACTTTCTCGCCTTCGTCGGTGGCCACGGCCTCGGCGGCGGCGATCAAATCCAGGCCGGGGTCGACCCACAATAGGGCACCCTTGGCAAAGAACGGCTCCAACTCCTTCCAGGTAATAGATGCGGTTTCACCAAGCAGCTTGGCATAGAGGGTGCTAGGTTCTTCAGTCATGGGTCCGGTCCGGAAAAGAAATCGACGCAATGATAACGTCGGTGGTCGGGCAGAAAAACCCAGATGCAATTTGTGTCACTGAACGAAAAGCGCAGGAAAGCCAAGGAATGCACGGAATCTGGCTATAAGCCCGTCAACACCCCGCCGCAATTCTGACTTTTTCTTTCAAAAAAGCGACACCCTCAAGTTTTGCCCCCTGGCGCCAGCTTCCCAGGCTGACAATCGGCGCTCTACACTGTACCGGTACAGTTGCCGAGGGGCTTTTCCGGGGAATGTCGTAGATACTGACCCGGTTCTGCTGCCGACGGCGCCAGGACTATAAAAACTACAACAGTAAGAGTGGAGCACTATGACTAAGGCTACTAAGCAGATTTCCAAACTGTTTGCCGCTATGGTTCTGGCCGGGGTTGCCAGCCATTCGTTCGCAGCTGACACCATCAAGATCGGCATCGCCGGCCCTAAAACCGGCCCTGTAGCCCAATACGGCGACATGCAGTTCAGTGGCGCCAAAATGGCCATCGAACAGATCAACGCCAAAGGCGGCGTAGACGGCAAGAAACTCGAAGCCGTTGAATACGATGACGCCTGTGATCCAAAACAAGCGGTAGCGGTCGCGAACAAAGTCGTCAACGACGGCGTTAAATTCGTGGTCGGCCACCTGTGCTCCAGCTCCACTCAACCGGCTTCGGACATCTACGAAGACGAAGGCGTGATCATGATCACCCCGGCTGCCACCAGCCCGGACATCACCACCCGTGGTTACAAAATGGTGTTCCGCACCATCGGCCTGGACAGCGCCCAGGGCCCTGCCGCCGGTAACTACATCGCCGATTTCGTAAAACCGAAAATCGTTGCTGTCCTGCACGACAAACAGCAATACGGTGAAGGCATCGCCACCGCCGTCAAACAAACCCTCGAGAAGAAAGGCACCAAGCTTGCCGTGTTCGAAGGCATCAACGCCGGCGACAAAGACTTCTCCTCGATCATCGCCAAGCTCAAGCAAGCCAACGTCGACTTCGTCTACTACGGCGGCTACCACCCGGAGCTGGGTCTGATCCTGCGTCAAGCGGATGAAAAAGGCCTGAAAGCCAAGTTCATGGGTCCGGAAGGCGTGGGTAACGATTCGATCTCGCAGATCGCTCAGAAGTCCTCCGAAGGCCTGCTGGTGACCCTGCCGAAATCCTTCGACCAGGATCCGGCCAACGTCGCCCTGGCTGACGCGTTCAAAGCCAAGAAAGAAGACCCGAGCGGTCCGTTCGTGTTCCCGGCCTACTCGGCTGTGGAAGTGATCGCCGAAGGCATCAAGACTGCCAAGTCCGAAGACACCGCCAAAGTGGCTGAAGCCATCCACAAAGGCACCTTCAAGACGCCAACCGGCGACCTGAGCTTCGACGACAAGGGCGACCTGAAAGACTTCAAATTTGTGGTTTACGAGTGGCACTTCGGCAAACCAAAAACTGAAGCCAAGCCTCAGTAAGGCCTTGCCTGACTGACTGCCAATAAAGCCCACGGCCTGCCGTGGGCTTTGTTTTACGAACGTACCTGGGCCGCGCTGGCGTGATCCGCTAGTCTCCCCACCTGAAAATCTCAAAACCGTCATCAGCGGTTCGCTGGCAAACCCCGAATTCGAAGTGGATGCAGATCCACGGGATCGGGCGGGAAAATGACTCCACCAGTGAAATGCGTATCAGGTTTTTAGGAGCGCTGTAATGCCTGACATCTATCACTTCTTCCAACAGCTGGTTAATGGTTTGACCATTGGCAGCACGTATGCCCTGATCGCCATCGGCTATACGATGGTTTACGGCATCATTGGAATGATCAACTTCGCCCACGGCGAGGTGTACATGATCGGCTCCTACGTGGCGTTCATCGCCATCGCCGGGCTGGCCATGATGGGACTCGACAGTGTTCCGCTGTTGATGACCGCCGCTTTCCTGGCGACCATCGTCGTCACCAGTGCCTACGGCTACAGCATCGAACGGATTGCCTACCGCCCCTTGCGCGGCAGCAACCGTCTGATCCCGCTGATCTCCGCCATCGGCATGTCGATCTTCCTGCAGAACACGGTTCTGCTGGCGCAAGACTCCAAGGACAAATCCATTCCCAACCTGATTCCGGGCAACTTTGCCTTTGGGCCAGGTGGCGCACATGAAGTGCTGATTTCCTACATGCAAATCGTGGTGTTCGTGGTGACCCTGATCGCCATGCTCGGCCTGACGCTGTTCATCTCCCGCTCTCGCCTGGGCCGCGCCTGCCGCGCCTGTGCCGAAGACATCAAGATGGCCAACCTGCTGGGTATCAACACCAACAACATCATCGCCCTGACCTTCGTCATCGGTGCCGCGCTGGCGGCCATCGCGGCCGTGCTGCTGAGCATGCAATACGGCGTGATCAACCCGAACGCCGGTTTCCTGGTCGGCCTCAAGGCCTTCACCGCCGCGGTACTGGGCGGTATCGGCAGCATTCCGGGCGCCATGCTCGGCGGGCTGGTACTGGGTGTGGCAGAAGCTTTCGGTGCCGATATCTTCGGCGACCAGTACAAGGACGTCGTAGCCTTCGGTCTCTTGGTTTTGGTGTTGTTGTTCCGGCCAACCGGCCTGCTGGGCCGTCCGGAGGTTGAGAAAGTATGACTAGGAATCTTAAACAGGCGTTTTTCAGCGCCTTGCTGGTGTGGGCCGTGGCCTACCCGGTACTGGGTCTGAAGCTGACCATCGTCGGTATCCACCTCGAAGTCCACGGCACCAGCACCGCGACGCTGATCACCATCGCCGTGTGTTCGGTGCTGATGTTCCTGCGTGTCTTGTTCGACCAGCAGATCAGCTCGGCCTGGCGCTCCTCGCCAGGCATGCCGCTGATACCGGCCAAGGCCACCAACTTCCTGACCCTGCCGAGTACCCAACGCTGGTTCATCATTGCGTTGATCGCCGGTGCGCTGATCTGGCCGTTCTTCGGTTCTCGCGGCGCGGTGGACATCGCGACGCTGGTGCTGATCTACGTGATGCTCGGCTTGGGCCTGAACATCGTGGTCGGCCTGGCCGGCCTGCTCGACCTCGGTTACGTCGGCTTCTACGCCGTCGGCGCCTACAGCTATGCGCTGCTGTCGCACTACTACGGCCTGAGCTTCTGGATCTGCCTGCCGATTGCCGGCCTGATGGCGGCCACCTTCGGCTTCCTGCTCGGTTTCCCGGTGCTGCGTCTGCGTGGCGACTACCTGGCGATCGTGACCCTGGGCTTCGGTGAAATCATCCGTCTGTTCCTGCGTAACCTGACCGGCCTCACCGGCGGTCCGAACGGCATCAGCAACATCGAGAAACCGACGTTCTTCGGCCTGACCTTCGAACGTAAAGCCGCCGAAGGCATGCAGACTTTCCACGAATACTTCGGTCTGGCATACAACTCGATCAACAAGGTGATCTTCCTTTACCTGGTTGCGCTGCTCCTGGCACTGGCTGCGCTGTTCGTCATCAACCGCCTGCTGCGCATGCCGCTGGGCCGCGCCTGGGAAGCACTGCGCGAAGACGAGATCGCCTGCCGCGCACTGGGTCTCAACCCTACCGTGATCAAACTGTCGGCCTTTACCCTGGGCGCCAGTTTCGCCGGTTTCGCCGGTAGCTTTTTCGCTGCCCGTCAAGGCCTGATCACGCCGGAGTCCTTCACTTTCATCGAGTCGGCGATCATCCTCGCCATCGTGGTACTGGGTGGTATGGGCTCGCAGTTGGGTGTGATCCTGGCCGCCGTGGTGATGATCCTGTTGCCGGAAATGATGCGTGAGTTCAGTGAGTACCGCATGTTGATGTTCGGTGCCTTGATGGTACTGATGATGATCTGGCGCCCTCAGGGTCTGCTGCCCATGCAACGTCCTCACATGGAGCTGCGCAAATGAGCCGCGAGATCCTTAAAGTAGAAAACCTGAGCATGCGCTTCGGCGGCTTGCTGGCGGTCAACGGCGTTGCCTTGAGCGTGAAAGAGAAACAAGTGGTTGCACTGATCGGCCCCAACGGCGCCGGCAAGACCACCGTGTTCAACTGCCTGACCGGCTTCTACAAGCCGAGCGGCGGCAGCATCCTGCTGGACGGCGAGCAGATCGAAGGCCTGCCGGGCCACAAGATCGCTCTCAAAGGCGTGGTGCGTACCTTCCAGAACGTGCGGTTGTTCAAGGACATGACCGCGGTCGAGAACCTCTTGATCGCCCAGCATCGTCACCTGAACACCAACTTCCTGTCCGGCCTGTTCAAGACCCCGTCGTTCCGCAAAAGCGAGCGCGAGGCCATGGAATACGCCGAGTACTGGCTGGACAAGGTCAACCTGCGTGAATTCGCCAACCGTCCGGCCGGCACCCTGGCCTACGGTCAGCAACGTCGCCTGGAAATCGCCCGCTGCATGATGACCCGTCCGCGGATCCTGATGCTCGACGAACCGGCCGCCGGCCTGAACCCGAAGGAAACCGAAGATCTGAAGGCGCTGATCAGCGTGTTGCGTGAAGAGCACAATGTCACCGTGCTGCTGATCGAACACGACATGAAACTGGTCATGAGCATTTCCGACCACATCGTCGTGATCAACCAGGGCACGCCTCTGGCCAACGGTACGCCGGATGAGATCCGCGACAATCCTGAAGTGATCAAAGCCTACCTGGGGGAAGCGTAAATGCTGCAGTTCGAAAACGTTTCCACCTTCTACGGCAAGATCCAGGCCCTGCACAGCGTCAACGTCGAAGTCCGCCAGGGCGAAATCGTGACCCTGATCGGCGCCAACGGTGCCGGCAAGTCCACGCTGCTGATGACCCTGTGCGGTTCGCCTCGGGCCCACAGCGGCAGCATCCGCTACATGGGTGAAGAACTGGTCGGCCAGGACTCCTCGCAGATCATGCGCAAGAGCATCGCCGTGGTTCCGGAAGGCCGTCGGGTGTTTTCCCGCCTGACCGTGGAAGAGAACCTGTCCATGGGCGGTTTCTTCACGGCCAAGGGCGACTATCAGGAACAAATGGACAAGGTCCTCGGACTTTTCCCACGCCTGAAAGAGCGCTTCAACCAGCGCGGCGGCACCATGTCCGGCGGCGAACAGCAGATGCTCGCCATCGGTCGTGCGCTGATGAGCAAGCCCAAGCTGTTGCTGCTCGACGAACCGTCGCTGGGCCTGGCTCCGATCATCATCCAGCAGATCTTCGACATCATCGAACAGCTGCGCAAGGACGGTGTGACGGTGTTCCTGGTCGAGCAGAACGCCAACCAGGCGCTGAAAATCGCTGACCGTGCCTACGTGCTGGAAAACGGCCGGGTGGTGATGACCGGCACCGGTGAAGCGCTGCTGACCGATCCGAAAGTGCGTGACGCCTACCTCGGTGGCTGAGCCTTTGCGGTAAACAAAAAAACGGCCTTCGCGGGCCGTTTTTTTTTGCGCCAGTCTCAACAGCGACGTTGCCCCCCCTGTGGGAGCGAGCCTGCTCGCGAAAGCGGTGGGACATTCAACATTGATGTATCTGACACGCCCCCATTCGCGAGCAGGCTCGCTCCCACAGGATGTGCGCTTTCGGTTTTATAGCCGATCCAGCGCTTCCCCACTGCGCTTGAACCACCCCATCAAATAATCCGCCAGCACCTGCGTGCGTTTCGGCAAACCGCCCTGATACGGATGCACCAGGTACATCGGCATGCTTCGGGTCTGATAGTCACGCAACAGCCAGCGCAAACGTCCGTCAGCCAATTCCGCCGGCAGCAGGTAAGACGGCAAACGGGCAATACCGGCGCCGGCCAGTGCCGCTTTCTTCAGCAGGTTGTAATGGTTGCTGGCGAACGGCCCGGAGACCCGCACCCGCAGCAGTTCGTGTTGCTGGTGATACAGCCACTCCTCACGACCGCTGTAATGACTGTTGAGCAGGCATCGGTGTTCGGCCAACGCCCGGGGTGTCTGCGGTTCGCCGTATTGCTCCAGATAGGCCGGGCTCGCGCAGGTCATCTCGTGCCAGGCCAGCAGCGGACGCGCCACCAGTCGCTGGTCAATGGCCACGTCAGAGCGGATCGCCAGATCGAAGCCGTCGCGCGCCAGTTCGCGGTAACTGTTGTTGAGCTCCAGTTCGATCTGCACCTCGGGGTACTTGGCCGAGAACTCCAGCAGCAAGCCATCGAAGAAGGTTTCTCCCAGCGACACCGGAACTGTCATACGGACCGGACCGGCCATATCGTCCTTCAATCGTGCCAGGGCCTGACGCGCCCTCTCCACTTGTACTACGAGCGCCTGGGCTTGTGGCAACAACGCCGCACCGGCTGCCGTCAGGCTCAGGCGTCGTGTGGTGCGTTGCAGCAACACCACGGAAAATTGCGTTTCCAGTTGGCTGATACGCTTGGACAGCTGCCCCTTGCTGCAACCGAGCTGCTGGGCGGCCAAGGTAAAACTGCCCGCTTCGACCAATACGGCGAACGCCGCCAGATCATCCATTTCACTCATGGATTGTTTCCATTTGAAAACCAAAGGTTGCCTATTAGCGCGCTTATCAGCAGAAAAAACCACTCTAAACTGAACCCACATTCAATCCAGTGGAGGAACGGCAACATGAAAATTCTTTTGATCGGCGCGGGCGGCACCATTGGTTCGGCCATCGACAAGGAACTGTCCCAACGCCACGAAATCGTGCGCATCAACCGCAACAGCGGCGACTTTCAGGTGGACATCAGCGACAGCGCCTCGATTCGCAAACTGTTCGAGCAAACCGGCAAGTTCGATGCGCTGATCAGCGCCGCCGGCAACGTGACCTTCGCCCCCTTGGATGAGATGACCGAAGAGAGTTTTTCCCTGGGCCTGAAAGACAAGCTGATGGGCCAGGTCAATCTGTTGCTGATCGGCCGCGAGTTTGCCAATGACGGCGCATCGTTCACCTTCACCACCGGTGTGCTCAGCCACGACCCGATCCGCAGTGGCGCCTCGGCAGCGCTGGTCAACGGCGCGCTGGACAGCTTCGTCCGTGCCGCAGCCATCGAACTGCCACGCGGCCTGCGGGTCAACTCGATCAGCCCGAACGTGCTGGTCGAAGCCATGGGTAAATACGCCCCTTACTTCCGCGGCTTCAAACCGGTTCCTGCGGCGGATGTGGCATTGGCCTACGCCAAAAGTGTCGAAGGCTTGCAGACTGGTCAGACCTTTCACGTGGGCTAACACAACACGCTCGCTGTAGAAGCAGCCGGTCGACGCTCGATCGCTCGCGATGGGCATTAATGATGACAAGGGCTATCTGAATGAAAGCGGCGCCTTCACGTTTTTCGCGAGCAAGCTCGCTCCTACAGGGTGATTGATACCCGTTGGCAGGGTTGTGATGAACGGTCAGGCTGAGTAACGTGGCGGCACTTGTCAGGAGACCCCAAGATGCGTGTTGCCCGTTCCTTAGTCCTTGTTGCCCTGCTCCCCTTGTTCGCAGCCTGTCAGTTGCTCGACGGTTCGCGTGAAAGCGCCTCACACGTGGGCCAGACCCGCCTGCAAGGCCAGTTGAGTGCCGCCGACGGCAAACTGTTGTTCCAGCCCTGCGGCGAGCAACGCCGTTATGCAGTCAACGACACGGGCGGCACCAGCGTCCTGCAACAGGCCGCGAGCCTGGCCGATGCCCAGGGCAAGCTGTTTGCCGATGTGCGCGGGCGGATCGTTTCCGGTTCCGGCGACGGTCAACTCGACATTGAACAGCTGTATCGCATCGAGCAGACAGGTCACGCCTGTGACGATCCCGACTTCAAAAAGCTGATCCTGCGCGCGACTGGCCATGAGCCCGAGTGGAGTGTGAGAGTCAGCGGTAAAGGCATGATCATCGACCGCGTCGCCCAACCACCCTTGGCCGTCCCCTACGTCGAAGAGCAACTGGGCGATGGCCGCTTCAATCTCAGTACCGAAGCCAATAATCAACACATCGAACTGTGGGTCGCGCCGCAACGCTGCGTCGACAGCAGCAGCGGCAGCGTCCTGCACATGAGTGCCGAGCTGCGTATCGACGGCCAGGTGCAACGCGGTTGCGGGTATTTCGGCGGATCGCGCGACGACTGATCGTTTAAGCCTCACGGGACCCGGTCTTTGCGGCTTATAATCGCCGCCTTCAAACGCCCTGGCGCAGTTGTGCGCCCCGCGAACCGGATCCCGTCATGTTACGAATCACTGAACTCAAGCTGCCGATCGACCATCCCGATGAAGACCTGCGCCCTGCCATCGTGCAACGCCTGGGCATCGCCAGCGATGATCTGCTCGACTTCACCTTGTTCAAGCGCAGCTACGATGCGCGCAAAAAATCCTCCGAGCTGTGCTTCATCTACACCATCGACCTCAACGTTCGCGATGAGGCCGCGGTGCTGCACAAGTTCGCCGATGACCGTAACGTCAACGTGGCACCGGATGTCAGCTACAAAATGGTTGGCCAGGCGCCGACCGACCTGAGCGCGCGTCCGATCGTCGTCGGCTTCGGACCCTGCGGCATTTTCGCCGGGCTGCTGCTGGCGCAGATGGGCTTCAAGCCGATCGTCCTCGAGCGCGGCCCCGATGTGCGCCAGCGCACCAAGGATACCTGGGGCCTGTGGCGCAAAAGCGTACTCAACCCCGAATCCAACGTGCAGTTCGGCGAAGGCGGTGCGGGGACGTTCTCCGATGGCAAGCTCTACAGCCAGATCAAGGACCCAAAATTCCTTGGCCGCAAAGTCCTGCATGAGTTCGTCAAGGCCGGTGCGCCGGAAGAAATCCTCTACGTCAGCAAACCGCACATTGGTACGTTCCGTCTGACCGGCGTCGTGGAAAACATGCGTGAAGAGATCCGCGCCCTCGGCGGTGAAGTGCGCTTTCAGCAGCGGGTCACCGATGTGCTGATCGAAGACGGGCAACTGGTCGGCGTCGAACTCCACGGCGGCGAGCAGATTCATTCGAAACACGTGATCCTGGCCCTCGGCCACAGCGCCCGCGACACGTTCCGCATGCTCCACGGCCGTGGCGTGTACATGGAAGCCAAGCCGTTCTCGGTCGGTTTCCGTATCGAGCACCCGCAGTCGCTGATCGACCGCGCGCGCCTGGGCAAATACGCCGGCCACCCGAAACTGGGCGCCGCCGACTACAAACTGGTGCACCACGCCAAGAACGGCCGCTCGGTCTACAGCTTTTGCATGTGCCCGGGCGGCACCGTGGTGGCGGCGACGTCCGAGCCGAACCGCGTGGTCACCAACGGCATGAGCCAATACTCGCGTAACGAACGCAACGCCAACTCCGGGATCGTCGTCGGGATTACCCCGGAAGTCGACTATCCGGGCGGTCCGCTGGCCGGTATCGAGTTGCAGGAACGCCTGGAGTCCCACGCCTATGTACTGGGCGGCAGCAACTACGAAGCACCGGCGCAACTGGTCGGCGACTTCATTGCGGGCAAGCCGTCCACCGAACTGGGCAGCGTTGAACCGTCCTACAAGCCGGGTGTTGCCCTGGGTGACTTGGCGCTGGCCCTGCCAGCCTTCGCCATCGAAGCCATTCGCGAAGCCTTGCCAGCATTCGAGAAGCAGATTCGCGGCTACTCGTTACACGACGCGGTCTTGACCGGAATCGAGACCCGCACCTCGTCGCCACTGCGGATCACCCGTAACGAGTCGATGCAGAGCCTGAACGTGAAGGGCTTGTTCCCGGCCGGTGAAGGCGCGGGTTATGCGGGGGGGATTTTGTCGGCGGGTGTAGATGGGATTCGCATTGCCGAGGCCGTTGCCCGAGACATTCTCGGCATCGAGGCCTGATACAAATCCCTGTGGGAGCGGGCTTGCTCGCGAAAGCGGTGGATCAGCCAACATCTCTGTTGAAACTGAAACCGTATTTGCGAGCAAGCCCGCTCCCACATTTGTTCTTCAGTGTGTCAGATATTGGCGCGCAACACGCTGGCCGGCAGCGCCACGCCCTGTTCGACGCTCGCCGCTACCACTGCCATCAACCCGCTCAACTCATACCCCTCGGCCTTGAGCCATTTCTGGTCGTAGTAAGTCGTGGCATAGCGCTCGCCGCTGTCACACAGGATCGCGACGATCGACCCCGTCTCCCCAGCTGCCGCCATTTGCTGCGCCGCCATCAGTGCGCCGATCAGGTTGGTTCCGCTCGATCCGCCGACATGCCGGCCCAACCGCTCGGCCAGGTAATGCATGGCTGCCAGTGACAGCGCATCCGGCACCTTGACCATCGCGTCGATGACCTTGGGCAGGAACGACGCTTCTACCCGTGGCCGGCCAATGCCTTCGATTCGCGAACCGTGATCCAGGCGCAGGCTGGCGTCACCGGTCAGGTAGTAATCGAAGAACACTGAACGCTCGGCATCGGCACACAGCACACGCGTGCAATGCTGGCGATAGCGCACGTACCGCCCCAGGGTGGCCGTGGTGCCGCCGGTGCCCGGACTGGAAATCAACCAGCTCGGCTCCGGATGCTTTTCGAAACGCATCTGCTGGAAGATCGATTCGGCAATGTTGTTGTTCGCCCGCCAGTCGGTGGCGCGCTCGGCATAGGTGAACTGGTCGATGAAATGCCCATCATGTTCCCGCGCCAGGCGCTCGGACTCAGCGTAAATCTGTGTCGGATCGGCGACCAAGTGAGTCTGGCCACCGTAGAAAGCAATCTGCGCGATCTTCTCTTTGGACGTGCTGGCCGGCACCACCGCAATGAACGGCACCCCCAACAAACGGGCGAAATACGCCTCGGAAATCGCCGTCGAGCCGCTGGAGGCCTCAATCACCGGCGCACCGGGCTTGAGCCAGCCGTTACACAACGCATACAGAAACAGGGAACGGGCCAGGCGGTGTTTGAGACTGCCGGTGGGATGGCTGGATTCATCCTTGAAATACAACTCGATGCCCGGAAAACCCGGCAGCGGCAAAGGAATCAGGTGGGTGTCGGCGCTGCGCTGGAAGTCGGCTTCGATGATCCGGATGGCTTCGCGGGCCCACTGTCGGTTGTCGCTCATGTTGGTTTTCTCGTTGGCTCGGGCAGGAGTCTGGCTCAATCACCAAGCTTAGGAAAAATCCTACATCCCGCACAGGTACAGCTGAAGTTCAATACGCCTGGCAACTGCTAGGCTCAGCTGCGTTGAAGAAAGGCCGCTTGTAACGACATATAACAAAAAAGAATATAACTTTTGTTTTAACTTCTAAGGGCACGGGTTAGGGTGTTCGACCTTTTGAATCGATTAATGGAGAGCGACTTTGCCTCTGCGTAGCACTTTCACGCGTTTCTTTCAGTTGGAAGCTGCCAGCGGTCTTCTGTTGATCGCCGCTGCCATTCTGGCTTTGATCATCAACAATTCCTCGCTGTCGTGGCTGTATAACGGTTTGCTGGACACGCCCGTGGTGGCCCAGGTCGGTGCGTTGAAGATCGCCAAGCCGCTGCTGCTGTGGATCAACGACGGCCTGATGGCCCTGTTCTTCCTGCTGATCGGCCTGGAAGTGAAGCGCGAAGTCCTCGACGGGCAACTGTCCAAGCCCTCGCAAATCGTCCTGCCCGGCGCGGCCGCCATCGGTGGCATGGTGGTGCCGGCGCTGATCTACTGGTTCCTCAACCGTGACAACCCGCCGGCCCTGAGCGGCTGGGCGATCCCAACCGCCACCGACATCGCTTTCGCCCTTGGCGTGCTGGCGCTGTTGGGCAAACGGGTTCCGGTATCGTTGAAGCTGTTCCTGATGACCCTGGCGATCATCGACGACCTCGGCGCGATCATCATCATTGCGATCTTCTATTCCGGTGCGCTGTCGACCCTGTCCCTGGCGCTGGCCGCGGCCTGCATCGCGGCTCTGATCGGCATGAACCGACTCGGTGTGGTCAAGCTCGGCCCGTACATGATCATCGGCCTGATCCTCTGGGTTTGCGTACTCAAGAGCGGTGTGCACGCCACACTGGCCGGTGTGACCCTGGCTTTCTGCATTCCGCTACGCACGAAAAACGCTGAACCCTCGCCACTGCTGACCCTGGAGCACGCCCTGCACCCATGGGTGGCCTACGGCATCCTGCCGCTGTTCGCCTTCGCCAACGCCGGCCTGTCCCTGAGCGGCGTGACCGTCGAAAGCTTCACCCATCACGTGCCGATGGGCATTGCAATCGGCCTGCTGCTGGGCAAAACCATTGGCGTGTTCGGCCTGACCTGGCTGGCAGTGAAGTCCGGCATCGCCGCCCTGCCCCAGGGCGCCAACTGGGGCCAGGTGCTGGGCGTGGCGATCCTCTGTGGCATCGGCTTCACCATGAGTTTGTTCGTCGGCTCCCTGGCCTTCGTACCTGGCGCCAGCGAATACGCCGGGATGGATAGGATGGGGATTCTGACCGGCTCGATCCTGGCGGCATTGATCGGTTATGCGGTGACGGCGGCGGCGAGTCGCAAGAGCGCGCTACAACAGGTTTAGCCAAAGACTCCGCCATCCCTCGCCACACGCAAAAAACCCCGACCAGTCACCCGGTCGGGGTTTTCTTTTACCTGTATTCCCGCTTAGTGCGTAACGCGGCTTGTACCGTCAACCGTGGCAATACGCACACGCTCGCCAACACGGAACACTTCGTTTTCCTGAACCTGCTGCACGTAGGCGCGCATGCTGCCGTCGTCTTCACGCACGGTGATTTCGACGCCCTGGGTACGGGTCAGGCCCTCTTCGGCCGCCGAACCTACCAGACCACCGGCGACTGCGCCGATGACTGCAGCGACGATGCTGCCTTTACCGCCACCGATGGCGCTGCCACCAACGCCACCGACTGCGGCACCGGCGATGCTGCCGATCGGGGTTTTGGTGCCTTCGATTTTTACCGGACGCAATGCTTCGATGGTGCCCATGCGAACGGTCTGCACGCGACGCGCTTCGTCACGGGAGTAGGAGTCACCGGTCAGGCTCGATTGGCAGCCAGTGAGCAACATCGCCATCGTGGAAAAGGAAGCAACCAGCAGAACAGACTTACGCATAGAATCAACTCCAAAGGACAGGTAACCATTAAACTCCGCAGCTTGACGCCTGTCACGGCATCGCCTGGATAAAATTGTTTCGATTCAGGCCTTGTACAGGCACTTAAACGAATTCATCACACGGTAACGGCAAATTTCGCAATTTGCGCTGCGGGCACAGGATTTCCATGGATTACTTTATCATTGTGGTCACCACCGCCGCCGGTCTGTATTTCCACTGGTGGCTTTACGTGCGGATCAAACGCTGGATGGACCGCGATCTGGCGTTAGCGCTGGCGGGAGGCGACGAACGCAAAAAAGCGTTCATGCTCCAGCAACTGGCGAACGCTCAAGCGCAAAAGATCAAGCGTCGAGACCTGCCGCAATGGCTGGAAGCCGCTGCGGCAAACTATCCCGACCGGTAGACGGCTCAGGGTGCCAGACGTTCAAGAATCCAGTCAGCGCCTTGAGAGCGATAGTTGAGGCGATCGTGCAGGCGGCTCGAACGGCCTTGCCAGAACTCGATGCGCTCCGGCAGCAAACGATAACCGCCCCAGTGTTCGGGGCAGTGAGGCTGGCTGTCGTTGAATCGTTGTTCGGTGTCCTTGAGCAGCGCTTCCAGCTCGGCGCGACCGGCAATCACCCGGCTTTGCGGTGAAGCCCAGGCACCAAGGCGACTGCCCAGCGGGCGAACCTGATAGTAAGCATCAGACTCTTCAGGCGTGACCTTCACCACTCGCCCTTCGATGCGCACCTGGCGCTCCAGGGTCGGCCAGAAAAAGGTCATCGCCGCGAACGGATTCGCGGCCAGTTGCTGGCCCTTGGCGCTGTCATAGTTGGTAAAGAAGGTGAAGCCCTGGGCATCCAGCCCCTTGAGCAACAGGATGCGGCAATGCGGCCGACCGTCCTGATCGACTGTGGCCAAGGTCATGGCGTTGGCTTCCACCGGTGCCTGCTCGGTTTTCACTGCGTCGGCGAACCATTGGTGGAACAGCGCGAACGGCTCGGCCGGGGCTTGCGCCTCGGTCAGGCCATCACGGGTGTAATCGCGGCGCATATCAGCCAGGGCCTTGGTCATGGCGCATTCCTTTTTTGGTTAACGAATCACTTCTTTGTGGTATCGGCGTCAACGACTTTTTTCGTATCAGCTGCGGCTTTGGCTGGTGCAGTCTTCTTCGCCGGGGTCGCGGTTTTAGCCGGTGTCTTTTTTGCCGGGGCCTTGGCGGCTTTCTTGGCTGGCGCTTTTTTCACCACTGGTGCAGCCGCTTTCTTCGCATCGGCGGGCGCTGGAGTCACAGGCTTGGCAACCGGCTTGACGTCCTGGGCAGCCACCATGCGCACAGGTGCCGGGGCTGGCATGTTGTACTTGCTGAGCAAGGCGACCATGGTGTTTTGCGGAGTTACCAGCAGCTCCACGCGGCGGTTCAGGGCGCGCCCTTCAACGCTGTCGTTGGCGGCCCGCGGGGCTTCACTGCCCATGCCGCGCAGCATCAGACGGTCGCGTTGCAGGCCGCTGAGACGGAAAATCGCTGCGACCGACTGGGCGCGCTCCTGGCTCAGCTTGACGTTCGCCGGTGCGGCACCCGAGGTGTCGCTGTGGCCTAGCACCAGAACGGCAGTTTTAGGGTCGGCTTCAAGAATTTTCGCCACGCGGGTGAACGGACCCAGGGTGACTGGCAACAGCATGGCCGGGCGGTCCGGGTTGAACGAGCCTTCGACCGGTGCCGTCACCACCAGCACGTTTTCACGGCGTTCCAGTTGCAGGTTGCTGTCCTTGATCGCTGTGCGCAGGCGCGGTTCATAGTCGTCGAGCCAGGCCTGGGTAACTTTCGGATCCGGCATTGGTACGGCTTTGACTGTGGTTTTTTCTTTGCCGCCGAACGGCCAATACCAGGGGCTGCTGCTTTCTGTCTTGGCCACCGGGGCGCTCGCCGCAGGCTTCAAAGGTGCGGGAGCCGGTTCTTTGGCCGCGACCTTGTCGGAGGAACCGAACGGCCACCAGCTGCCGCCGTCCGCATCACTTTTCGGATTCTGTGCGCAACCGGTAATAGCGAAGCACAGTGCCAAGGCGAGGGTTGGTTTGGTTGACATTGGATATCCACAAAAATGAAGTCAAAAAATGATCAGGCCGATTCGGCCTGCATAAACAAATGATTTGAAACTGAAAAGGCTTTCCGGTTCCGGACCTGGAACCTTCGAGCGGGATTTACAGACAAGTGGCCAGTACCCGCACAAGCTTTTGTGCGCGCGGATCCATCAAGACGTACGGCCCCAGTGTATTTGTCACAAAACCGAAAGCCACATCGTACTCCGGATCAGCAAAACCGATTGAACCGCCAGCCCCCGGATGCCCGAACGCTCGCCGGCCAAGGCCGAAGGTGGCATTGGGCACATCGGGTTGATCGAGCATGCAGCCCAGGCCGAAACGGGTCCGCGTCAGCAAGGTCTTGTCCTCGCCGAGGCTGTGTTCGCGGGTCAACTCGTCAAGCATTTCGCCTTCCAGCAGGCTGCCATCGAGCAAGCCGGCATAAAACCCGGCCAGGCTGCGGGCATTGCCGTGACCATTGGCCGCCGGTTGCTGCATGCGCCGCCATTCCGGCTTGTTGGTGCTGGTCAACACCGACGGCGGGTTGGTGAAGGCCCGGGTGGTCATGGCGGTTGGTTCGCGCATGGTCACTTGCAGCAGGCGTTGGGCTGCGGCATCGCCAGCGTTGCCCTTGCCACGGGCGATGTGCGCCACACGATGAAACTCTTCATCGGCCAGGCCGACGTGGAAGTCCAGCCCCAACGGCTTGGCCACCCGGGCCACGATGGATTCACCCGGTCCGCGTCCGTCGGCACGCCGCAGTAATTCGCCGATCAGCCAGCCATAGGTGATTGCCGCATAGCCGTGCCCCTCGCCCGGTGTCCACCAGGGCGCTTCGGCAGCCAGGGCGCCAACCATGGTTTGCCAGTCGTAAAGCGCTTCGGGGGCCAGCAAGTCGCGCAGCGCCGGTAGACCGGCCTGATGGCACAGCAGTTGGCGCAGGGTCACGGCCTCTTTGCCGGCCGCGGCAAACTCGGGCCAGTAGCGGGCAACCGGTGCATCCAGTTGCAGTTTGCCTTCGGCCACCAGTTGCAGGGCGGTGACGGCGGTGAAGGTTTTGGTGCAGGAGAACAGGTTGGCGATGGTATCGCTGTGCCAAGCCTCGGCGCCGTCCTTGTCGGCGGTGCCGGACCACAGGTCGAGAACGGTTTCGCCGCCGATGCGGATGCACAACGCCGCGCCACGTTCCTGAGGATCGTCGAACAGCGCCGCAAACGCCTCACGCACTGCCTCGAACTTAAGCTCGTAATGACCCTGAATCTGCACCCGCAACTCCCCGGTAAACGCTTTACAAAGTGGCCCGCATTGTTCCAGCCCTGGAGGGTTTTGGGAACAGGGGCGGGCCGGGCGGTCAATCGCCCTCAGAATTGATCAGAAATTTTTTACGTCTGTTCAGACGCCTTCGCGAGCAGGCTCGCTCCCACATTGAATCTACGTCGCACCATAGATCTCTTGTGGGAGCGAGCCTGCTCGCGAAGAACGATAACGCAGTCTCAGGTGTTAATGACCGCTACCCGAATGCCCGCCCGCCTGCCCGGCGCCCTTCCCCGGGCCTTTGCCGGCTTCGGCCTTGCGCCCGCCTTCGGCGTCATGGCTGGCTTTATCGGCCTCGGTGCTGGCCTTCTGCGCTTCTTTGCCCAACTGATCGATGGCCGCCAGATTGCTTTTGCGCACGCTGTCGACAAAGCCCTGGAATGGCAGATCGGTAATGCCCACCAGACCGAAATGCCCGTTTTCGCCATCCAGCAAGCGCCCGGTCACGGGTTGGTCGAGATACTGGAACCAGTGCACACCGACAATCGACGGTTCGCTCAGCGCCTGTTTGAGGAAGTTCGCATAAGCCGGACCACGGTCTTCTTCCTTCGGCAGTTGCGTCACGCCCCCCCAGAACGGGCCGCGATCGGTCGAGCCGAAGTTGAACTCGGTGATCAGCACCGGTTTGTCGAGGCTGCGCAATTTGGCGAAGTCGTAACCGTCCTGGGGTTGCAGGGTGTACATGTTGAAGCTCAACACATCGCAATACTGCGCGCAGGATTCAACGGCCTCCGGGGTGCTGATGGCAAAGCGGCCACCGAGCAGCATCTGGTTCGGTGCGTGCCATTTGAGCGAGTCGGAAATGGTCTTGAAGTAAGTGTCGGCGAAGACCTTCTGGAAGTATTTGAAGTCGGCCTCGATTTCCGGGTGTTCGGCACTCGGCAGGGGCGGCACGAAACCAGGGTCCTCCATCAACTCCCATGCCGGCAGATCGATACCCCAGGCTTTGGAAAGACCGGCCTGGTTACGGTACTTGTCGCGCAGTTGCTTGAGGAACGCGCGTTTGGCCGGTACGTCGGTGGTCAATTTCAACGTGCCGTAGGCCAGCGCGTAACGGGCTTTCGGGTCGTCGCCAGTACCAGCCCAGGCCAGTTCGTTGTCGGCGAAATACCCAATCAGCCATGGATCGTCGCGATGGTCGCGGGCGGCGATGGCCACGGCGCGTTCGGTGGCCATGGCGAAACGCGGATCGAACGGGTCGGGCATGCCGCCCCACCAGTCGTTACCAGTACTGATGCTCGCGTAATCGCCGACGATCGACAGCGGCAGGGTGTATGGCACGCGTTCAGCGTCACCCAGCGTTGATGCGCTCCAGTTGCCTATGGTGTTGAAGCCCCAGGCTTGCAGGCGATCAAGGGTATGGCCGGCCCAGCGCTTTTCGTCGAGAGCTACTTTGCACGGTTCGGCCGGCGCGGGTTCGACCGCTTTCACCGCCGTCGCTTCCACGGCATCGCCCTTGGCGGCTTCGGCGACTCCGGATTCGGTCGACGCAACAACCGGCTTCTCGGCGGCCTTCTCTGCCACTGCCTCTACCGCATCGGCCTTGGCCGCCTCGGCAACCCCGGCCTTGGTATCGCTGCCCAGTGCACAAGGGTCGCCGTACAGGCGTTGCAGATTGGCGCCATAGAAGTCGAACCAACGGCCGAAATTGAAGCCTCGGCCCTGATCGACGCCGTTGCCACCACGGTTATCGCCCTCACCGAAATGATTGGCCAGCGGCTCGTCAGCCTTGGGCAGGGATTCGAACATCCCTTCGCGACCGGCAATGTAGGTCTGGTTGACGTCCGCTGCGACGGTGTTGATCCCCAGCGAATAGAACGGATACCCCAGCGGAGTTACCAGATACCAGCGGCCATCGCGCTTTTCGCTGCGGAAAAAACCGCTGCCCTTGAATGCCGGGCCCTGGGTCCAACCTCCGAACTTGTCCAGCGATGCCTTATTGCGCTCGGCCAGCCAGGTTTTCAGCTGTTGCTGTTCCTTGGCTGCGGCGTTTTTAAGTTGCTCATCGCTGCTGACTTTTTCCGGCCATTTGGCCCGGGTCGATTGGCCGTAGGCGTCCACCAGCCCTCCGTAAACGCCCTTGGTGACCGCTTCGCCATCCTGTACGCCGAAACGCTCAAGCAAAATGCTTTGAGCCGCTTTCGGTTGATCCATCGACAGGCTGACCGACACCACCTGGCTGCGATTGAGCTCACCGCTGCTGCTGGCCAGCAATACACGCTGGCCATCAACCGTCGTCGGCATCGGTGGCCCGGCCTTCATGCCCTGGCTCAGCGGCGAAGTCGGCACCAGCGGCACCAACAATGTCTGCGCCGGACCTGCCGGCAGGTCGATGCGGCTGACCAGGGTCTTGCCGTCGTTGCTCTGGATTTGCACATAGAGGGTGATCGGCCAGTTCATCGCGCTCTGGATGCGCAGGCTCATCATCCCCGATTGCGACCAGTCCCAGGCGCCGGCCTGCGGGGCCAGGCGCAAGGTCGGCCGGGCGACCGGGTTGAACGTCACCCGACGCAACACTTCGCCTTCGGCGGTTTGCTCGGCGTTGGCTTGCGGCAGGTCGGCGTTCTCGGTCGATACGCGCACCACATCCGCGGGGCGAACAAAGTTGAACAGGGTCTGCTGACCGGCAGGCGCCGCCAACAATGGGGCAGCGAAGATCAAGGCAAAAACGGCAGGCAGCGAACGGCGAATCATGAGAACGAAATTCTCCCTAACGACCTCGATGGGCCAGTGGAAAAGCGATGACAGAGAGATAGACAACGCGGCGGGCAGAATTGCCCACCGGCGTATCAGGAAATTTCACGACGGAAGGGAGGCAACGCATTGAGGATCGCCTTGCCGTAGCGCTGGGTGACCAGGCGTCGGTCGAGCAAGGTGATGGTGCCGCGATCTTCTTCGGTACGCAGCAAGCGCCCGCAGGCCTGGACCAGTTTCAGCGAGGCGTCCGGCACGGAGATTTCCATGAACGGATTGCCACCGCGCGCCTCGATCCACTCGGCCAGCGCCGCTTCGACCGGATCGTCGGGCACCGAGAACGGAATCTTGGCGATCACCACGTGTTCGCAATACGCACCGGGCAAGTCGACCCCTTCGGCGAAACTCGCCAGGCCGAACAGCACGCTCGAATCCCCACCATCGACCCGCGCCTTGTGCTTGTTCAGGGTTTCCTGTTTCGACAGGTTGCCCTGGATGAACACCTGCTTGCGCCAGTCGCGATCGAGACCGTCGAACACGTCCTGCATCTGTTTACGCGAAGAGAACAGCACCAGCGTGCCCCGGGAGCCTTCGACCAGTTCCGGCAGATCACGGATGATCGCCGCGGTATGCGCGGCCGCATCCCGGGGATCGGCATTGAGGTTCGGCACCCGCAACACACCGGCGTCGGCGTGATGGAACGGGCTCGGCACCACGGCGGTCACGGCTTTTTTTGGCAGGCCGGCGCGCATGCGGAAGCGGTCGAAGGTGCCGAGTGCGGTCAATGTCGCCGAGGTCACCAATGCGCCGTAGGCCACGTTCCACAAATTGCGCCGAAGCATTTCCGCCGCCAGGATGGGACTTGCGTTGACTTCGATATCGAACAGCGAACCGCTTTCCGCCAGGGTCAGCCAGCGCGCCATGGGCGGGTTGTCTTCCGGGTCTTCGACGGTGAATGCGGTCCACAACTCCCAGTTGCCCGAAGAACGGGACAGCAGGCTGCCGAACAGCGGATACCACTCCTCGGCCTGATTGCTGGCGATACCGATATTGACCTCGCCGTCCATGCCTTCCTTGAGCAAATCGGTGAGGCGGGTGAACAGGTCAGTCAGGCGGGCAAAGCCCTTCTTCAGTTCGATGCCCATCTCGCGCATGTGCTCGGGGATCACCCCGCCGACAAATCGATGACGGGGCCGTTCGCGCCCCTCGACGTCTTCGCCGGGCTTGAAGTCGGCGATCTGCTCGCAAGCAGTGAACATGAACTGCTGTTGGGTCTTGATCTCCCGCGCCAGTTCCGGCACCTGCTCGATCAGCTTGCCCAGATCCCCCGGCAGCGGGTGTTGGGCCAGCAGCTTGGTGAGGTTCTTGGCGGTGGTTTCCAGCCAGTCGGCGGTGGAGCGCAGGCGCGTGTAATGGGCGAAGTGGCCGATGGCCTTGTCCGGCAGGTGATGGCCTTCGTCGAACACATAGATGGTGTCGCGCGGGTCCGGCAGCACCGCACCGCCACCCAACGCCAGGTCGGCCAGCACCATGTCGTGGTTGGTGACGATGACGTCGACCTTACCCATGCCTTCGCGGGCCTTGTAGAAGGCGCACTGGCCGAAGTTCGGGCAATGGCGGTTGGTGCACTGGCTGTGATCGGTGGTCAGGCGCGCCCAGTCGGCATCTTCCAGGGCGGTGGACCAACTGTCGCGGTCACCGTCCCATTTATTACCGGCCAGTTTCTCGATCATGCTGGTAAACAGCTTCTGGCTAGCCTCATCCACCTCGATCTTGAAGCCTTCTTCTTCGAATAACTGCGCCGTGGCGGTTTGCGCGTGACCTTCCTGAAGCAGCATGTCGAGCTTGGACAGGCACATGTAGCGCCCGCGCCCCTTGGCCAGGGCGAAACTGAAATTCAGACCGCTGTTGCGCATCAGGTCGGGCAGATCCTTGTAGACGATCTGCTCTTGCAGGGCAACGGTGGCCGTGGCGATCACCAAGCGTTTGCCGGCGGCCTTGGCGGTGGGAATGGCCGCCAGGCTGTAGGCCACGGTCTTGCCCGTACCGGTGCCGGCTTCCACCGCGACAATCGCGGGCTCGCCACTGCGCCGGCCTTCGTCGTCGGTGTCGATGTCACCGAGAACCTTGGCGACTTCGGCGATCATCAGGCGTTGGCCGTAGCGCGGCTTGAGGCTCTTGGCTTCGAGAAAACGCGAATAAGCGCCCTGGATCGTGGTTTTGAGTTCAGTGCTGATCATGGATAGTCGGGCGCTAAAAACGCTGGATAAATTTTCAGTAGTTCGGATCGGCCGCTATCATACCCCGCTAATTAATCCCGCGCAGAACGGAGTACCCGAATGACCGCTTTTAGCCTTCTTTATAGCCTGCATGTCCTCGCCGCGCTGGTGTGGGTGGGCGGGATGTTTTTCGCCTGGATGGTCTTGCGCCCCGCAGCGCTCAAGGCGCTTGAGGGACCCGCCAGGCTGAAGCTGTGGCTGGAAGTGTTTCAAGGTTTTTTCCGCTGGGTCTGGGTGGCGGTGGTGCTGTTGCCCGTCAGCGGCGTGGGCCTGCTGAATCTGCACTTCAACGGTTTTGAACTGGCCCCGCGTTATGTGCAGGTGATGATGGGGTTGTACGTGGTGATGACGGCGCTGTTCATCCGGATTCAGGCGTTGATGCTGCCGGAGTTGCGCGCTGCCGTGGAGGCGCAGGATTGGCCGGTTGGGGCGGCGGTGTTGGGGCGGATTCGTCGCGTGGTAGGGATCAATTTGCTGGTTGGCCTGGTTGTGGTGGCGATTGCCGCGGCGCGGCCGATGTTCTAAAAGTTTCGCGGGCAAGCCTCGCTCCTGTAGGTGCGAGGCTTGCCCGCGAAGACAATCGATCAGGCAACACACATTTCAGATATTGACTACAACCGCTGCACCGTCACCGACCCCGCCGCTCCCGCAGGCCCCGGTTGCCCGTCAGCGCCAGGCTTGCCACTCTTGCCGCCATCGGCTTTATAGATAACGCAGCCCTTGGCCTTACCGCCTGCCCCCGGCTTTCCGCCAGGCCCGGCCGGGCCACCGGCACCGCCAGCCACCTGGACTTTTATCAGGTCTGCCGGGTAATCGCGTGGCACTGCCAATTTGACCAACGCCCCCGGCGCTCCTGGCTGACCGTCACTGCCATCGCTGCCATCGGCGCCCCGCCCCGCCTGGCCCCAGGCGCAACCCGGTGCCTGGCCATTGGCCCCGTCGAGTCCGACAAACCCCGGCGCACCCGCACCGCCGCGAGCATCCACCAACAACTGCGGCGCATTCAAAGCCTTGATCTGCAGATTCAGATTGCGTCCTGAACGGGCAGCCTTCTGGTAAGTGCCTGGCGCACCGCGAGCGGTGATCTGGCTGCCCTCGGACAACCGGGCACGGCTGACCTTCAGTTCCAGCGCCTGTTCACTGGGCACGATCGCGATCCGCGCATCACGCCCCAGGCGCAGTTCACCGACCGTGACTTCGGTCACGTTGGAGGGAATCAGCAATGTGCCGTAGTCGGCCACTTCCAGGCGTTCCAGCTGCAAGGTGCTGGCGGTGTTTGGCAGGCGCATCAGCGAGTTGGTTTCGACGCTCACCACCTGGGCGCAGGCCAATGGGCTGATGAGTGCGGCGAGCAGACAGAGTTTACGCATGGGAAGCCTTAGGTGCGGTGGGAGCGGGAATGGTTTGCAGGTGAAAAACGCCGAAAATGATGATCCTCAGGCGATCGCGCCATGGGTGAGCGCGCGCCCTGAGGCTGCGAAAGCACAACAGCGCTTCAAGTAGATGCAGGGTCGCCAGGAGACCGCCGGCCAGGTTGACCAGCAAGTGCAGCGGATGGATAAACGGCGTGAGCAGATTGACCAGCACCACCAACCAGAACAGCAGGGTCAACAGCTTCCCCAGCCCCCATAGCACCTTCATACCGCCCCCGATGAGAATTATTCTTTGCGCGCACAGTAGCGGCTTCCACGCGGGATAAGCCAGAGGGCAAACGAAAATTCTTCATGAAGGCCGCCGAATGGCCGTCGCAGTGATGCGAATTTTCACCCGACGGCTCTATTTCGCGGCTCAGCGATTGATGTGCAAATCCACGCGACGGTTTTTCGCACGGCCTTCTTCTGTCTCGTTATCGGCCACCGGCTGACTTTCACCCTTCCCTTCGCTGGTGAGCTTGCCCGGCGCCACGCCCTGGCTCAACAGATACTGCGCAACGCTGCTGGCACGTCGTTCCGATAGGGCCAGATTGTAGGCATCGGCCCCGACGCTATCGGTATGCCCCACCACCTTGATGCTCACCACGTCGGCGTCCAGTAGTTTGCTCATGATCGAATCGAGCTGGCTCTGCGCGTAGGGAGTCAGGTCGGATTGATTGAAGCCAAAAAACACGTCATTGCTGAGCGTGATGACTTCAGGCTGTGCGGGCTCCGCCGGTTTATCGCTGGTCGGGTATTGCGGCAGCGGGCAACCGTGATGTTCTACAGGGGTATTGGCCGGGGTGTCGGGGCAGCGATCGCGTCGATCGAAAACGCCATCTTCGTCTTCGTCACCGTCCTGGGCATAACAAATCAAACCACCGCTCAAGATACCGAGCGCCGCTCCACCGGCCGCCCAACCGCTACTACCAATAGCGCCCAAGCCTCCGCCGACCAGTCCGCCAATGACGCTGCAGATCGGCCAGGTACGTTGATTGAGGGGGGCGGTGCCATCACTGTGAGTAGCGCAACCGGTCAACAGGCTGCCAAGCAGCAGAACCGGCAAGACGGTCCGTGTGAGATTGGTCATTTTAAAAGCTCCTGTGTCACCGGCCTATGCCGGTCACACAGGAGTAAAGACCCGCATCCGCGACTGCACAAGCCGCGGATGCGAGGGACCTAGCGTTGGATTTTGATTTCCGTGCGACGGTTCTGGGCACGGCCGTCGGCGGTTTTGTTATCGGCAACCGGCTGACTTTCACCGGCCCCGGAGACAGACACAAAGTTGCTGCGCGGCACGCCTTGCTCGATGAGGTATTCAACCACCGAGTGCGCGCGTTTATCCGACAGTTTCTGGTTGTAGGTATCGCTGCCCACGCTGTCGGTATGGCCGGTAACGGTCAACCGGGCTGTAGGGGCCTCCGCTTTCAAGCGAGTGGCGATCTTGTCGAGTACCAGTTTGTCAGACGGAGTGAGTGTGGCTTTGTCGAACTGGAAATGAACATCGCGGATGACGATGGTTTCTTCCTTGACTACGACGACCTCTTCAACCACTGGAGCTGGAACTGGTGGAGGGCAACCATCGGCATCGACCTTCACGCCTCGAGGCGTGCCTGGGCACTTGTCGCGGCTATCCGGCACGCCATCGCCGTCTTCGTCGCCATCACCGTGAACCCAGCAATAGGCCGCCGCTGTACCGCCGACCACCAATGCTCCCCAACCAGCCCATGACGAACTTTCGATCGCACCAAGGCCCGCACCCGCGACACCACCGACCGCCGCACAGATCGGCCAGTCGGTTTTCTGCAAACCTGCACAACCAGTCAACACACTGGTTAGCAGAACCAGGGGTAACGCTGTCCGAACTATGCTCATCTAGTTTTCTCCTGAAGGATCGGCTTAGAACCGATTCAGGGAGTAAAGACCGGAGTTTAAAACTCCGCCAGCAATAGGCCATTGCTGTTTTGTCCCGTATTCACGGGGGATCGTCACTTTTACGGCAAACCCGCTCTAGGCTCGGACTGGCGGGCAGGCTAGTCTTGGCAGATCTGAGTGAGGATTTTTGATGATTGCAGGTATTTCTTCGCGCACGCCACAACAAGCGCTGGCCGCATTGCTGGATCGTTACGCCCCTTCGCGCCTGTTGCTGATTGGCGCCAGCGAGTTCCCCGCGCTTGAAGCCTTCAAGCTCGCGCACCCGGACAGCTGTGTGGCGCACGCGGCACCCGGGGCGTTACCTGCCGAGCTGGCGGCGCGCCGGTTTGACCTGGCGCTGGTGGTCGACTGCCTCGAACACCTGCCCAAACGCGATGGCCTGAATTTGCTGGGCGGCATCCGCAACCTCAACGCCAGCCGCATCGCGGTACTGGCCGACTTGCCGGCCAGCGGCTGGCAGGAAACGGATTTTTTCTCCCTGGCCCTGCAAGCCAGTGAACGCTTCCAGCGCGACGATCAGATACTGACCCTGTTCACCTATGATCTGCTTGATTACAAACAGGTGCCCGACTGGCTCAACTCGCGGTTCTGGGCCAATCCGGAAAACTTCGGGAAATATTGGTGGTAACGCAATGAGTACATCCATTTGCCCTTGCGGCAGCGGTACCCTGCTCGACGCCTGCTGCGGTCATTACCATGCCGGCCATCCGGCCCCTTGCGCCGAAGCCTTGATGCGTTCGCGTTACAGCGCCTACGTGCTTGGCCTGATCGATTATCTCGTGGCGACCACCCTGCCCGCCCAGCAGGCGGGGCTCGATCGGCAATCAATCAGTGACTGGAGCGCCCAAAGCACCTGGTTGGGCCTCGAGGTGGAAAGCTCCGAAGTACTCGGCGGCCAGCCGGAGCACGCTTTCGTCACTTTCACCGCACGCTGGCACGACGGCAGCGGTGAACACAGTCATCGCGAACGCTCGTCGTTCGTACAGAACGCCGGCCTCTGGTACTTCATCGACCCCACCGTCCGACTCGACATCGGGCGCAACGACGCCTGCCCTTGCGCCAGCGGGCAGAAGTTCAAGAAGTGCTGTTCGGGGTATTTCAGCGGTTGAGGTGAAGTTCGAAAAGATCACAGCCTTCGGTAGCGCCTGTACAGGATTTACATACACCTGCAGGAGCTGCCGAAGGCTGCAATCTTTTAACGACTAGACTGGGGATCAAGGAGGACAACACCACCATGATCACCCGGCGACTCACACACTATCTGCTCACCCTGACCTTTTGCCTGGGGCTCGGCGGCTGCGCATCCTGGTTCAGCAACGATGAGCCGGACCCCGAGGTGCATCTGGTCAAGGTAGAAGTGGTGCGGGCCAAACTCATGGAGCAGAAATTCGTGCTGCACTTTCGCATCGACAACCGCAGAGACAGCGACCTGACCGTGCGCGGCCTGGAGTATCGCATTCACCTGGCCGATATTCTGCTGGCCGAAGGCGAACATGAACACTGGATCACCGTAGGCCCCAAGGCCAGTCGTTTCTATAAGGTACCGATCCGCACCAACCTGTGGCCCAAGGTCAAAGACCTGGTCAAACAACTGAAAAATCCCGAGCAGGCCATTCCCTATCGTCTGGAAGGTGAGATGGAAACCGGTTTATTCATCGCCCACTACGTGCACCTGACGCGTAATGGCGTAATAATCCCCGCCGATCTAATTCCGGAGCAACCCCGATGACTCAGCAACCCCATGTCCATGGCCCTGACTGCAACCACGATCATGACCACCATGATCACGACCATGGCCATGTCCACGGCCCGAACTGCGGCCACGCCCACCAGGAACCGGTGCGCAACGCCCTGAAAGATGTCGGCCGCAACGACCCTTGCCCATGCGGCAACGGCAAGAAATTCAAGAAGTGCCACGGCGCTTGATGCTTCGGGCGAAGAGTTTCTTCGCCTGTTGAATCGCTTTCGCGAGCAGGCTCGCTCCCCACAGTGGATCTGTGCCAGACACACACGTTGTGCAGGCAGCAGATTTAATGTGGGAGCGAGCCTGCTCGCGAAGAGTCCCTGAGCGACACCCTCACTTCAGGATCTGCACGCTGCTGACCACCGTCGCATACTCCCCATGCAGATTCCCCAACGACATCCCATGCACCTCCTCGGCTGAATGGGCATTTCCGAAGAAATCGGCTTTGTCGAAGGTAAAGCACGCATCCTCCACCACCCACGTTTCAAACCCCAGATTGCCCGCCGTTCGCGCCGTGGACTCCACCGAGTTGTGAGTCGCCACGCCAACGATGATCAATTGTTCGATCCTCACCTCGCGCAACCATGCCTCCAGCGCCGTCGAACAAAACGCATCCGGCACCTGCTTCTGAATCAGTTGCTCGCCAGGCAATGGCTGAAACCGCTCCTGAAACTCCACCCCCTCTTGTTGCGGCCAGAACACCGAATCTTCCGAGCGGGACAAGTGCTGCACGTGAACGATCGGTCGCCCGCTGCGGCGCCAATAGCCCAACAGCTCCAGGATGCGCTCCTCGGCTTGAGGATTATTCCGGCGCCCCAGTCTGGGATGGAGGATGCCTTTCTGTTGATCGATGATGATCAGGGCTGCGTTTGTCTTGAGCTCCATGCCGACTTTTCTCACGCTGATAAATTGAATTTTCGCACTTCAGCATCACAATCCAGCGACAGGCAAGCCTGAAACGCAATCAGGATGACTTGGGCAAATCCTGAAATAAGATCTTCCCCCGCTTGCGCCGCCCCCTCCTGCTCACTAACGTAGCGACTTTATTGCGCTACCACCCCCGCAGGAGCTTTGCCATGGCCTCGCCAGCCCTTACACATTTTCTACCCCGGTTCGGCGTTGCCGCAGCAGTGGCGGGGGTTTTGAGCCTGACCGGTTGTCAGAGCTTCAATGCCCAGGACACCCTGCCGCCCACTGTGGGTGTACAACCGTTAAAGGGGCTGGCACAGAACGTTTCGGTGCGCCGCAATGCCATGGGCATGCCGTTGATCGAAAGCAGCACGTTCCACGATGCGCTGTTTACCCTCGGTTACGTGCACGCCAGCGACCGCATCACGCAAATGGTCACCCTGCGTTTGCTGGCTCAGGGGCGCCTGGCCGAAATGCACGGTTCGGACCTGCTGGATGCCGACCGATACATGCGTGCAGTCAATCTGAAGAAAAGCGCCGCTGAGCTGTACAAGGCGTCTTCGCCACGCCTCAAGCGCTTCTTTGAAGTCTACGCCCGCGGGGTAAACGCTTACCTGTTCCGCTACCGCGACAAACTGCCGGCCGACCTCGCTGCCAGCGGCTACAAGCCTGAATACTGGAAGCCCGAAGATTCGGCGCTGATTTTCTGCCTGCTGAACTTCAGCCAGTCGGCCAACCTGCCCGAAGAGATTTCCACGCTGGTGCTGGCCCAAACGGTCACCACCGACAAGTTGCCCTGGCTGACGCCTTCAGCGCCTGACGAAAAACTGCCGTTGGCCGAAAGCGAAAAGCTGCAAGGCCTCAAGCTCAACGGACAAATACCGGGCCTGGTGGAGATCAGCAAAGCCACAGGACAACTCTCTGACCTGAATCTGCTGGGCGCCACTTCCTCGAACAACTGGGCCATTGCCCCGCAACGCAGCCGCAGCGGTAAAAGCCTGTTGGCCAGCGACAGTCATGGCCCGATGGGCGTGCCGTCGCTGTTCAGCTACGTACAGATTCGCGCACCAAAGTACCAGGCCTCCGGCGTGACCATCGCCGGCTTGCCGATGGTGCTGGGCGGGTTCAACGGCAAAGTGGCATGGAGCATGACCACTGTCATGGGCGACAACCAGGACCTGTTCCTGGAGAAAATCAAACGCCAGGGTAATGGCCTGACCTACGAATCCAACGGCAAATGGACGCCTGCGATCGTGCGCAACGAAACCTATTTCGTCAAAGGCCAGCGGCCGATTCGCGAAGCGGTGTACGAAACCCGCCATGGCCCGCTGCTCAACAGCGCCCAGGGTCTGGCCCAGGGCAGCGGTTTCGGCCTGGCCTTGCAGACACCGAACTTCACCGACGACAAAACCCTGGACGCGTTTTTTGACCTGTCCCGTGCGCAGAACGTCGAGAAGGCCTCGGATGCCAGCCGCGAGATCCGCGCCATCGCCTTGAACCTGGTGTTCGCCGATGCCAGCAACATCGGCTGGCAAGTCACTGGCCGCTACCCGAACCGCCGCGAAGGCGAAGGTCTGTTGCCGTCGCCGGGCTGGGAGGGGCGCTACGATTGGGACGGTTACGCCGACCCGATGCTGCATCCCTACGATCAGGACCCGGCCCAGGGTTGGCTCGGCACCGCCAACCAGCGCGTCATTCCCCACGGCTACGGCATGCAGCTGTCCAATTCCTGGTCGGCGCCTGAACGTGGCGAGCGTCTGGCCGAACTGGCCGGCGCGGGTAAACATGACACCCGCAGCCTGATTGCCATGCAGTACGACCACACCACCACCTTTGCCGCCAAGCTGAAAAAGATGTTCGAAGCGCCAGGCATGGCTCAACCGCTCAAGCAGGCCATCGAAGCGCTGCCGGTTGCCGATCGCGGCAAGGCGCGCGAAGCCTATACCCGGTTGATGGCGTTCGACGGCAAACTCAGCCCGACCTCTGCCGACGCGGCAATCTACGAGCTGTTCCTGCAAGAAAGCACCAAACAGATCTTCCTCGACGAACTGGGGCCGGAAGGCAGCCCGGCGTGGAAAGCCTACATCGCCAATGGCAAGTTGTCTTACGCCGCACAAGCCGATCACCTTTTGGGGCGCGAGGACAGTCCATTCTGGGATGACGCACGCACCGCGCAGAAGGAAGACAAGCCGGCCATCCTCGCACGCAGCCTGGCCGCGGCGATCAGCGCCGGTGACAGTCAGTTGGGCGGCGATCACAAAGCCTGGCAATGGGGCAAACTGCACCGCTACGAATGGAAGAACAGCAGTGGCCAGACCGTGCGCGGTCCACTGCCGGCCGGCGGCGATCACACCACGCTCAACACCGCCGCGTTCGTCTGGGGCCAGGATTTCAACACCACGCTGGTACCGGCCATGCGCTTTATCGTCGACTTCGGCCAAGCCGAACCGCTGACAGGCCAGCTCGCCACGGGCCAGTCCGGCAACCCGGCCAGCCCGAACTACCTGAACGGCATCGACCCATGGCTCAAGGGGCAATACATGAGCTTGCCGATGCAGCCGCAGAACTTTGACCGGGTGTACGGAACCAAGCGGCTGACCCTGACACCGGGTAAATAAATATCGCCGCCTATCTCTGTGTGCGAGCCTGCTCGCGAAGGGGCCATGCCAGTCAACATTGAAGGTGACTGACCCACCGCTTTCGCGAGCAGGCTCGCTCCCACATTGATTTGATGTTCATCCCCGAAAAATCGATAGAACTTCTCGCCTCGCGCGAACCTCATAGCTAACAAGTGCCTCCAGTTGGGTAACAACATGGAACTTGTTATCGCGCGTCCCGAAGGTTTGTACTGTCCCGCGGGGGATTTCTATATCGACCCGTGGCGCCCGGTCGAGCGTTCGGTCATCACCCACGCCCATGGCGACCATGCACGTATCGGCAACCAACACTATCTGGCGGCGGCGCCCGGTGAAGGGATTCTGCGCGCGCGACTGGGCCAGAACATCAACCTGCAAACGCTGCCCTATGGCCAGCGGTTGCTGCACCACGGCGTCACCTTGAGCTTTCACCCCGCCGGCCACGTACTCGGCTCGGCCCAGATACGGCTGGAATATGGTGGGGAAGTCTGGGTCGCTTCCGGAGATTATAAAATCGAACCCGACGGTACCTGCGCCCCCTTCGAGCCGGTGCGTTGCCACACGTTCATCACCGAATCGACCTTCGGCCTGCCCATCTATCGCTGGCAACCCCAGGCGCAGGTGTTCGCCAAAATCAATCAGTGGTGGCAAGCCAATGCTGCCGAAGACAAGGCCAGCGTGCTGTTCTGCTACGCCTTGGGCAAGGCCCAGCGCATCCTCCACGGCATCGACGCCAGCCTCGGCCCAATCCTGACCCATGGTGCGGTTGAGCCACTGAACCGCGTTTATCGCGAGAGCGGCGTCTACCTGCCGCCGACGATCTATGCCGGCGACGTCAAAAAGAGTGACCTGATCATGCGCAAAGCGCTGGTCATCGCCCCGCCCTCGGCTGGCGGCAGTACCTGGATGCGCCGCTTCGGCGATTACAGCGACGGTTTCGCCAGCGGCTGGATGCGTCTGCGCGGAACCCGTCGGCGCCGCGGCGTGGATCGGGGCTTCGTGCTGTCCGATCACGCCGACTGGCCGGGCCTGCTCTGGGCCATCGAGCAGACCGGTGCCGAACGGGTGATGGTCACCCACGGCTCTGTCGCGGTGCTGGTGCGCCACCTGCGCGAAAAAGGCCTCGATGCCCACAGCTTCAATACCGAGTACGGCGATGACGAAGAAGAACCTCAAACCGCTGAACCCGAGTACATCGAGGTACTGCCATGAGGGCTTTCGCCGAGTTGTATGCCGAACTCGATGCCACGACATCGAGCAACGCCAAACTGGCGGCCATGCAACAGTACTTTTCTCAGGCCACCCCGGAAGATGCCGCATGGGCTGTGTATTTTCTGTCCGGAGGACGGCCCAGGCAGCTGGTCCCGGTGCGCATCCTGCGGGAGCTGGCGGTGGCGTATTCAGGCCTGTCGCCGTGGTTATTCGAAGAGAGTTATCAGGCCGTGGGCGATCTGGCGGAAACCATTTCGCTGGTGCTGCCCGAAGCGCCACACACGTCAACTGACGGGCTGGCGGTATGGATTGAAGACAAATTGCTGCCTTTGCGCGGCGAATCTCCCGAGGTGCTGGCCGAACAACTCCCCAGGCTCTGGTCGCAACTGGACCGCGCCAGCCTGATGCTCTGCATCAAATTGATCACTGGCAGTTTCCGCGTCGGCGTCTCCAAGTTGCTGGTAACCCGCGCACTCGCCTCCATGGCTCATCTGGACAGCAAATGCGTGGCCCAACGTCTGGTCGGCTATACCGACCTGTCCAACTGCCCCGGCGCAATCAGTTACTTGAAGTTGATCGCCGCGCACTCAACCGATGAGCATGTCCAGCGCGGTGGCCAGCCGTATCCGTTTTTTCTCGCCCATGCCTTGGCGCAACCGGTCGAACAATTCGAAGCACTGCTCGGCCCGGCCAGCCATTGGCAAGTGGAATGGAAGTGGGACGGCATCCGCGCCCAAGTGGTCAAGCGCGCCGGGCGACTGTGGATCTGGTCGCGGGGTGAAGAGTTGGTCACCGAGCGTTTTCCCGAACTGGAGAGCCTGATCCACTGCCTGCCCGACGGTACGGTGATCGACGGGGAAATCGTGGCCTGGAAAGCCGATCACCCTGAAACCGAGGACGCCTTCAACCCTCAATCGCCGACATCACCCGCCGTGCAACCTTTCGCCTTGCTGCAGCAACGGATCGGTCGCAAAACCCTGAGCAAACAGATCCTGAGCGATGTGCCAGTGGTCATCCTCGCCTACGACTTGCTGGAATGGGCCGGCGAGGACTGGCGCAACCAGCCGCAGGCCCGGCGGCGCGCGCAATTGGAGCAGATCATCGCCCACAGCAACCACCCGGTGTTGCTCGCTTCGCCGTTGCTCACCGGCGACGACTGGTTCGACCTCGCCCGGCAACGCGAAGCGTCTCGCCGATTGGGGGTCGAAGGCATGATGCTCAAGGCCCGCGATGCGCTCTATGGCGTTGGCCGGACCAAGGATGTGGGCGTCTGGTGGAAATGGAAAGTCGACCCGTTCAGCGTCGACGCAGTACTCATTTATGCGCAACGCGGTCACGGACGCCGGGCCAGTCTTTACAGCGATTACACCTTCGCCGTGTGGGACGGTCTACCAGGCACCAGCGCCCGCGCGCTGGTGCCGTTCGCCAAGGCTTTTTCGGGGCTGACCGATGAAGAAATGCGCCAGGTCGACAATATTTTGCGCAAGACCACGCTGGAAAAATTCGGCCCGGTGATCAGCGTCAAACCGAGCCTGGTGTTTGAACTGGGGTTCGAGGGGATTGCCTTGTCAAAGCGGCACAAGAGCGGAATCGCGGTGCGGTTTCCCAGGATGCTGCGCTGGCGGCAGGATAAAACCGTCGAGGAAGCGGACAACCTGGCGACCTTGCAAAATTTATTGGTTTAACCCGGTCCCCTGTGGCGAGGGAGCTTGCTCCCTCGCCACAGGGATTTGCGTCTACCGGATCCAAAAAAGTGCAGGCTTTCCACCGCGCCCGTTTTCGTGCACTAATCGCATCCGGCAATTTCCTGAAAACCTTTTAAACGCTTGTTCGGCACTCTGGTTCGGAAATTGCTACTTTCATTAGGTCTTACGCTTACCAGTAACAATAATTCTGCGCCACAAGCGCTCATATTGGTTCTTAGGGATTGAATAATGAAAAAAGCATTGCTGACCCTTTCTGCACTGGCATTGTGCGTAGCTGCTGGCTCTGCGCTGGCAAAGGAATACAAGGAATTGCGTTTCGGCGTTGACCCTTCCTACGCACCGTTCGAGTCGAAAGCGGCCGACGGCAGCCTGGTGGGCTTCGACATCGATCTGGGCAACGCAATCTGCGCCGAGCTGAAGGTCAAGTGCAAATGGGTCGAAAGCGATTTCGACGGCATGATTCCGGGCCTCAAGGCCAATAAATTCGACGGTGTGATCTCTTCGATGACCGTCACCCCGGCCCGCGAAAAAGTCATCGACTTCTCCAGCGAACTGTTCTCCGGCCCAACCGCCTACGTGTTCAAGAAAGGTTCTGGCCTGACCGCAGACGTCGCTTCGCTGAAGGGCAAGACCGTAGGCTACGAGCAAGGCACCATCCAGGAAGCCTATGCCAAAGCCGTGCTGGACAAGGCGGGCGTGAAAACCCAGGCCTATCAGAACCAGGACCAAGTGTATTCGGACCTGACTTCCGGTCGTCTCGATGCCGCGATCCAGGACATGCTGCAAGCCGAACTGGGCTTCTTGAAGTCGCCAAAAGGCGAAGGCTACGAAGTCAGCAAACCGGTCGACAGCGAACTGCTGCCATCCAAGACGGCGATCGGTATTAAGAAAGGTAACACCGAGCTGAAAGCGCTTTTGGATAAAGGTATCAAAGCGTTACACGATGATGGCACCTATGCCACCATTCAGAAGAAACACTTTGGCGATCTGAATCTGTACAGCGGCAAATAATGCCCGGCGCCCATCTCGCGATGGGCGCTTTTTTCATCCGATCAGGTTGCTGATTTATGTTCGAAAACCTCCTGCAAAATCTGGGGCTCTCAGCCTTCAGCCTCCAGGGCTTCGGTCCGTTGCTGATGCAAGGCACCTGGATGACCATCAAATTATCGGCGATGTCGCTGCTGGTGGCCGTGTTGCTCGGTCTGCTCGGCGCCAGTGCCAAACTGTCGAAAGTCAAATTGCTGCGCCTGCCTGCCCAGTGCTACACCACGCTGATTCGCGGGGTGCCGGATCTGGTGCTGATGCTGTTGATTTTCTACAGCCTGCAAACCTGGCTGACGTCGCTCACCGACTACATGGAATGGGAATACATCGAGATTGACCCATTCAGCGCCGGCGTACTTACCCTGGGCTTCATTTATGGCGCGTACTTCACCGAAACCTTCCGTGGTGCCATCCTCTCAGTGCCTCGTGGCCAGGTCGAAGCGGCCACCGCCTACGGTCTCAAACGCGGCCAGCGGTTCCGCATCGTGGTGTTCCCGCAAATGATGCGCTTTGCCTTGCCGGGTATCGGCAACAACTGGATGGTCATGCTCAAGGCAACCGCGCTGGTGTCGATCATTGGTCTGGCCGACCTGGTCAAGGCCGCCCAGGATGCGGGTAAAAGCAGCTATCAACTGTTCTACTTCCTGGTACTCGCCGCCCTGATCTACCTGGTGATCACCAGTGCCTCCAACATCATTCTGCGCTGGCTCGAACGCCGTTACGCTGCCGGTACACGGGAGGCCGTACGATGATCGAACTCCTGCAGGAATACTGGAGAGCCTTCCTTTACACCGACGGTCAGAACATCACCGGCCTGGCCATGACCCTGTGGCTGCTGAGCGCTTCGATTTTCATCGGCTTCATCGTATCGATTCCGCTGTCCATCGCCCGGGTTTCACCGAACGTCCTGATTCGCTGGCCGGTGCAGTTCTACACCTACCTGTTCCGTGGCACGCCGCTGTATATCCAGCTGCTGATCTGCTACACCGGGATCTACAGCCTGGCCTCGGTGCGTGAGCAACCGCTGCTCGACAGCTTTTTCCGCGATGCGATGAATTGCACCATCCTGGCGTTCGCCCTGAACACCTGCGCCTACACCACGGAGATTTTCGCCGGGGCGATCCGCAGCATGGCCCACGGTGAAGTCGAAGCAGCCAAGGCCTACGGCCTGACGGGCTGGAAGTTGTATGCCTACGTGATCATGCCTTCAGCCCTGCGTCGCTCGTTGCCGTATTACAGCAACGAAGTGATTCTGATGCTGCACTCGACCACTGTGGCGTTCACCGCGACCATCCCTGATGTGCTGAAAGTCGCGCGGGATGCCAACTCGGCAACCTTCCTGACCTTCCAGTCGTTCGGCATCGCCGCGCTGATCTACCTGACCGTCACCTTTGCGCTGGTCGGCCTGTTCCGTCTTGCCGAACGCCGATGGCTGGCCTTCCTCGGGCCGACCCACTAGGGCTTATCACTGCTTCAGGAAACAAAAGATGCGCCACCAGATCCATGACCTGCAGTCCCCCCTGCCGGGGACCGCACGCCAGATCCACAGCTTCCACTTCGGCCCGACCTCGGCCCGAGGCAAGATCTACATCCAGTCGTCCCTGCACGCCGATGAAATGCCCGGCATGCTGGTGGCCTGGCACCTCAAGCAACGCCTGGCGGAGCTGGAAGCCGCCGGCCGCCTGCGCAGCGAAATCGTCCTGGTGCCGGTCGCCAACCCGGTCGGCCTGGAACAAGTGCTGATGGATGTACCGCTGGGCCGCTACGAGCTGGAAAGCGGGCAGAACTTCAACCGCTGGTTCGTCGATTTGAGCGAAGAGGTCGGCAACGACATCGAAGGCCAACTCGGCGAAAATCCGCAACGCAACCTCCATCTGATACGCAACAGCCTGCGTCAAGCGCTGGCACGCCAGACCGCCAGCACCCAGTTGCAATCCCAGCGCCTGACCTTGCAGCGACTGGCCTGCGATGCCGACATGGTGCTGGACCTGCATTGTGATTTCGAAGCGGTCGCGCACCTGTACACCACGCCCGAAGCTTGGCCGCAGGTCGAGCCGCTGGCCCGCTACATCGGCGCCGAAGCCAGCCTGCTGGCCACCGATTCCGGCGGTCAATCGTTCGATGAATGCTTCACTCTGCTCTGGTGGCAGTTGAAGGAGCGCTTCGGCGAGCATTTCGATATTCCGCTGGGCAGTTTTTCGGTCACCGTCGAATTGCGCGGCCAGGGTGACGTCAATCACCCACTGGCCAGCCTCGACTGCCAGGCGATCATCGATTACCTGACTCACTACGGTGCGATAACCGGCGAATCGGCCCCACTGCCTGACCTGCCCTACCCGGCCACGCCGCTGGCTGGTGTCGAACCTGTGGCCACGCCGGCCGGCGGCCTGCTGGTGTTCACCGCACTGCCGGGGGAATACCTGGAAGCCGGGCAACTGATCGCCGAAATCATTGACCCGATCTCCGACCGTGTCACACCGGTCCATTGCACCGCCGCCGGGTTGATGTACGCCCGTTCGCTGCGCCGCATGGCCACCGCCGGCATGGTGATCGCCCACGTGGCGGGCGCCGAAGCCTATCGCAGCGGCTACTTACTTTCGCCTTGAGGATGCTTGTTCCATGTACAAACTGACCATTGAAGGCCTGCATAAAAGCTATGGCGATCATGAGGTACTCAAAGGCGTTTCGCTCAAGGCCAACACCGGCGACGTCATCAGCCTGATCGGCGCCAGCGGCTCGGGCAAAAGTACCTTTCTGCGTTGCATCAACTTTCTCGAACAGCCCAACGACGGCGCCATGAGCCTCGATGGACAAGCGATTCGCATGGCCAAGGATCGCCATGGCATGCATGTAGCCGATCCTGATGAACTGCAACGGATCCGCACCCGTCTGGCCATGGTGTTCCAGCACTTCAACCTGTGGAGCCACATGACCGTGCTGGAAAACATCACCATGGCCCCGCGCCGGGTGTTGGGCTGCAGCAAGCAGGAAGCCGAAGACCGTGCCCGCCGCTACCTGGACAAGGTCGGGCTGCCGGCGCGGGTGGCCGATCAATACCCGGCGTTCCTCTCCGGCGGTCAGCAGCAGCGCGTGGCGATTGCCCGGGCGTTGGCCATGGAACCGGAGGTCATGCTGTTCGACGAGCCGACCTCGGCGCTGGACCCGGAGCTGGTGGGCGAAGTACTCAAGGTGATCCAGGGCCTGGCAGAAGAAGGCCGGACCATGATCATGGTCACCCACGAAATGAGCTTCGCACGCAAAGTATCGAGCCAGGTGCTGTTTCTGCACCAAGGCCTGGTGGAAGAAGAAGGCGCACCGGAAGACGTGCTGGGCAATCCGAAGAGCGAACGCCTGAAGCAATTTCTCAGCGGTAACCTCAAGTAAACATCATCTCCGCGTAGGAGCGAAGCTTGCTCGCGAAGGCGGTGTGTCATCCGACATCATCCTTGCCTGACACAAAGCCTTCGCGAGCAAGCTTCGCTCCTACAGTCCTATTTTTGGCGCTAATCAAGCCACAGGCGCAGGAGGCGGCTCATCCGGCAGGGTGGGCTCACCTGGCTCGGTGGGTTGTTCGTTGGGGGTATCGGGATCAGGTTGGCCGGGGATGCCCCCCGCCATGCTGATCGGCGGGTGTGCCAACAAGGACCAGGCCAAAACGCCAACCTGATTGGGCTCAAGCCTTGCCAGTTCGGCACTTATTTTCGGGTCGATCTTCATATAGCACTCCTGAGCGAAGGCCCGAACCGCCTTGCGCGGATCGGGGCAGTACACTCCATAGAGTGTACGCCCGCTCAAGAATTCCCACGGTTTGTCAGACGGTTGACTCAGGTCCGCGGCAGGGTCACGCCGCGCTGGCCCTGGTACTTGCCGCCACGGTCTTTGTAGGAAACTTCGCACTCTTCGTCAGACTCAAGGAACAGCATCTGCGCCACGCCTTCGTTGGCGTAGATCTTCGCCGGCAGGTTGGTGGTGTTCGAGAATTCCAGGGTCACGTGACCTTCCCACTCCGGCTCAAGCGGAGTGACGTTGACGATGATCCCGCAGCGAGCGTAGGTGCTCTTGCCCAGGCAAATGGTCAATACGTTGCGCGGTATGCGGAAGTATTCGACGGTGCTGGCCAGGGCGAAGGAGTTCGGCGGGATGATGCAGACGTCGCTGTGGATGTCGACGAAGCTGCCGGCATCGAAGTTTTTCGGATCGACGATGGCCGAATTGATGTTGGTGAACACCTTGAAATGATTGGTGCAACGAACGTCGTAGCCGTAACTCGACACGCCGTAGGAGATCACACGGCTATCGTCGCTGCCGCGCATCTGGCGCTCGACGAACGGCTCGATCATGCCGTGTTCCTGCGCCATGCGGCGAATCCACTTGTCCGATTTGATGCTCATGGCGGTGTCCTGAATAGCGAGGTGGAAAAAACTGTCCGGCATCTTACCGGTGCGCGCCGCCGGGTTCAAAGTGCTGGGCACAATTCTCGACGATCACCCTGAATTTACGGACCTTCGAAACAATACGGTGCACCGTCGATCATGAAAACCGAGAAACCTTCGCAAGAAGCATTGGCACGTTCCGGAAAAAGGGTTAAGGTGGCGCCACTGTGCTGCTTGTGTCACTGAGAATCTCTACACGATATGTTGAATTTCGATCCAACCATCTACAAGAATTTTTCCTGCTCTTTGCACTCAGTCTCGGCCAGGGTTCTTCCTGAGTCGCAGTTATCTTTGTTCAAGGAGTTACACCATGTCTAATCGCCAAACCGGTACCGTTAAGTGGTTCAACGATGAAAAAGGCTTCGGCTTCATCACTCCACAATCCGGTGACGACCTGTTCGTTCACTTCAAAGCTATCCAATCCGACGGCTTCAAAAGCCTGAAAGAAGGCCAACAGGTTTCTTTCATCGCTACCCGCGGTCAGAAAGGCATGCAAGCTGAAGAAGTTCAAGTTATCTAACTTGTACTTGCTTTAGTAAAAGGCCCCGCCCTCAAAAGCGGGGCTTTTTTGTGCCCGTGTGTTTTTCACGGGCAAAAAAGATCGCAGCCTTCGGCAGCTCCTACAGGATGTACGTCAAACCAGGTAGGAGCTGCCGAAGTCTGCGATCTTTTTTACGTGTTACCAGGTCACGCCAAACCCGGCGGTGTATCGCGTCTTGTCCAGGTCGGCATCGTCGGTACCGCTGATAATGTCCCGTTCGGCCTTGAGATTGAGCGATGCCCAATCGGTCACCTTGTAGCGCAAGCCCATCTCTGCATCCAGTGCATACTCGGCCACGCCCGACAGCGGCTTGCCCACTTCGCCGTTGGTGAAGAACTCCACCTTCTTGCCGATCAGGTAACGGTTGTAATCCCACTTCATCGCCACGGAATAGAAGCTCTCCTTGCTGCCATCGGCGAATTGATAATCCGTGTGATTGATCAGCGAACCGAGGGAGAAAGCGCCCAATTCGTTATCCCAGAACTGATAACCAGGACCGGTACCGACGGTGCGCTGACGGGACAGATCTTCGACCTTGTCGCGCTTGTAGACCAGGCGACCCTGCCAGAACCATTTTTCCGTCAGGAAGCGATCGAGGGAGTATTCACCACGCCAGTTGTCCGTGGTGGTCACGTCATCCTGGTATTCGCGGTTGTACTCGCCTTCCGCGATGTGTCGCCAACGACCATGACGCGCAGTGGTCTTGAAATCGATGTCGTAATCATCGGTATCTTTCTCGGCGCGCTGATAATCCAGAGCCGCGTCGATATTGCCCTTCCACACCAGATCCTCGACCACCGGCTTGGGTTTGAGGATCTGCTGGATACTGGCCAGTTCGACGGTCTTGGGTCCATCGCCGTTGGCCAGAGTGACCTTACCGTCATCCGCCGCGTGCAACGCCTTGGCCTTTTCACCCGTGTAGGCATCCTGCTTGACCAGCATCTGCTGATCGCTTTCCAGGGTTTTAACCTGTTTCCAGTCGATTGGCACGTCACCGGCGTACTCGGTCTTGATCAGCAGCTTGCCACCGTCGAAAAGAACGATCTTGCCGCTCAGCTTGTCACCGTTCTTCAACCAGACGGTATCCGCGAGCAAGGGAGAGGACGCGCTGACGACAGCGAGGCACAGCAGAGTTCTGAACAACATAAGCAAATACAGACTCAAGATTGCGAAAAAAAGTCGGCATTATCCGCAGGAATAAGGCTCTAGCAAGGACTGACACGACTATTTCGAATGAGTTCATTTCTCAACACGCGATCCACGAATTACTCTACAAACGGTACTGTGAATTTTTTCAGGCTATATTTCAGGAACACCGGACGTGAACGAACCCACCGTTGAATCCGAGAGTGCGGCACAAATCCGACGCACGGCGCTGTACCTGACCCTGGCGCAAGTGCCCGAAGGCAAGGTGGTGAGTTACGGCCAATTGGCGGAACTCGCCGGCCTCGGCCGCGCCGCTCGCTGGGTGGGACGGACATTGAGCCAACTGCCCGGTGACAGTAAATTACCCTGGCACCGAGTACTCGGTGCAGGCGGACGTATCAGCCTGCCCGCGGGCAGCCCATCCGGGGACGAACAACGCGCACGACTGCGCATGGAGGGCATCAGTATCCTGAATAATCGTGTTGATATTCGGCGCCATGGCTGGCGCCCGGTAGAGCACAGCGGTTAGAGTGCGCGCTTTGTTTCCGTATTTCTTGAGGCAGACTCCAGCCCATGCCCCGTAAAACCTGGCGCGCCGCGCTCGCTGCCTATGCCAGCCCCTCGACGCTTGTACTGTTGCTGCTGGGTTTCGCCGCCGGCCTTCCCTACATGCTGGTGTTCTCGACACTTTCGGTCTGGTTGCGTGAAGCCGGCGTGGCTCGCGAAACCATCGGCTATGCAAGCCTGATCGGCTTGGCCTATGCCTTTAAATGGGTCTGGTCACCGCTGCTCGACCAATGGCGCCTGCCATTCCTCGGCAAGCTGGGTAGACGCCGTTCCTGGCTGGTGCTGTCCCAGGCACTGGTCATCCTCGGTTTGATCGGGATGGGTTTCTGCGACCCGCAAAAGCATTTGTCCTGGCTGATCGCTATCGCGGTGGTCGTCGCCTTTGCCTCGGCGACGCAAGATATTGCGGTAGATGCCTACCGCCTGGAAATTGCCGATGACACTCGCCAAGCGGCCCTGGCGGCCAGTTACATGTCCGGTTATCGGATCGCCGCACTGCTGGCGACGGCTGGCGCCCTGTATTTTGCCGAAGGTTTCGGCTCCACCGGTTTCAACTACAAACATTCTGCATGGGCCGGCACCTACATTTTGTTCGGTGCCCTGATGGTCCCGGCACTTCTGACCAGCATTTTCATGCGCGAACCACCCGTTCCACTGCGCACACAATTGCAGGCCGGGCGCTACAGTTTCGTGCATCAACTGGCCTCAGTGTTCGTGCTGATCGTACTGCTGGTTTCCGTACCGGCCATGTTCACCCAGCTCTACAACACCGACTTCGCCAGCGTGCTGTTCGAAGGCGCGAGCCCGCTCGACCTGTTGCTCGAAGACCGCGCGTTCCTGCGGGCCATCCTCTACACCACGCTCACTGCCCTATGCCTGTCGGCCATGGGCCGTCGCGGCCTGGCACCGGTGCTGACGCCGGTCAACGACTTCATTTTGCGTTATCGCTGGCAAGCGCTGTTGCTGCTTGGGTTGATCGCTACCTATCGGATGTCCGATACGGTCATGGGCGTGATGGCCAACGTGTTCTACATCGATCAGGGCTTCACCAAGGACCAGATCGCCAGCGTCAGCAAAATCTTCGGTTTGATCATGACCCTGGTCGGCGCCGGCATGGGCGGCCTGTTGATCGTGCGCTTCGGCATCCTGCCGATCCTGTTCATCGGTGGCGCTGCGTCGGCGGGCACCAACATACTGTTCCTGATGCTGGCCGACATGGGGCCGAACCTGCAGATGCTGGTGGTCACCATCTCCCTGGACAATTTCAGCTCGGGCCTGGCGACCTCGGCGTTCGTCGCTTACCTGTCGAGCCTGACCAACCTGAAGTTCTCCGCCACCCAATACGCCCTGCTCAGCTCGATCATGCTCTTGCTGCCCCGCCTGATCGGCGGCTATTCCGGGGTCATGGTGGAGAAATTCGGTTATCACCATTTCTTCCTGATCACCGCCCTGCTGGGTGTGCCGACGCTGCTGTTGATCGCCTTGCACTGGTTCCAGGAGAACCGCCGCGAAGGCCCGACACCAACGCCTGACCCCGTGCCCACCCAGGTCGCGGAAGAATCGTAGGAAATATCTGCAGGACACGTTGCAAAGGGCGGCGAGATTGCCGCCCTGCTGCCATACCGCCGACCGCACGCCTGTACGACAGCGGATCTCGCCCGTACAATGCTCTGTCATTTCTCGTCATCAGCAATCGATAACGGCCAACCATGCGCACCAGTCAATTTTTGCTCGCCACACAGAAAGAAACACCTTCCGATGCGGTCGTGATCAGCCATCAGCTGATGCTGCGCGCCGGCATGATCCGCAAACTCGCCTCTGGCCTGTACACCTGGCTGCCGATGGGCTTGCGAGTGATGCGCAAGGTCGAAGCCGTCGTTCGCGAAGAAATGAACGCTGCCGGCTCGCTCGAAGTGTTGATGCCGAGCACTCAACCGGCTGAGCTGTGGCAGGAATCCGGTCGCTGGGAAGAGTACGGCCCTGAACTGCTGCGCTTCCAGGATCGCCACGGTCGCGATTTCTGCGCCGGCCCGACCCACGAAGAAGTCATCACCGATCTGATGCGCAACGAGCTGAGCAGCTACAAGCAGCTGCCGATCAACCTGTACCAGATCCAGACCAAATTCCGAGATGAAATCCGCCCACGCTTCGGCTTGATGCGCGGCCGCGAATTCATCATGAAGGACGCCTACTCGTTCCACGCTGACCAGCCATCGCTGCAGGTCACCTACGACCGCATGCACCAGGCGTACTGCAACGTATTTACCCGGCTGGGCCTGAAATTCCGTCCGGTTGAAGCCGACAACGGCTCCATTGGCGGCGCCGGCTCCCACGAATTCCACGTACTGGCCGAATCCGGCGAAGACGACATCGTCTTCAGCAACGGTTCCGACTACGCCGCGAACATCGAGAAAGCCGAAGCCGTGCCGCGTGAAACGTCCCGTCCGGCACCGGCTGAAGAGCTGCGCCTGGTCGATACGCCAGATACCAAGACCATTGCCGCGCTGGTGGAAAAATTCAATCTGCCGATTGAAAAGACCATCAAGACCCTGGTGGTGCACGCCGAAGAGAAAGGCAAGCTGATTGCCCTGATCATCCGTGGTGACCACGAGCTGAACGAAATCAAGGCCGCCAACCAGCCTGGCGTCGCCAGCCCGCTGGTCATGGCTTCCGAAGCCGAACTGCGTGACGCCATCGGCGCCGGCGCCGGCTCCCTCGGCCCGCTGAACCTGCCACTACCGATCATCATCGACCGTTCCGTCGAGCTGATGAGCGACTTCGGCATCGGTGCCAACATCGATGACAAACACTACTTCGGCGTGAACTGGGAGCGCGACCTGCCGGTTCCGACCGTTGCCGACCTGCGTAACGTGGTCAGCGGCGACCCTAGCCCGGACGGCAAGGGCACCCTGGAAATCAAGCGCGGCATCGAAGTCGGACACATCTTCCAGCTGGGCAACAAGTACAGCAAGGCGATGAAGTGCGAAGTGCTGGGCGAGAACGGCAAGCCGGTCACCCTGGAAATGGGCTGCTATGGCATCGGCGTTTCCCGCGTGGTCGCGGCCGCCATCGAGCAGAACAACGACGAGAAAGGGATTATCTGGAGCGATACCCTGGCGCCGTTCCAGATCGCCCTGGTACCGCTGCGCTACGAAACCGACATGGTGCGCGAAGCCACCGACAAGCTGTATGCAGAACTGACTGCAGCCGGCTTCGAAGTGCTGCTGGACGACCGCGACAAGAAAACCAGCCCGGGCATCAAGTTCGCAGACATGGAGCTGATCGGCATCCCTCACCGCATCGTGGTCAGCGACCGCGGTCTCGCCGAAGGCAACCTGGAATACAAGAGCCGTACCGAGGCCGAGCCGCAAGCGCTGCCGGTTGCTGACGTACTGCCGTTCCTTCAGGCCCGTATCCGCCGCTGAAACCAGATAGAGACGTCATGTTCAAGCGAAACACCTTAGGCCTCGGTGGTGCCGCCCTGTGCGGCACCCTGCTGGTCAGCGGCTGTGCCAATCACATGTCGCAACGCAGCGAGCACGAGGAACGTGTCGAGCGCAAACTGCTCGATCACAGCCTGCAGATCGATGTTGGTGAGCCCAAGGTGCTTGAGCTGCCGCAACGTCGGGTGAAAATCCACGAGCAGAAGACTTTCGAAGTCACTGAGTTCGAAGTCACGCGCCATTACGATCGCTACACGCCGTACCAACCCTGGCGGGAGGTCTACGAGATCCCGCTGGGCGCGGTGGCGGTGGTGGGTGGTGTCGGCGCGAACGTGGTCAACGTGTTTGCCCTCGGCAACCTTCCCGATAGCGTGACCCGGGACTGGTTCAGCTATGGTTTTGCCGGGCTCAATCCGTTCATGAACGTGCAATCCAACGGTCGCGCGCAACAGAACCTGGCCGGGATCGACGAAGTCCAGCTCGACAAGCGTACGGAATACTCGAGCCTGCCGTGGAGCGAGCGTCCGGTCGAGGTCAAGGCCGGCAAGGAAACTTTCGAGCTGAGTACCGACAAAAACGGCGTCTTGCGCCTGAACCTGTTGGACAGCCCGTTCGCCGAACATGACCTGAACCATCTGGGCAAGCTGCAGATCAGTGTCGCGGACGGCAAGGATGACGTGCACACCGACTCGACCCTGGCATTGAGCAGCACCTTGCGCGGCAAGCTGCTCGAAGCCCACGGACTGATTTACGACGACCTGGAAGATGACGAAGTGAGCCAGTGGGTGCACCGGGTCAAACGCCTGTCGGAACTGGGTCTGGAAGAAGAAGCCAGCGAACTGGAACAGAGCCTGATCGAACTGACCCGCAACGATCCAGAACTGCAGACCGAATTCCTCAAGTCCCTGACCAAGGATGCCGGGCGCCTGGTGGCGGATCCGGGGCCGAATTAAAGCCTGAAAAGATTGCAGCCTGCGGCAGCTCCTACATTGGATCGCATACATCCTGTAGGAGCTGCCGCAGGCTGCGATCTCTTGATTTCAAGACCTTAACGCTCAAACAACTCCATCTGCTCAAACCCGCCCCGCAAATCCTCCAGCC
>NZ_SCOO01000024.1:0-98858 GCF_005502415.1 Pseudomonas sp. G(2018) | reverse complement strand
AAGGAGGAGGGGCGAAATCTCCCACGGTCTGTACTGCGTCAACAGTCAGAATCGAGCCTTGTCCCTCCTCCTCCCTTCAAGTCCTACCATACAAGCGAGCCTGCTCGCGAAGGCGTCAGTCGCTACAGCACAATATCCATGCCGTCGTAAGCCACTTCGATCCCCCGCCGCTCCAGTAGCGCCCGTTCGGCCGAGTCTTCGTCGAGGATCGGATTGGTGTTGTTGATGTGAATCAGCACCTTGCGCTGGCGGGGAAAACCTTCCAACAGTTCAAGCATGCCGCCGGGCCCGCTCTGCGCCAGATGACCCATTTCGCTGCCAAGGCTCTGCCCGACTTCGCAAACGCGCATCTCGTCGTCGCGCCACAGGGTGCCATCCAGCAGCAGGCAATCGGCGCGCTGCATCCAACCCAGCACTTCGTCGTCGACTTGCCCCAACCCTGGCGCGTAGAACAATGAGTTGCCGCTGCGCAGGTCTTCAATGAACAAACCAATGGTGTCCCCCGGTTGCGGGTTGCCACGATGGGGCGAATACGGCGGTGCGTTGCTGACCAGTGGAATCGCGTGAAACCTCAGGTACTCGCAGGCACCGATACTGAACGGCTCACGATCCAGACCTATGGGCTGCCACTGCAACCCGCCATTCCAGTGACTGAGCATGGGGAACAGCGGGAAGCCACTGCTGAGGTCCTGATGAACCCGTTGGGTACACCACACGTCATGCGGGCAGCCTTCGCGCAGGCTCAGCAGGCCGGTGCAGTGATCGATCTGGCTGTCCAGCAGCACCACGCCAGCGATGGCGGTATCGCGTAACCGACGCGCCGGTTGCAGCGGCGCAAAACTCTCGAGTTGCGCGCGGATGTCCGGTGAAGCATTGCACAGCACCCAGTCCACACCGTTGTCGCTCAGGACGATCGATGACTGCGTACGTCGGTGCGCGCGCAGGCTGCCATTGCGCACGCCGGCGCATTGGCGGCAATTGCAGTTCCACTGCGGAAAACCACCACCGGCGGCGGAACCCAGAACGCGGATGTGCATGAGCAATGCTCCAGAAGGCAGGCCCGGCCAACGCAATGGCTGGCCGGGTGAATAATCAACGGTTGGCGAAATACATCGTCACTTCGAAGCCAATGCGCAGATCGGTAAACGCGGGTTTAGTCCACATGGGTCATTCCTCTTCTTGTGCCGGGCGATTCCGGTAGCACCATTAATGCACGGGGCGCAGGACACCCGAATGCTACTTTCGAAGGAGGTTTGGGGGTGCGTTGGTAGGGGGTGGCGAACACACAAAACCACTGTGGGAGCGAGCCTGCTCGCGAAGAGGCCAGTACATTCAACATTGATGCTGGATGTCAGGCCGCATTCGCGAGCAGGCTCGCTCCCACAATGGAGATGTGGTGTTTTCAGGAAGTCAGAAGAACCCGAGCGGATTGATGTCGTAGCTCACCAGCAGGTTTTTGGTCTGTTGATAATGGTCGAGCATCATCTTGTGGTTTTCCCGGCCGACACCGGACTTCTTGTAGCCACCGAACGCAGCATGCGCCGGGTACAGGTGGTAGCAGTTGGTCCACACCCGCCCGGCCTTGATCGCGCGACCCATGCGATAGGCGCGGTTGATGTCGCGGGTCCACAGGCCGGCGCCCAGGCCGAACTCGGTGTCGTTGGCGATGGCCAGGGCTTCGGCTTCGTCCTTGAAGGTGGTGACACCCACCACCGGGCCGAAGATTTCTTCCTGGAACACGCGCATTTTGTTGGTGCCCTTGAGCAGCGTCGGCTGGATGTAATAGCCGCTGGACAGGTCGCCCTCCAGACGCTCGGCCGCGCCGCCGGTGAGCAACTGGGCGCCCTCCTCCTGGGCGATGTTCAGGTAGGAGAGGATCTTGTCGTACTGCTGCTGCGACGCCTGGGCACCGACCATGGTCTCGGTGTCCAGCGGGTTACCGCGCTTGATCTTGACGATTTTCTTCATGACTTGGGCCATGAACGGTTCGTAGATCGATTCCTGCACCAGCGCCCGGGATGGGCAAGTGCAGACTTCGCCCTGGTTGAAGAACGCCAGCACCAGGCCTTCGGCGGCTTTTTCGATGAACGCGGGTTCGGCGTTCATGATGTCTTCGAAGAAGATGTTCGGCGACTTGCCGCCCAACTCCACGGTGGACGGAATGATGTTCTCGGCGGCGCAATGCAGGATGTGTGCGCCCACCGGGGTCGAACCGGTGAAGGCGATTTTGGCGATGCGTTTGCTGGTGGCCAACGCCTCGCCGGCTTCACGGCCGAAACCCTGGACAATGTTCAGCACGCCCGCTGGCAGCAAATCGGCGATCAGTTCGGCAAAAACCATGATCGACAACGGCGTCTGCTCCGCCGGCTTGAGTACGATGCAGTTACCCGCGGCCAGGGCGGGCGCGAGTTTCCAGGCGGCCATCAGCAGCGGGAAGTTCCACGGAATGATCTGTCCGACCACGCCCAATGGCTCGTGAAAGTGATAGGCAGTGGTCAGTTCGTTGATCTCGGCAGCACCACCTTCCTGGGCGCGAATGCAGCCGGCGAAGTAACGGAAATGGTCGGCCGCCAGCGGTACGTCGGCGTTGAGGGTTTCGCGCACGGCCTTGCCGTTGTCCCAGGTTTCGGTGACGGCGAGAATTTCCAGGTTCTGCTCGATGCGGTCGGCGATTTTCAGCAGCACCAGGGAGCGGTCCTGGGCCGAGGTCCTGCCCCAAGCATCAGCGGCGGCATGCGCGGCGTCGAGAGCTTTGTCGATGTCGGCGGCGCTCGAGCGTGGGAATTCGGCGATCACTTCACCGTTGACCGGCGAGGTATTGGTGAAGTACTCGCCATTGATCGGAGCGACGAATTCGCCGCCGATGAAGTTGCCGTAGCGGGGTTTGAAGGAAACAACGGCGCCGGGTGTTCCGGGTTGGGCGTAGATCATGATGAGCCTCTGTCTGGGTCGATGCCTGTACAGGCGATGAACCGATACTAGAGAGCCCCGCGCGCCGGACGAATGCATCGTTGGCAGGAGGGGCTCTCGTTATTTGGTCGTAGGTTTCACTCCAATCCCTCTCCTGTGAGAGCGAGCCTGCTCGCGAAGGCGACGTGTCAGGTACAACTTTGCTGAATGACACACCGCTATCGCGAGCAGGCTCGCTCCCACAAGGGGTCAGGTGGTGGGTCCGGGGTCAGTGCCTGGCCACCAGATCCTTGGGCAGTTTGAAGGTCCAGAGCATGCCGCCCTGGTTGAAGTCCTTCACCCGTTTGGCCACTTCGCCGCCCCACAGCGGTACCGCACCGCCCCAGCCGGAGAGTACCGAGACGTACTGCTCGCCATCCATTTCCCAGGTCACGGGCGAGCCGAGTACGCCCGAGCCGGTCTGGAATTCCCAGACCTTTTCACCGGTCTTGGCATTGAACGCCTGCAGGAAGCCTTCCGGCGTGCCGGTGAACACCAGGTTGCCTTTGGTGGTCAGCACCCCGCCCCACAGCGGCGCGAAGTTCTTGTGGCGCCAGACTTCCTTGCCGGTTTTCGGGTCGATGGCCCGCAGCACGCCGATGTAGTCTTCGTTCAACGGCTTGATGGTGAACCCGGCGCCGAGGAACGCCGCGCCTTTCTTGTAGGCGATGCCCTCGTTCCAGATGTCCATGCCCCACTCGTTGGACGGCACGTAGAACAGCCCGGTGTCCTTGTTGTAGGCCATCGGCATCCAGTTTTTCGCACCGAGGAACGCCGGCGCGACGAACACCGAACTGCCTTTGGCCTCCGAACCCGGCGCGCCGGGGCGGCTGGCTTCGTTGTAGATCGGCCGGCCGTTCTTATCCAGGCCGGTGGCCCAGGTGATCTTGTCGACAAACGGGAAGCCACGGATGAATTTGCCGTTGGTGCGGTCCAGCACGTAGAAGAAACCGTTACGGTCGGCAGTGGCCGCCGCTTTGATTTCCTTGCCGCCTTCGCTGTAGTTGAACGACACCAGTTCGTTCACGCCGTCATAGTCCCAACCGTCGTGGGGCGTACTCTGGAAATGCCACTTGATGGTCCCGTCGTCCGGGTTGAGCGCCAGGCGCGACGACGAATAGAGGTTGTCGCCCGGCCGCAGGTGCGAATTCCAGGGTGCCGGGTTACCGGTGCCGAACAGCAACAGATTGGTTTCCGGGTCGTAATAACCGCCAAGCCACGGTGCCGCGCCGCCGGTCTTCCACAGGTCGCCCGGCCAGCTCTTGCCTGCCTCGCCGCCGGAAATGCCGTTTTCCACGGCTTTGCCGTCCTTGTAGACGTAGCCCATATGGCCTTCGACCGTTGGCCGGCTCCATAGCAAATTACCGTTTTTCGGGTCGTAGGCTTCGATCTTGCCCACCACCCCGAACTCGCCACCGGCCACGCCGGTAATCAGCTTGCCGTTGATCACCAGGGGCGCGGCGCTGATCGAATAGCCTTCCTTGTGGTCGGCGACTTTCTTGCTCCAGACCACTTTGCCGGTGTCCTTGTTCAGCGCCACCAGCTTGGCGTCGAGGGTGCCGAAGATCACCAGGTCGCCGTACAACGCGACGCCCCGGTTGATCACGTCGCAGCAAGGACGAATGTCATCCGGCAGGCGCGCATCGTACTGCCAGAGCTTCTTGCCGGTGCGCGCATCCACCGCGAAAACCCGGGAGTAGGAACCGGTCATGTACATCACGCCGTCCTTGACCATCGGCTGCGCTTGCTGGCCGCGCTGCTTTTCGCCACCGAAGGAAAACGCCCACGCCGGTCGCAGTTCCTTGACGTTGTCGACGTTGAGAATATCCAGTGGGCTGTAGCGCTGACCCTGGACGCCCAGGCCATTGGTAACGACCTGTTCCGGGTTCTTGGGGTCCTGAAGAATGTCCTCGTCGGAAACCCCGGCCAATGCCTGGCCGGACAACAGCATGGCACTGAGCAACAGGCTCAAGACGAAGGGCTGGCGACGTGCGGGTTGAGTCATGACGGCTTCCTCTGCGGATTTTTGTTATTTCCGGGAAATTTTCCCGGTCTGGAGCAGATTCTTGGGCGCCGCCGCCCTGACAACAATTGGCCGCAATGTGGAGATTTCTAGTTCCTTGGTACAGGTTCGGAAGGGATGGACAACACTGCTCCCACAGGGGATGGGGGTGAGTCAGTTGTTTGCGTTGGAATCCACCCGCGTCATCCGGGCGCGCTCATAGCGCGGATACAAATGACTGACGCTGCGAATCAGCTCATAGCGACTCAAACTGATCCCGGCGAATCGCTCGGGGATGGGGCTGCGGATCATTTCGGCCATGTCGCTGCCATGGGCCGCGCCCTCGCGCATCAACTGGTCGAGCCAGTTCAGGTAATCGCGCATTTGCGCAAAGGGTCTGGCATCGCGGGCGACCGGTCCATGGCCGGGCACGATCTGCGTCCAGGGCAAACTCTGCAGGGTCGCGAGATCGGCCAGCCACACTGACAGCCCCGGGCTGTTGGGCGTGGTCAGTGCCCGTTGATAAAACACCAGGTCCCCGGCAAACAGCACGCCGGTTTGCTGGTCGAGAATAGCCAGATCCGCACCGGTATGCCCACCCAGACTTAGCAGGCGCAGATCATGATTCCCAAAACTTTCCACGCCAGGGGTCAGCGTAAGGTTCGGCAGCACCACCTCGGTGCCGCGCATCCAGTCCCCCACCAGCCGGTACATGTTCTCGGCCATGGCGTCGCCTTGCTTGTGCAGCAGTTCGGTGGTGCCGGCCAGTGCACCTATCGGCACATCGGCAAACGCCTGGTTGCCCAATACATGGTCGGGGTGATGATGGGTCAGCAGGACCCTGATCACCGGTTTGTCGGTGGTGGCGGCAATGGCCCGGCGCATGGCCTCGCCATAGCGCCTGGACGGGCCGCTATCAATCACCACGACGCCACGCTCGGTGACGATGAACGCGGTGTTGACGATGTTGCCGCCATTGTCCCTGGCGAAATTATCGGTGCTGCCTTCCAGCAGCCAGGTGTCTTCGGCGATCTGCCTGGGCTTGAGCGAATATTCGAGATCGGCCATGACCGGCAAACACAGGCCGATCAACAACAGCAGCATCCAGCGCATGACAGGTTCCTTCTGGTCAGGGTATGGCCGCATCGAATTGATTGCCGCTGTTATCGCGCAACAACAGCCGCGTCTGCCCTACCCCCTCGATATCGAACGCCAGGCTGGGGTTTTCGCTGACGGCGGGGAACAGTTCGAGGCGTGCCAGCAGTTGATCATGCTGATTACGCAGCTCAGCTTGATTGATGAAAAATTCCGGGATGCCACTGACCATGCCGTTGTCCATCGGATGCGCCACCTGCAGGCGCAGGCGACTGAAATCCTCGCGCGGATACCGGCCGCCCAGCACTTCACCGATGTGCTCTTCCCAACCGGCCTGGGTACGTACCACGCTCGGCGCGGTGCAGCCGCCACCGGCCGCATCAATCAGGGTCGAACCGACATGCCACAGGCCGTCACGGGTCAACACCGCCGCACGCAGGGGCGTGGCCTGCTCGACGCGGATGCGGATCGACAGCCACGGCAACACACCAGCCCGCGGCTCGAAATCGACGATTTTCGGCAAGGGGTTGAGTTCGGCCCAGGCGAGGATTTTAACGACATCGCCCTTGAACGCCCGGGCATCGATTTCCAGCGGCACCTGTCGCGCGTCTTCGGCAAATGGCGGCGCCAACAGCTTGACCCGCTCATCGAACACAAACGGCGCATCGCCGAGCATTTGCTTGTGATAGAAGCTCCACATCACCGATGGCACCGGGTCTTTACCGGGATCGACGGCGGCGGCATGGGCCGCCACGCTCAAACAGCAGGCCAACAGACAACGCCTTTGCCATTTCATCGCCTGCTCCTATTGGTACATCTCGGGCACGTCGTAACGCAGGCCGTAATGGTCGTAGAGGGTTTTTGCCGAACCGTCGCGGATCAGGCTTTCCAGCGCCTCTTCCACGGCATAGGCCAATTGGCGGTTGCTTTCGTGTACCGCCATGCCGATCTCCCAGAGCTGCTTGCCCATGTTCGGGTAGGCGTTCTGCGCCAGGGCCCATTGCGGATCGGCCGCTTCATGCACCTGCCAGTCAATTTCGCCGCGCATGGCCATGACCGCGTCGACCTCGCCGGCCTTCATCGCGGCGAACGCCTGGGGCACGCCCGGATAGTGGCGGGTCTTGCCAGCGAGCATGCCGTTGAACACCGAGGTCAGGTAGAACGAGGGCACGCTGTCGACTTCGACGCCGATCGGGTGCTGCTCGAACACCGCGACGCTGGCGACCTTGTCCAGTCGGCGGCGGTCGTAGGCGACTTGCCATTGCTCATTCTGGTACGGCCCGAACATCACCACATGGCCGTTCTCCAGCTCGCCGAATTCGTTGCGCTTTTGCGCATAGTCTCGGTCGTAAGGCACGCGCATCATCAGGTCGGCCAGTTGCTGATTGTGCAACGGGCTGCTGCGCCAGATGTAATCGCGCAGATCGTCGTCAAGCTTCTCACCGGCTGGCACCCAGATCAGCGTCAGGCGCACGCCCAACGCCTTGGCCAAAGCCTGGGCGAGTTCCACGTCAACGCCACGGGGCTGACCGGCCTGTTCAAAACTGTAGGGGGCAAAATCCTTGTAGACCGCCACCTTCAACTCGCCGGCGGCGATCATTTCGTCATAGTTGCGAACCTGCGCCTGCACCGACTGGCAGCACAGCCACACAGCGCTGATCAACACCGCGAGCAGGCGCATGGGTCACTCCTCGACGCGGACGCTATCCAGATAGGTGCGCACCGCCCACAGGGCTTCCTGACTCAGGTAGTCGGCCATTTTCGGCATGTACACCCGACCGTCACGCACCGCGCCATGACGCACCCGCTCCACGAACCATTCATCGCCCGACTCACCGGCGTCGAGCATGCGCAAATCCGGGGCGATCCCGCCCGACTTGGCTTCCAGGCCATGACAGGCCGCGCAGTTCTGGTTGTAGGCCGACGCACCGATTTCCACCGCTTTGTCGTGCTCCGGAGCCGTGCGATAAGGGTTCACGGCGGCCCAGCCATCGGCGTCCAATTGCACCCCGGCCTCCTTGATCGGGGTCAGGCCCTGAGTGGCGACGGCCTGCGGCACCACATTGCCGTGGGCCCAGACGGAACCCGCACTGATGAGACCGGCCAACAGCCCGGTGACGAGCAAGGCGTTGCGTTTTGTTGTCATTGTTATGCCCTCAGGATTGCACGCAAAACCTCTTGGCAGAGGCTATGGCAGCCATCTTAGAAACCCCGGGATCATGGCCCCATGCTGCTTTGGTGGCCGCCGTCTAATCCCTTGGTAGTAAGGCGTTGGACGGACTTCCAAATCAGGTGATCCATGGGAAGTTTTCCCGGCAACGACGGGACTTTTTCCGTATCCGTCGCACGCCCGGCGCCCCACCCTGTGCAGGTCAAAACCTCCACTGGGAACTGCAACCATGACAATAAGATCGCTACCCGCCCTTTCCCCCTTGAGCCTCGCCATACAGGCTTTTCTGCTGGTCGGCAGCCTGTCCCTGAGCGCGGCCGGTTACGCCGAAACCGCACCGGCCACCACCGGCAAGGTGAGCTGGGAAGACATCGCCAACGATCACCTGACCACCAGGGACGTGCTGCAATACGGCATGGGCACCAACGCCCAGCGCTGGAGCCCGTTGGCCCAGGTCAACGACCAGAACGTGTTCAAGCTGACACCGGCTTGGTCCTATTCGTTTGGCGACGAGAAACAGCGCGGCCAGGAATCCCAGGCCATCGTCAGCGACGGCGTGGTGTACGTCACCGGTTCGTATTCGCGGGTATTCGCCCTGGATGCCAAGACCGGCAAGCGCCTGTGGACCTACAACCACCGCCTGCCGGACAACATTCGTCCCTGCTGCGACGTGGTCAACCGTGGCGCGGCGATCTTCGGCGACAAGATCTACTTCGGCACCCTCGATGCACGACTGATCGCCCTGGACAAGAACACCGGTAAAGTGGTGTGGAACAAGAAATTCGGCGACCACGCCGCCGGCTACACCATGACCGGCGCGCCGGTGCTGATCAAGGACAAGACCAGCGGCAAGGTGCTGCTGATCCATGGCAGTTCCGGCGATGAGTTCGGTGTGGTCGGGCAGCTCTTCGCCCGCGATCCGGACACTGGCGAAGAAGTCTGGATGCGCCCTTTTGTCGAAGGCCACATGGGACGCTTGAACGGCAAGGACAGTACGCCGACCGGCGACGTCAAGGCGCCGTCGTGGCCGAACGACCCGACCACCGAAACCGGCAAGGTCGAGGCCTGGAGCCATGGCGGCGGCGCCCCTTGGCAGAGCGCCAGTTTCGATGCCGAAGCCAACACGATCATTGTCGGTGCCGGCAACCCCGGCCCCTGGAACACTTGGGCGCGCACCGCCAAGGACGGCAACCCACGGGATTACGACAGCCTCTATACCTCGGGCCAGGTCGGCGTCGACCCGAGTACCGGCGAGGTGAAATGGTTCTACCAGCACACGCCGAACGATGCCTGGGACTTCTCCGGCAACAACGAGCTGGTGCTGTTCGACTACAAGGACAAGGACGGAAAAACGGTCAAGGCCACCGGCCATGCCGACCGCAACGGTTTCTTTTACGTGGTCGACCGCAACAACGGCAAATTGCAGAACGCCTTCCCCTTCGTCGACAACATCACCTGGGCCAGCCACATCGACCTCAAGACCGGGCGCCCGGTGGAAAACGAGGGCCAGCGTCCGGCCAAGCCGCTGCCGGGGGAAACCAAGGGCAAACCGGTGGAAGTGTCGCCCCCGTTCCTCGGTGGCAAGAACTTGAACCCCATGGCCTACAGCCAGGACACCGGGCTGTTCTACATTCCGGGCAACCAGTGGAAAGAGGAGTACTGGACCGAAGAGGTCAGCTACAAGAAAGGCTCGGCCTATCTGGGCATGGGTTTCCGCATCAAGCGCATGTACGACGATCACGTCGGCACCCTGCGGGCGATGAACCCGACCACCGGCAAAGTGGTCTGGGAGCACAAGGAACACCTGCCGTTGTGGGCCGGTGTACTGGCAACCAAGGGCAACCTGGTGTTCACCGGCACCGGTGACGGTTTCTTCAAGGCCTTCGATGCGAAAACCGGCAAGGAGCTGTGGAAGTTCCAGACCGGCAGCGGCATCGTCTCGCCACCGATCACTTGGGAACAGGATGGCGAGCAGTACATCGGCGTGACCGTCGGCTACGGCGGCGCGGTGCCGTTGTGGGGCGGCGACATGGCCGAGCTGACCAAACCGGTGGCTCAGGGCGGGTCGTTCTGGGTGTTCAAGATCCCGAGCTGGGATAACCAGACCGCGCAAAGATAACCCCCCGCCCTACCTATCCCTGTAGGAGCGAGCATGCTCGCTCCTACAGGGTGGCGCAGTGCATTGAATCACCCCGCCTTGCGCACCACCCCCATATCAATCCCCAGATGCACCAGCTCGGCATGGGAACTGACTTGCAGTTTGCTCTTGAGCAATGTCAGGTGATTGGACACGGTCTTGCTGCTGATGCTCAACTGCTCGGCAATTTGCCGCGCCGGGGTGCCTTTGGCGAGCATCACGAAAATCTCCAGTTCGCGCTGGGTCATGCTCTGCAGGCGCGGGTCGCTGGCGTTCTGTTGCGGATGGCAGGCCAGTTGTGTGGCCAGTGGCTGTTCGATGTAGGCATGGCCGGCGAGGACGCGGCGCACGGCCTCGATCAACACCTGCGGCGCCGAGCTTTTGGTCAGGTAGTCCGACGCCCCGGCCTCCAGTGCCTGACGCACCAAAGGCAATTCATCGTGCATGCTGAAAAACAGCACCCGCAGTTGCGGCAAGCGTTGGCGCAGGCATCGGATGGTTTCCAGGCCACTGATCCCCGGCAAGCCGAAGTCCATGATCACCAGATGCGGCACGCTTTCCTGGACCCGGATCAGCGCCTCTTCACCGGTCGCCGCTTCACGGACTTCCATCGCCGGCAACACGGCGCGTAACAGGCTGGCGTAGCCCTGGCGGACTACCGCGTGGTCATCGACCAGCAGAATATTCATGAAGCCTCCAAAGGCATGCTCAAGGTCAGCGCCCATCCGGCGCCGGGGTGGCTGATGATGCGCAGGTCACCGCCCAGGCTGCGGGCGCGTTCGCGCATCGAATGCAGGCCGACGCCGGGACGCCGGGATGGCGCGGCACCACGACCGTTATCGCGCACCAGCAGACGCAAGTGCGCACCGTGGTGTTGCAGACGAACCCGCACCTGACTGGCCTCGGCATGCCGGGCGATGTTGGTCAGGGCTTCCTGCAGCAGGCGGTACAGATGGGTCTTGTCCGCTGCCGACAGCGACGGTAACCGCGCACTGATCCGCAACTGACAATCGATGCCCTGGCGGCCCTGCCATTGCTCCACCAGCAAGGCGAAAGCGTCGGCCAGCGGCAAGTGCTGCAAGACCACCGGATAGAGGTTGTGCACCAGCGCGCGAAAGCCTTGTTGCAGATGCTCGCAGTTGTGTTCCAGCTCCCGTACCGTGCGCTTGACGGTCTCCGGTCGATCCGCCACCAGGCGCAACAGGCAAGCCTGGGCACGAATGCCGGCCAGGTACTGGCCGAGGTCGTCGTGCAGGGTCTGGGCCAGCTGCGTACGCTCCTGCTCCTGCACCGCCAACAGCGCCTGGGTCAGCCGGGCATTATCGGTACCGGCCTGTTCCAATGCAGCGGTCATGCGGTTGAAATGCGCGGCCAGTTGCCGCGTCTCCGGCCCGCCCTGCGGACGCAAGCGCACCTTGAGCCGGCCAGCCGAAACCTGCTGCAACGCCCGCAGCAGCTCTTCGAGCAAACCCATGCCCCGTCGCACAGCCCAGCGGATGGTCAACAGGCTGACCATCAGTGCCAGCGCACACAGGCTCAACAGTTGCTGCAGGGAATCCCGGACTTCGTCGATTTCATCGCGCGGGTCCACGGCAATCTGTACCCGTCGGCCATCCGCCAGCGCCACCAGCCTTGCGCCATGAGGAACTTGCGCGAACAGCAGGCGCCCGAGCCAGGCATCGAGTCCGTCTTGCACCGGTAGTTGTGGCTGTTCGTCCGGTGCCAGCCAGCGTACGCGCACATGGCGCAGGCTTGCGGTCAGTCGCGGTTGCAGGCTGACCGGGTCACGCCCGGCGGTTTCGCTCAGGTACTCGACCACCGCTTCGGCCGATTGCAGTTCACGCTCCACATCCTCCAACGCCTGATGCATCAGCAACAGCATGCACGCCAGGGTGACCAGGGTGAAAAAACCGCAGACCCACAGATTGATCCGCCACAGGGCTGACATGGCTAGCGCCCCGGTGTCGCGGGCATGACCTGCAACGGCGCGGGACGCGGCGCGTGAAGCCGGTCGACGCCGATCAGGGTCAAAATCAGCAGAAACGGCAGGAGCAGCGCTTTGACAATACGCATGGTCAATCCCCTCCAGAGCAGTAGCCGTTGTCGACCATGCTAAAACCGCGCCGTCCGGGCCGGCCTACTACCTTGGTACTGGCCGGTTGGTACTTTCTGCATATTTCCACCACTGGATGGGCTTCCTATGCTGGCGCTACCTGTAATGGAGTGCCCTATGCGCCAGCTTGCCCCTTACGCCCTGTTTTACCTGCTGGCGATTGCCTGCGCCGCCGGGCTGGCCACTCAGAGCCAGGCGGCGGATGCGCCGTTGCAGGTACGGATCGGCTATCTGGGCTATCGCCCCGATCCCGGCCCGCTGTTGTCCAACGTCATTACGGAACCCACCGATGCCGGGTTGCGCGGCGCCGAACTGGCGATCACCGACAGCAACAGCACCGGGCGCTTTCTCAATCACAGTTACAGCCTGGTCGGTGCCAACGTCGACAGCCCCGAAGCCTTGCTCATCGCTGCGAAAACCCAGCATGAACTAGGGTTGCGCCTGTTTGTGGTGAACGCACCGGCCAGCAGCCTGCGCCAGCTCAGTGCCGCGCTGCCCGACAGCCTGTTGTTCAACGCCGGCAGCCCTGACGACAGCCTGCGCACCACCGATTGCCTGCCGAACGTGCTGCACAGTCTGCCGAGCCGGGCGATGCTCGCCGATGCGCTGGCGCAATTTCTGGTGCTGCGCAAATGGCAGCGGGCGTTGCTGATCGTCGGCCCGACCGTGGACGATCAAGCCTACGCCGCGGCTCTGCGCCGTGCCGCCAAGCGCTTCGGCCTGCAACTGGTGGCGGAAAAACCCTGGCGTTTCGATAACGATCAACGGCGCAGCGCCCAGGCCGATATGCCACTGTTTACCCAGACCGCCGAATACGACGTGGTACTGGTGGCCGATGAGCGCGGCGACTTCGGCGAATACGTGCCGTACCAGACCTGGTACCCGCGCCCGGTCGCCGGCACCCAGGGCCTGACCCCGGTAGGCTGGCACAAGACCGTGGAAACCTACGGCGCCGCGCAGTTGCAAAAACGCTTCGAAGCGCTGGCCGGGCGCTGGATGAACGACCGTGATTTCGCCGCATGGATCGCCGTGCGCAGCATCGCCAGCGCCGTGAGCAAACTGCGCCAGAGCGACCCGATGGCCATCCGCAACCTGGAAATCAGCGATCAATTGCCGCTGGACGGTTTCAAGGGCCGCAAGCTCAGTTACCGGCCGTGGAACGGCCAACTGCGCCAACCGATTCCGATCGTGCAACCCCGGGCGCTGGTCAGCACCTCGCCCCAGGACGGCTTTCTGCACCCTTTCAACGAGATGGACAGCCTGGGTTACGACAAGCCCGAGGTGAGCTGCCGCTTTCCCTGAACACAACAACTACAACAAGGAAACTGCCATGCGCCGCACTCTGCTTTGCCGCTCCCTTCTTTCCTGGGCCGTGCTGCTCGCCGCCGGCCATGCCGCCGCCAGCACCGCCTGGGTCTCCAATGAAAAGGACAACAACCTGAGCCTGATCGACATGCAGACCCTGCAAGTCACCGAGACCCTGCCCGTCGGCCAGCGCCCCCGTGGTCTGCTGCTGTCCCATGACAACAAGTTGCTGTACATCTGCGCCAGCGACTCGGACCGGGTCCAGGTGATGGACGTGGCCACCCGCAAGATCATCAAGGAGCTGCCCTCGGGCAAGGACCCCGAGCAATTCGCCCTGCACCCCAACAACCGCTGGCTGTACGTCTCCAACGAAGACGATGCGCTGGTGACAGTGATCGACACCGAGACCTCCAAGGTGCTCGGCCAGATCAGCGTCGGCGTCGAGCCCGAAGGCATGGCGGTCAGCCCCGACGGCAAGTGGGCGGTGAACACCAGCGAAACCACCAACATGCTGCATTGGATCGACACCAGCACCCAGACCCTGGCCGACAGCACGCTGGTGGATCAACGGCCACGCTTCGTCGAGTTCAGCAATGACGGTGTGCAACTCTGGGCCTCGGCGGAAATCGGTGGCACGGTGACCATTCTCGACGTCGCCAGCCGTAATGTACTCAAGACCCTGAACTTCCAGATCAAGGGCGTTCACCCGGACAAGGTGCAGCCGGTGGGCATCAAGCTCAGCGCCGACGGCAAGTACGCGTTCGTGGCCCTGGGCCCGGCCAATCACGTGGCGGTCGTCGACGCCAAGACCTTCGAGATCCTCGACTACCTGTTGGTGGGCCGACGCGTCTGGCAGTTGGCGTTCACCCCGGATCAAAAACAATTGCTCGCCACCAACGGCGTCAGCGGCGATGTGTCGGTGATCGATGTCGACAGCCTCAAGGTCAGCAAATCGGTGAAGGTCGGGCGTTACCCTTGGGGCGTGGTGGTGACGCCATGAACGCTCTGGAGGTCAGCGACCTGAGCTTCGCCTACGGTCCTCGGGAGGCCTTGCGCCAGGTGAACTTCAGCCTGGCGTCCGGGCGTTTCGCCGCGCTGTTGGGGCCCAACGGCGCCGGCAAATCCACACTGATCGCCCTGCTGACCCGACTCTATGATCTGCAGCAGGGTGATATCCGCGTCGGCGGCTGTTCATTGCGCAACGCGCCTCGTCCGGCGCTCAAGCAATTGGGCGTGGTGTTCCAGCAAAGCACGCTGGATCTGGACCTCAGCGTCGAGCAGAACCTGCGTTACCACGCAGCGCTGCATGGCTTGTCTCGCCGCCAGACGAAGTGGCGGGTCGATGCGGAACTGGCCCGCCAGGCCCTGGGTGAGCGCCGTGGCGAGCGGGTACGCGAACTCAATGGCGGCCATCGCCGGCGGGTGGAAATTGCCCGCGCCCTGTTGCACGAACCGCGCCTGTTGCTGCTCGACGAAGCCAGCGCCGGCCTCGACCCGGCCAGTCGCCTGGCGCTCAACCGGCACATTCGCAGCCTGTGTCGCGAACAACGGATCAGCGTACTCTGGACCACCCATTTGCTCGATGAAGTGCAGCCCAGCGACGACTTGTTGATTCTCCATCAGGGCCGCCTGGTGGCCAGCGGGCAGGCCGATGCACTGAGCCTGGAACACGGTGGCGACCTGGGTTCGGCCTTCACTCGACTGACCACCACAGGAGCGGCCCGATGAACGCTTACTGGCAATGTTTCAGCGGCATCGTCCTGCGCGAATGGCTGCGCTTCGTGCTGCAACGCACGCGGTTTCTCAGCGCCCTGGTGCGCCCGCTGCTGTGGCTGTTGGTGTTCGCCGCGGGATTTCGCGCCGCCTTGGGCATCGCGATCATCGAGCCCTACGACACCTATATTCCGTACGAGGTCTACATCATTCCGGGCCTGGCCTGCATGATCCTGCTGTTCAACGGCATGCAGGGTTCGCTGTCGATGGTCTACGACCGTGAAATGGGCAGCATGCGCGTGCTGCTGACCAGCCCCCTGCCCCGGACGTTCCTGCTGTGCAGCAAACTGCTGGCCACGTCGCTGATTTCACTGTTGCAGGTGTATGCCTTCCTGGCGATTGCCTGGCTTTACGGCGTGCAGCCGCCAGCCATGGGTCTGTTGATCGCCCTGCCCGCTCTGTTACTGGTGGCGTTGATGCTCAGCGCCCTGGGGTTATTACTGTCGAACGCGATCCGCCAGCTGGAGAACTTCGCCGGGGTGATGAACTTCGTGATCTTCCCACTGTTTTTCCTGTCTTCTGCGCTGTATCCGCTTTGGAAAATGCGCGAGGCCAGCGAGTGGCTGTACTGGCTGTGCGCGGTGAACCCGTTCAGCCACGCGGTGGAACTGGTGCGCTTTGCGCTGTATGAACGTTTCAATCCGCTGGCGCTGGGAGTTTGTACGGGTTTGACGCTGGTATTCGCGGTCCTTGCCGTACTGACCTTCAACCCGCAGCATGCGGCCCTGCGCAAATCCACCTGAAGGATGTCCCGCTCCCACAGGGATCTTCATGGTGCGTGGGATTGGCACAAGAAATTACTACTTTAGTACTGGTTTTACCTGTCTATCGTCGCATTCCCAACGCACCACGACTGGCATGTAATGGGCGCATAACGATAAGGATCAATCCCCATGCCGCGTGCACGACGTCGCCTGTTGCGTCCCACTCTCGCTGCGTTGTCGCTCAGCCTGTGGCTGGGTGGCGCACTCGCAGAACCCCAGCTGTTTTCCCCCGACGGCTATCGTATCGACCTGTACCGCAGCCCGACACCGAACCAGCTGCAAGGCGCGAACCTCATCGACACCCCGGCCCTGCAAATCCTGCTGGGGCAACAACCGCGCCCGTTGTTGATCGACGTCTATCGCCGCCAATGGTTGCAAGGCCGTTTCATCGAAGACCAGCCCCATGACAACCTGCCCGGCAGCCATTGGCTGGCCAACACTGGCGACGGCGAGCTGACGCCGCAATGGCAGGACTATTTCGCGGGCAACCTGCAAAAACTGACCAACGGCGACCCGACGCAACCGCTGGTCTTCTATTGCCGCGCCGATTGCTGGTTGAGCTGGAACGCGGTCAAACGCGCAGCCAGCCTGGGCTATAAGACGCTGTATTGGTATCGCGATGGCCTGGACGCCTGGCAAGCCGCCAATCTGCCACTGGCCCCAGCCCGGCCGGAACCCTTCCCCTGAGCTTTACGCGTGCGTGTTGTTGCCACACCATAATCAAAATAATGAGGTGAAAGGCTATGTACAAAATTCTGATTGCCGACGATCACCCGCTGTTTCGCGAAGCCATACACAACGTCATCAGCGATGGTTTTGCCGGCAGCGAGGTGATGGAAACCGCCGACCTTGACAGCGCCCTGGCACTGACCCAGGAACACGATGACCTGGACCTGATCCTGCTCGACCTGAACATGCCCGGCATGCATGGGCTCAACGGCCTGATCAACCTGCGCAACGAAGCGCCGACCATTCCGGTGGTGATCGTTTCCGCCGAACAGGACAAACAGATTGTCCTGCAAGCCATCACCTACGGTGCCGTGGGTTTCATCACAAAATCTTCGCCCCGCGCACAAATGACCGACGCCATCCAGCAGATTCTCAATGGCAACGTCTACCTGCCCCCGGACATCATCCGCACGGCCAAAAGCAGCACCCACCGGCGAATGAACGACACCCCGAGCTTCCCGCCGGAACTGCTCCAGGCCCTGACCCGCAAGCAGCTGCAGGTCTTGGAGCGCATGACCAAGGGCGAATCGAACAAACAGATCGCCTACACCCTGGAAATTGCCGAAACCACGGTCAAGGCCCACGTCTCGGCGATCCTGCGCAAACTCAACGTACACAACCGCGTGCAGGCGATCCTGAGTGCCGGGGATATTGATTTCGGGTCTTATTTGCGGCGCTGAAACAGGTAGACCGCGCCGCTCCCATCGCTGGCAAGCCAGCTCCCACAGGGATTTGTGAACAGCACACATCCATTGTGGGAGCTGGCTTGCCAGCGATGAGGCCAGCACCGACAACCGAGAAATCAGGGCCTGGCGAGCAAATGACTCATCGCCGTCTTCAACTTCATCGGCCGCACCGGTTTGTGCATCAGGGTATGCCCCAGCTCGCGGAGTTGCTGTTTGAGTTCGTTGCTGTAATTGGCCGTGATCATCATTGCCGGGATCGCTGAGGCGCGACGGGCGTTGATCCGGGCCACGGCGTCGATGCCGTTGCGGTCGTTGTCCAGGTGGTAATCGGCAATCAGCAGGTCAGCCTCGGCATGGTAGTTGTTCACCTGCCGCGCCAGATCCTCTTCCGACAGCGCCGTCACCACGAGACATCCCCAACCCTCGAGCAATGTGCGCATGCCGGCGCAAATGGTCGCGTCATTGTCCAACACCCAGATCCGCGCGCCGCGCAGCCGTTCGAGCATCGGTTCGCTCATCAGCAGGCTGGGCACCGGCTTGGGCGCGGTGGCGCTCATCGGCACCTCGACCGAGAACATCGAGCCCTTGCCCGGCCACGAGCGCACCTGAATGCGGTGCCCGAGAATGCCGGCGATTTTCTCGACAATGGCCAGGCCAAGGCCCAGACCGCGATCCTGGTCCGGGCGCTGCACATCCCCGCGCTTGAACTCCTGGAAAATTTCTTCCAGGCGATTTTCGGCAATGCCCATGCCGCTGTCCCACACCTGAATCGACAGGCGCTGGTGCTGACGTCGGCAGCCCAGCACTACACGACCGCTGTAGGTGTAGCGAATGGCATTGCTCAACAGGTTGCGCAGGATCCGCGCCAGTAACTGGATGTCACTGCGCACCAGTGCCGAACAGGGGATGAAATGCAGTTGCAGGCCTTCGCTGCGGGCCACCTGGGTGTATTCGGCGGCGAGGTTTTCCAGCAGCTCGCTCAAGGCGAACGGTGCAATGTCGGCCTTGATCACGCCGGCATCGAGCTTGGAAATATCCACCAGGGTGCCCAACAGGTTCTCGACGTCTTCGAGGGAATTGCTGACATTGCGCACCAAAACCTCATTGCAGATCGGCTCGCGACGCTCCAGCAAGGCACTGGTGAACAGCCGTGCGGCGTTCAGCGGTTGCAGCAGGTCGTGGCTGACCGCGGCGAGAAACTTGGTCTTCGACAGATTGGCCTGCTCCGCTTCCAGCTTGGCCTCGCGCAAGCGTGACTCGACCCGGCGGCGTTCCTCGATTTCCCGCAGCAACTGGTCGTTGAGGGTGGTCAATTCGGCGGTGCGTTCGCGCACCCGCAGCTCGAGGTTCTGATAGGCCTGGTGCAGTGCTTCGGCGGTGCGGCGGCGTTCGGTGATATCGCGGATCAACACGAAAATCCCCACCACCTCGCCGCTGGCCAGGCGATTGGGAACGTAGGAGCGCAACATATAGCGTTCCTGATTGTTGACGTTGGTCTCGGCGAATTCGAAGGTCACGCTTTCCCCGGCCAGCGCCCTGGCCACATAGGATTCCAGCCGCTGGTAATGCTGCTCGCTGTGCACTTCGCGCAGGCTCTGGCCGAGCATCACGCCGCGCGGCCAGCAGTACCATTCCTCGTAGACCTTGTTGGTGAACTCATAGACCAGATCGGCATTGAGGTAGGCGATCAATGCCGGCACATGGTCGGTGATCAGGCGAATCCAGCGCTCGCTTTCACTCAGGGCTTCGGCGTGCTGGTAGCGTTCAGTGATGTCGGTGAAGGTGTTGACGAACCCGCCGGTGGGCAACGGATGAGTGCGGATTTCCAGGACCCTGCCGTCATACAGGCGCTGTTCGCACTCCTGTACGGGCCGCCCGTTGGCACCACGGCTGGCCGGGGTCAGCAGGGTCAGTTCGCTGTCGGCGATCACTTCGGCAAACGGACGATGGGCCGCCACCGGGGCCAGGCCACTGAGTTCGAGGAACCGGCGGTTCCACAACTCCAGGATGCCTTCGGCGTTGACCATGGCCACCCCTTGGGACAGGTTGTCGACCGCCCGTTGCAACAGATGCGACTTCTGCGCCACCGCCTGCTCGCGGCGCACGGTTTCGCTGAGTTTGACGTCGGTGATATCGGTAAACAGAATCACCCGCCCGCCTTCCTGGGTCGGTCGTTCGCTGACTTGCAGCCAGCGGCCATCCTGCAGGCGATACAGCAGGTTTTCGTCGGCATGCCCACGGGGTTCTTCGGTAAACAGGCCGTTGCTCTGCATCAGGCGCTTGACCTCGGTCAGGCGCATGCCGGCGTTGATTCGCACCCGGCTGTTGCTCCAGAACGCCTTGAACCGACTGTTGAACAGGACGATGCGCTGCTCGGCGTCGAACAATACGAAGGCATCGGAAATGCTCTCGATGGCATCGATCAGGTGCTGATGGGCCGTTTCGGCGCGCAGGCGGGCTTCGCTGAGCAAATGGTTGCCGGCCTTGAGTTCGGCCATGGCCTGGTTCAAGGCATCCGTGCGTTCGCGCACCTGCTCGGCCAACACCACCGAATGCTGGAACGCCGCGTACGGATCGTTGCCCCGGGTGATGCCGGACTCGATGCGCTCGATCAGTGCCGCGTTGATCCGCTGCAGCTTTTGATTGTCGTGCTGCAACCCGGCGATCCGGGCCTGGAGTTCAGCGCTGTCCGAGGGACCGGCCCCGGGCAATGGCGACGCCGGTGAAGGTCTGGTTGATGTGCATGCCATTGAACTGTTCTCCGTAGGTGTTGAACCCCATCACCCGCTGTTCGCGCAAAAACCGGCCGATCGGCTCCAGGTTGCCGTCGCCTTCGAGCTCCAGGCGCCTGAGGAAACAGTCACAGCCGATGGTCAGCAACAGGTCGCCAAGCCGTTCCTGCAAGCCGGCGAACAGGCTTTGCAGATTCGGCAGCATCGGGCCAGGCGTCATGGCGGTGAGGACGATGCCGTTCTCCACCGCGCAGTAGAAGCTCAGGCTCAGGTCCGGGTGAACCTGCTGGATGGCGCGCACGTAATAGTGCTCGTTGATCCGCACCGCCAACGGGTGCGCGGCGAAGACCCGGTGGTCGAGTTCAGCCACCGGCACGCCGATGTGCCGGGCGTACTCGGCAGCGGCCGGCTCGGCATTGAGTTCGAAGACCCGCCGCGAGGCGCTGTCGGCCCCGGTAACCACCAGCTTCTCCGCCCGAGGCAGGATGTGGTGGGTGGTGAACACTTCGAAATCCAGCCAGGTGTTGACCAGCACCACCACCGCCGCACCGCTATGGAAGCCGCCGTCGAAGTAAACATGGGTGTGGGTCAGGTAGTTGTCGTCGCCGGCCGAGCCACCGAAATGCGGAATGTCGCCCAACGCTGCACTCAAGGCCGCCAGGACCATTTCTTCCCGACTGGACAAGCCGTCGAGTAGCGTCAGGGCGAAACTGTTGCCCTTGATCGGTGCCAGCGTATTGCTGCGACAACCGCTGACCAGGCGCTCGACCATCTGTTGCGCATCGATCAGGCTGAAGTGTTCCATTTCGTCGATCAGTTCGAGGGCAATGGAAAAGTGCCGATGATCGAAGCCCACCGCCGTCACGCAATTGCGCCCGTAACCCAGCGGGGTGATCTCCCCGGCGCTGGTGCAACCGGCCAGGCGTATACCACCGAATCCTTGCTGCAAGGCCTGGCCCAGCGCCTGCAAATCGTACTCGGCCGAACAGAAGAACAGCACGAAGCCCAGGTTCGGATGCAGCAACTGCCGCGCCAGCTCCTGCACCACCTGCCGGGGATCGGTGGCCAGGGACATTGCACTGACGACCCCTTCGCTCTGGAACTGCTGCATCATCGCCCCCCGCAGGTGCGTGTGTAGGAGGCACGAGTGTACGAAGGCCTGGTGCCGGGACGTATGCTACTTGGGTAGCGGTCAGGGGCTTCGATGGGAGTAGGAGCGAGCTTGCTCGCTCCCGCAAAGAGATTTACGGCGCCGCTTACCAGGTCAACACCGCCCCCACCGCAAAGGTATCGGTGTCTTCGTTCTGGTCGCTGGTGTCGTGGCCGTTGATTTCGAACTGGTTGTACTCGGCCACCAGTTTCAGGTTGTCATTGACGTCATGGAACAGCGCAATGCCACGGGTTTCATAGTCCGCGCCGCTGCCGACCGCGCCGTTGCCATCGTCCTTGGTCTTGCCGTAAGACAGTGCCAGGCGGTTCTTGCCCAGCTTGTAGGAGCCCTGCAACAGGTAGCCATCGCTGTCGACGTTACGCAGGGTCGGCTCGCCCGCATTGTTGGTGAAAAAAGGGTTGATGCCCTTGGCCTGGAAACCGGAGCCGGTCAGCGACAAGCCACCCATTTTCGCCTGCACGCCATAGCCGACGCCTTTGGACGTGACGGTGTCGACGGTGGAATCGGTATTGTCCGAGGTCTGGTAGCTGCCGTTGACCCAGCTGTAGATTTTCGCGCCGGCGAGGTCGAACTGGTAAGTGATCTCGCTCTCGGTGCGCGGGTTTTCCTGGTAGGCCTTGCCCGTCGGGCTGCTGTCGTTGGTGTCCACCGGGTCCATGATGCCCACGGCCACCCGCAAGCCGTCCATCACCGGGGTGCGGTAGGTGATCTGCGAGGTCGGGAACGGGTACGGATAACCGGTGCCGATGTTGCCGAACGACACCCCGCCGCCATCCACCAGCCCCAAGGTATCGCTGACCTGGCCGTACCCGGCGAGCAGTTCGTCGAGCAGGATGTTGGAGCGGGCAAACAGGCCGAAATCCTTGCCGATCAACACTTCGCCCCACTGCGGATTGGCCACGGTGCCGTAGAACTGCCGCACATCGATGGCGGTGTCGGTGCCGTTGGTTTCGCTGTCGTTGATGGTCACCCAGAACGAGGCGCGTGCGCCGAGCTTGAGATCATCGACCTGCTTGCCCATGTTGAAGCCCAGGTAGTTGGGCAGAAAACCCATTTTCACCCGCGACTGGCGACGGTCGTACTGCTCGCCGTCGCGGTCGACATCACTGTTCACATAGAAGGCATTGATGTAGCCGTCGGTGGAGAACGTGGTCTGGTCCTTGTCGTACAGCATGATCTCGGCTTCGGCCATGGAACTCAGGCCAAGGGAGGACAGGCTGGCGATCAAGGCAGGCAAAAAACGATGCGTGAAGTTCTTATTGTTGTGCATGGCGCGCTCCGCGACGGGGGACGAGATGTCGGAGGCGATTATCGAAAGCTGACAGGCGGCGCCATACGCTGCCTTGGGGGCGGTATTCAGGTGCTTTGGAATGGCCGGTGGCGCGCGATAGTTACGGCGTACGACCGCTTGTCGGCGAGGCTCGGCACCAAGGGTGTAAGCCCGCCGGCGGATGTACCTGCAGGAGGGCAAATATCCGGTTTAGTACGCTGCGTTCATCAGCATATAGGCGGCGACCACCAGGCAGGCACTGGCAAACCCCACCTGCAACCCCCGCGCCGGCACCCGGGCGCAGAGTTTTCGACCGATGAGCATGCCGATGATGCTGGCGACGATGAACGCCACGCCCAGCCCGTCGATGCGCACCCCGGCATGCAACGCGCCAATCACGCCGATGGCCGAGATCAGGCTGATCACCATCAGCGAAGTGGCGATGATTCCGCGCATCTGCACATCGGTCAGCTGCTTGAAAGCCGGCACAATCAGAAAGCCGCCACCCACGCCCAGCAGCCCTGAGACCACGCCGGTGACCGCGCCGAGAGCCGCGAGGGTCGCGGTGCATTTGGCGGTCCAGGAAAAGCGTCCGGTGTGCTGGTCGAGCATGCAGTTCTTCTGGCCCCAGTTGGCATGGCCATGATCGCTCGGTCCCTCATCCTTGCGCTCACGACGCAACATCCGCGCGGCCACCATGACCATCAGCAGGCTGAACAGGATCATCAGGATCTTTTCCGGCAACTGATGGGCGACGTAGATGCCCACCGGCGAAAACACCGCGCCGAGCGCCGCGATCAGCAACGCCGCGCGATAACGCACCAGCCCGTGCCGCAGCCCATCGATGGCACCGACCGCCGCCGCACTGCCCACGGCAAACAGCGCGACGGGCGCCGCCGTGGTCATGCTCCAACCCAGGCCAAGCACCAGCGCCGGTACGGCAAGAATGCCGCCGCCTGCCCCGGTCAAACCCAGCACCAACCCCATGACCACACCAAAAAAACTCGCCAGCAACATAGAACGCTCGTAATCCATGACAAGGGCCGGGAACGCCCGGTATCGATTGAGTGACAGGATAGAGCCCGCACAACTTTTTTCATCAATTGAATTGAAGCGGGGCTGGTCAACGCGGGGAAAATGAAACTAACCTCATGGCGACTCCACTAAGAAATCACCCCCATGCCCGCCCTGATTGAAGCCTTTTTTGACCCCGCCTCATCCACCTACAGTTACGTAATCTACGAAGCCGACGGCGGGCAATGCGCAATCGTCGATCCTGTACTCGATTACGACGGCGCTGCCGGGCGTACCGCCACCGTGCAGGCCGACCGGATCATCGCGTTCGTGCGCGAGCACCACTTGCAGGTGCAATGGCTGCTGGAAACCCACGCCCACGCCGACCACCTCTCCGCCGCGCCGTACCTGCGCCGGGAACTGGGTGGCAAGATCGCCATCGGCCAGTCGATCTGCAAGGTACAGAACGTGTTCAAGGCCCTGTTCAATCTTGAGCCGCAATTCTGCATCGATGGCTCGCAATTCGATCACCTGTTCGCCCCCGACGAGTCATTCCGTATCGGCAACCTCAAGGCCACGGCCCTGCATGTCCCCGGCCATACTCCTGCGGACATGGCCTACTTGATCGACGGCGATGTGATCCTGGTCGGCGACACACTGTTCATGCCGGACGTGGGTACCGCGCGCTGCGACTTTCCCGGTGGCGATGCCCACCAGATGTTCACCTCGATCCACAAGTTGCTGGCCTTCCCTGCCGGCGTGCGCCTCTACGTCTGCCACGACTATCCGCCTGAAGGCCGCGAACCACGCTGCATGACCACGGTGGGCGAACAACGCAAAGGCAACATCCATGTGCGCGACGGTATCGACCAGGCAGCCTTTGTCGCCATGCGTACCCGGCGCGATGCAGGATTGGGCATGCCGACGCTGTTGCTGCCGGCGATCCAGGTCAATGTGCGGGCGGGGAATCTGCCACCGGCCGAAGACAACGGCGTGACCTACCTCAAGATTCCCCTGAACAAATTCTAAATCCTGTAGGAGCGAGCACGCTCGCGATGGACGCAAACGATAACGCGCCCTGTCTGCATGAACGCGGTGACTGGACGTTTTTCGCGAGCAAGCTCGCTCCTACAGGGCTCGGGGTAATTCAGGTGCCTAGCGTCAATCCATTCGCCGGCAGCGGCAGCGCCGTCTTGTAGCGCACCTGCTTGAGCGCAAAGCTCGAGCGGATATTGGCGACGCCGGGGACTTTGGTCAGGAAATCCATCATGAAACGCTCCAGCGACTGGATCGTCGGCACCAGCACCCGGATCAGGTAGTCCGGGTCGCCGGCCATCAGGTAGCACTCCATCACTTCCGGGCGATCGGAAATCGCCTCCTCGAAATGCTGCAACGCTTCCTCCACCTGTTTTTCCAGGCTGACGTGAATGAACACATTGACGTGAAGCCCCAGCAGGTCGGCATCGAGCAGGGTCACTTGCTCGCGAATCAGGCCCAGTTCTTCCATCGCCTTGACCCGGTTGAAACACGGCGTTGGCGACAGATTGACCGAGCGCGCAAGATCAGCGTTGGTGATGCGTGCGTTCTCCTGAAGGCTGTTAAGAATGCCGATATCGGTACGGTCCAGTTTGCGCATGAGACAAAACCACCTGTTTTTTATGTTTATGCAGATTTTTTATCTGCAAATGATCTTTAGCGCAACGAAACAGAGAGAAATATTCTTCTTGGCCGGGCCTATGATTGTTGTAGGACAAGATTTCTTTTACCGAACGAAATCTGTCAGCTCATTACAAGAAATTCACAAGATCGAGCGTAGAAGCCATGAACCAAGCGTACGAACCGCTGCGCCTGCACGTCCCGGAACCCTCGGGCCGCCCCGGCTGTAAAACCGACTTCTCCTACCTGCATCTGACCGATGCCGGTACGGTGCGCAAACCCCCAATCGACGTTGAACCCTCCGACACGGCCGATCTGGCCCGCGGCCTGATTCGCGTGCTCGACGATCAGGGCAATGCCCTGGGTCCGTGGGCCGAAGGCGTACCGGTGGAGATCCTGCGCAAAGGCATGCGCGCCATGCTCAAGACGCGGATCTACGACAACCGCATGGTCGTCGCCCAGCGTCAGAAGAAAATGTCGTTCTACATGCAAAGCCTCGGCGAAGAAGCCATCGGCAGCGCCCAGGCCCTGGCGTTGAACATCGACGACATGTGCTTCCCGACCTACCGACAGCAAAGCATCCTGATGGCCCGCGACGTACCGCTGGTCGACCTGATCTGCCAACTGCTGTCCAACGAGCGCGATCCGCTCAAGGGGCGCCAGCTGCCGATTATGTACTCGGTGAAAGAGGCCGGTTTCTTCACCATTTCCGGCAACCTCGCCACCCAGTTCGTCCAGGCCGTCGGCTGGGGCATGGCTTCGGCGATCAAGGGCGACACCAAAATCGCTTCGGCGTGGATCGGCGACGGCGCCACCGCCGAGTCGGACTTCCACACCGCCCTGACCTTCGCCCACGTGTACCGCGCGCCGGTGATCCTCAACGTGGTCAACAACCAGTGGGCCATCTCGACCTTTCAGGCCATTGCCGGTGGTGAAGCCACCACCTTCGCCGGTCGCGGCGTCGGTTGCGGCATCGCCTCCCTGCGGGTCGACGGCAACGACTTCTACGCGGTCTACGCCGCTTCCGCCTGGGCCGCCGAACGCGCCCGCCGCAACCTCGGCCCGACCATGATCGAATGGGTCACCTACCGCGCCGGCCCGCACTCGACGTCCGATGATCCATCCAAATACCGTCCGGCCGACGACTGGAGCCACTTCCCGCTGGGCGATCCGATTGCGCGCCTCAAGCAGCACCTGATCAAGGTCGGCCACTGGTCCGAAGAGGAACACACCGCCGTCAGCGCCGAGCTGGAAGCCGAAGTGATCGCCGCGCAGAAACAGGCCGAACAGTACGGCACCCTCGCCGGCGGCCAGATTCCAAGCGCCGCGACCATGTTCGAAGACGTCTACAAAGAGATGCCGGAGCATTTGAAGCGCCAGCGTCAAGAGCTGGGGATCTGACATGAACGATCACAACAACAATATCCAGCTGGAAACCGCCATGACCACGACCACCATGACCATGATCCAGGCCCTGCGCTCGGCCATGGATGTGATGCTTGAGCGCGACGAAGACGTCGTGGTGTTTGGCCAGGACGTCGGTTACTTCGGCGGCGTGTTCCGTTGCACCGAAGGCCTGCAGACCAAGTACGGCACCTCGCGGGTGTTCGACGCGCCGATCTCTGAAAGCGGTATCGTTGGCACCGCCGTGGGCATGGGCGCCTACGGTCTGCGCCCGGTGGTGGAGATCCAGTTCGCTGACTATGTGTACCCGGCCTACGACCAGATCATTTCCGAAGCCGCGCGCCTGCGTTATCGCTCGGCCGGCGAATTCACCGCACCGTTGACCTTGCGCATGCCATGCGGCGGCGGCATCTACGGCGGCCAGACCCACAGCCAGAGCATCGAGGCGCTGTTCACTCAGGTGTGCGGCCTGCGTACCGTCATGCCGTCCAACCCCTATGACGCCAAGGGCCTGCTGATCGCCTCCATCGAAAACGATGACCCGGTGATCTTCCTGGAACCCAAACGCCTGTACAACGGCCCGTTCGACGGCCACCACGAACGCCCGGTGACGCCGTGGTCGAAACACCCCGCCGCACAGGTTCCGGACGGTTACTACACCGTGCCGCTGGACGTTGCCGCCATCGCCCGCCCGGGCAAGGACGTCACCGTGCTGACCTATGGCACCACCGTCTACGTGTCACAAGTCGCCGCTGAAGAAAGCGGCGTGGATGCCGAAGTCATCGACCTGCGCAGCCTGTGGCCACTGGACCTGGAAACCATCACCAAGTCGGTGAAGAAAACCGGGCGCTGCGTGATCGTTCACGAAGCGACTCGCACCTGCGGTTTCGGCGCCGAACTGGCGGCGTTGGTACAAGAGCACTGCTTCCACCACCTGGAAGCGCCGATCGAACGCGTCACCGGTTGGGACACCCCCTACCCGCACGCGCAAGAGTGGGCGTATTTCCCAGGGCCGGCCCGTGTGGGCGCGGCGTTGAAACGGGTCATGGAGGTCTGAATGGGCACGCACGTTATCAAGATGCCGGACATTGGCGAAGGCATCGCAGAAGTTGAATTGTCTCAGTGGCACGTGAAAGTCGGCGACATGGTCGTCGAAGATCAGGTGCTGGCCGATGTCATGACCGACAAGGCAATGGTGGATATTCCGTCGCCGGTGCATGGCAAAGTCATCGCCCTCGGCGGACAACCGGGCGAAGTCATGGCGGTCGGCAGTGTGCTGATCAGCATTGAAGTCGAAGGCGCGGGCAACGTTAAGGAATCGGCTGCGCCAGCGGCTGCCGTTAAAGAAGCACCCGTGGCGGCGTCGAAAGCCGAACCCGTCGTGGAAAGCAAACCGGCTCCAGCCGCACCTCGCCCGGCAGCCATTTGCCAGGGCCCCATGGTCGCTCGCGAAGCCGATGAGCGTCCGCTGGCCTCCCCGGCGGTACGCAAGCATGCACTCGACCTCGGCATTCAACTGCGTCTGGTCCGTGGTAGCGGCCCGGCGGGTCGCGTGTTGCACGAAGACCTGGATGCCTATCTGGCTCAGGGTCAGTCGAATGCATCGTCCGTCAGCAGCGCTTACGCCCAGCGTAACGACGAAGAGCAGATCCCGGTGATCGGCATGCGCCGCAAGATTGCCCAGCGCATGCAGGACGCCACGCAACGCGCCGCCCATTTCAGTTATGTCGAGGAAATCGACGTGACGGCCGTGGAAGAACTGCGCGCGCACCTCAACGAAAAACACGGCGCGACCCGCGGCAAGCTGACTTTGCTGCCGTTCCTGGTCCGCGCCATGGTCGTCGCCCTGCGCGATTTCCCGCAGATCAATGCCCGCTACGACGACGAAGCCCAGGTCATCACCCGCCTCGGCGCGGTGCATGTGGGCATCGCCACCCAGGCCGACATCGGCCTGATGGTGCCGGTGGTGCGTCACGCCGAAGCCCGCAGCCTGTGGGACAGCGCGGCGGAAATCGCCCGTTTGGCCACCGCCGCGCGCAACGGCAAGGCCAGCCGCGATGAACTGTCCGGCTCCAGCATTACCCTGACCAGCCTCGGCGCGTTGGGCGGCATCGTCAGCACCCCGGTGCTGAACCTGCCGGAAGTGGCGATTGTCGGCGTGAACAAGATCGTCGAACGGCCGATGGTGATCAAAGGCCAGATCGTGGTCCGCAAGATGATGAACCTCTCCAGCTCCTTCGATCACCGCGTGGTCGACGGCATGGACGCGGCGCTCTTCATCCAGGCCATCCGTGGCCTGCTCGAACAACCCGCCACGCTGTTTATGGAGTAAGACATGCAAACTCTGCACACCACGCTGCTGATCATCGGCGGCGGCCCCGGCGGTTATGTGACGGCGATCCGTGCCGGTCAGTTGGGCATTGCGACCATTCTGGTAGAAGGCGAATCGTTGGGCGGCACCTGCCTGAACATTGGCTGCATTCCGTCCAAGGCACTGATTCATGTCGCCGAGCAGTTCCACCAGACGCAACATCACAGCCAGCATTCGGCGCTGGGCATCAACGTGTCCGCGCCGACGCTGGATATCGGTAAAAGCGTCGAGTGGAAGGACGGCATCGTCGATCGCCTGACCACCGGCGTCGCGGCGCTGCTGAAAAAGAACAAGGTCCAGGTCGTGCAAGGCTGGGCCAAAGTGGTCGACGGTAAAACCGTCGACGTCGGCGACACCCGCATTCAGTGCGAACACCTGGTGCTGGCCACCGGCTCCAAAAGCGTGAACCTGCCGATGCTGCCGATTGGCGGGCCGATCATCTCCTCCACCGAAGCCCTGGCGCCGGCGTCCGTGCCGAAGCGGCTGATCGTGGTCGGTGGCGGCTACATCGGTCTGGAGTTGGGCATTGCCTATCGTAAACTCGGTGCCGAGGTCAGCGTGGTCGAGGCCCAGGAGCGCATCCTGCCGGCCTACGACGCCGAACTGACCCAGCCGGTACACGATGAGCTGAAGAAACTCGGCGTGAAGCTTTACTTGAAGCACAGCGTGCAAGGCTTTGATTCAACGGCGAATACCTTGCAGGTACTGGATCCGAACGGTGACACCCTGAACCTGGAAACCGATCAGGTGCTGGTGGCCGTGGGCCGCAAACCGAACACCCAGGGCTGGAACCTCGAAGCACTGAACCTGGACATGAACGGCTCGTCGATCAAGATCGACAACCGCTGCCAGACCAGCATGCGCAACGTGTATGCCATTGGCGACCTGAGCGGCGAACCGATGCTCGCTCACCGGGCCATGGCCCAGGGCGAGATGGTGGCCGAACTGATCAGCGGTAAAACCCGCGAGTTCAACCCTGCCGCCATTGCAGCCGTGTGCTTCACCGACCCGGAACTGGTGGTGGTCGGCAAGACCCCGGACGAGGCCAAAGCGGCCGGATGGGACTGCATCGTTTCCAGCTTCCCGTTCGCCGCCAATGGCCGGGCGATGACCCTGGAATCGAAAAGCGGCTTCGTGCGCGTGGTCGCCCGTCGCGACAATCATGTGATTGTCGGCTGGCAGGCGGTCGGTGTGGGCGTATCCGAATTGTCGACGGCGTTCGCGCAAAGCCTGGAAATGGGCGCGCGGCTGGAAGACATCGGCGGCACCATCCATGCGCATCCGACGCTCGGCGAGGCGGTGCAGGAAGCGGCGTTGCGAGCGCTTGGCCACGCACTGCATTTGTGATTCAGAACAATTGATGGCGGCAGTGCTGGCCCCATCGCCAGCAGGCTGGCTCCCACATTTGGAATGCGTTCTCCTGTGGGAGCCAGCCTGCTGGCGATTTCTTGAGGCCAGCTCGATTTATCTGCCTGTCATCCGATAGTCCGGGCTGCGAAATGGGCTCGGAATGAAGTATTGTTGTGCCCATCCGGAAAAACGTCAGAAGCCTTGAACCGTTTCGGCGGTTGTTAAGTGATAGAGGGTGTCATGGGTAACGAAAGCATCAACTGGGACAAGCTGGGTTTTGACTACATCAAGACCGACAAACGCTATCTGTCGTACTGGCGTAATGGCGAGTGGGACAAAGGCACCCTGACCGAAGACAACGTGCTGCACATCAGCGAAGGCTCCACTGCCCTTCACTATGGCCAGCAATGCTTCGAAGGCCTGAAGGCCTATCGTTGCAAGGACGGCTCGATCAACCTGTTCCGCCCGGACCAGAACGCCGCGCGCATGCAACGTAGCTGCGCCCGCCTGCTGATGCCGCATGTGTCCACCGAACAGTTCATCGAAGCGTGCAAGGACGTGGTCCGTGCCAACGAGCGCTTCATCCCGCCTTACGGCACCGGCGGCGCGCTGTACCTACGTCCGTTCGTGATCGGCGTGGGTGATAACATCGGCGTGCGTACCGCCCCCGAGTTCATCTTCTCGGTGTTTGCGATCCCGGTCGGCGCCTACTTCAAAGGCGGCCTGACCCCGCATAACTTCCTCATTTCCACCTACGACCGTGCAGCACCACAGGGCACCGGCGCGGCCAAGGTCGGTGGCAACTACGCCGCCAGCCTGATGCCGGGCTCCCAGGCCAAGAAGGCACACTTCGCCGACTGCATCTACCTGGACCCGCTGACCCACACCAAGATCGAGGAGGTCGGCTCGGCCAACTTCTTCGGGATCACCCACGACAACAAGTTCGTGACCCCGAACTCGCCGTCAGTGCTGCCAGGCATCACCCGTCTGTCGCTGATCGAGCTGGCCAAATCCCGTCTGGGCCTGGAAGTGATCGAAGGCGACGTGTTCATCGACAAGCTTTCGGACTTCAAGGAAGCCGGCGCTTGCGGTACCGCCGCCGTGATCACGCCGATCGGCGGCATCAACTACAACGACCACCTGCACGTGTTCCACAGCGAAACCGAAGTCGGTCCGATCACCCAGAAGCTCTACAAAGAGCTGACCGGCGTGCAAACAGGCGACATCGAAGCGCCAGCAGGCTGGATCGTCAAGGTTTGATCTGACGTCACCCGCAATAAAAAATCGCCGCCCTCGGCTTTCGAAGGCGGCGATTTTTTTTGCCTGGCTAAAGGTGGAGCTAAGCGAGAAGCCCCACACGCTCCGGATCCGGCCAGAACAAGGCCGCTTGTCCGCAGGGGGCGCCCTGTTCATCGATCAGCGTCCACACGCTGCCCTGGTGAATCATGAAGGCTTGCCCCAGGCGGTCCACCCGATAGCCGCTGTAGCCATGGGCAATGCCGTTGGCGGTGACCTGCTCCAGCAAGGTCTGACGCATTTCCCTGTCCAGCGGCGATGCACTGAAACGCGAAGGCATGCCGATGAACTGTTCGCGCGGGTATTTGAAACAGGCCAGCGCCTGCTCGTTGGCATAATAGAAAAGCGGATCGTCTTGCGTGCCGTGGGCCAGCAAGGCGTACGGCGCGTGGGCATGCAGCCAGGCCAGACGCTCGTCTGCGCTCAGGGACTCCGGCGCAGGCAGGCTTGCGCCGGTCCAATGTCGATAGGCGGCATCCAGCTGCCGGACCATTTCTTTGAATTCAATGAACAACATGGGTTTCCTTGCAGAGTTACTGGACGGATGAACCGCAACGACGCTACTGAAAATACACGATGAAAAACAGCCCTGGCTCCTACAGGTCCGACTTACGTTTTTCCGCCAGCCATCCGCACCAGTCAAAAAGACCAGACGCAGTCTTAATGACCGCATTCAATTGAAGTCAAATTAACCACTTCCAGCCTAAAACCCCCAAAGTTAAAGGCCCCTCACGTTGGCCTGATTTTTGGTATGCATTCTGCAAATGCTCAACGACCAAAAAAGGAATCCAGTGTATGAACAATGCTTTTCAGGATCGTCTGGCCGTCGTTACCGGCGCCAGTTCCGGAATCGGCCTGGCCGTTACGGAACGTCTGCTGGCCCAGGGCGCCCGCGTGTTGGCAATGTCGCGTCAGATCGGCGGTCTCGGTGAATTGGCCGAACGCTTCAAGACGCAACTGTCGTGGGTGGCCGGTGATGTCACCCGGCAGGCCGACCTGGAGCGGCTGGCAAACCAGGCTTCGACCCTGGGGCCCGTGAGTTTCCTGGTGCCGAACGCCGGCATTGCGGAACTGGCCGACGGACTCGATTTGACTGCGTTCGACCGGCAATGGGCGGTCAACGGCGCCGGGGCACTGAACACCCTGGCCTGTCTGCGCGGGCAACTGGCGGCATCCGCCTCGGTGGTGTTCATTGGCACCTTCCTCGCGCAAGTGACCTTTCCAGGCCTGGCTGCCTACATCGCCTCCAAAGCCGCATTGATCCACCATGCCCGTACCCTGGCGGTGGAACTGGCGCCCCACGGCATTCGTATCAACACCGTGTCTCCCGGCCCTACCGCGACCCCCATCTGGTCAACGCTCGGACTGAAGAACGAAGAGTTGAACGCTGTCGCCAACACGGTCAATGAGCGCTTGCTCGGCGGTCAGTTCCTGGAGCCAGGCGCGGTCGCCGATGTGATTTTGTTCCAGCTTGGCAACGGTGCGCGCAACGTGATCGGCCAGGACTGGGTGGTTGATAGCGGGTACACGATTCGCTAGTTCCAGCATTTAGATCAGTAGATAGCAGCCTGCGGCAAGTTACCTCTGTAGGTACTGCCGCAGGCTGCGATCGTCCCGACTTCAATCATCCCGCGTCAGCACTTCCAGCAATTCAATCTCGAAGATCAGGTTCGCGTTCGGCGGGATCTTGCCCATCGTGCGTTCGCCATAGGCCAGGTGCGCCGGCACCAGCAACTTGCGTTTGCCGCCGACTTGCATGCCCATGATGCCCTGGTCCCAGCCCTTGATCACACACCCGGTGCCGATCACGCACTGGAATGGTTTGCCCCGGCTCCAGGAGGAGTCGAATTCAGTACCGTCTTCCAGCCAGCCGCGGTATTGGGTGGTGATCAGTGCGCCTTTGACGGCGGCTTTTCCGTCACCCACCTGAAGATCGATTACCTGAAGGTCGTCATTCATTGTTTTCACTCGTATCCTTGTTGCCCGAAAGGCTTGATGGGCGCCGTTTTCCCAGATTTTCAGCCAATTGGCAACCATCGTGCCCACTTGACGATGGTTTGCCGCTGTTTGCCGAAGTTTGGCTGAACTAAGCTATCCACCACTTCTCCATACGGTTCACTACGCCATGATGGCAACCTGCGAATGATGTTGCTCTGGACCTGCGCTGCCCTGGGCTCGGTGATGCTCGTTTTGATCGCCGTGTTGATCGGTCGCGAGCGAGGGTTACGTAAACAGCTGGCGGAATATCGCTCGATCATCAACAGCCTGGCCGAGGGCCAGAACATCCGCCAGGACGGCGATGCCGAGCGTTTCAAGCGCAGCCAGTACTTCGCCCGCATCGGCACCTGGGACTGGGATGTCGACACCGACAAGCTCTACTGGTCGGAGGCGATCTACGGCATGTTCGGCTTCAAGACCGGCGAAGTAACGCCCTCCTACAGTCTGTTTTGCGCCTGCGTGCACCCCGAGGATCGGGCCAGGGTCCGGGCCGGCGAATTGCGTTGCCTGGCAACCGGCGAAAACCACGACGAGGAGTACCGGGTGATCTGGCCCGACGGCACCATCCGCTGGCTGCGGGAAACCGGCAACGTGGTCAAGAACGACCTCGATGAAACGATCAAGATGATGGGCGTGGTGCGTGATATCACCGAGGAAAAGGCCTCTGCCAGTTACCTGCAACATCTGGCTCATTTCGATCCGCTGACCGGATTGCCCAATCGACTGGTGCTGGAAGAACGCCTGTCCGAGGCGCTGGAACAGGCACGTGTCAGCGCCACGAGGGTGGCGCTGGTGTTTGTCGATCTCAACGGATTCAAGGCCATCAACGACCGCTACGGCCATGCAGCCGGCGACCGCGTGCTGATCAACACCGCCACCCGGTTGAAGAAAATTCTGCGTTCAACCGACACTGTTGCCCGGATCGGCGGCGATGAATTCGTGGTCATTCTTCAGGGCCTGCCACAAGGCATCAGCCTGCAAGACGAAGCCCGCAGCATCTGCCAGAAGATTTTCGTCGAACTCTCCCCGCCCATGACCATAGGTAACGACCTGCGCCACATTGGCACCAGCCTGGGTGTTGCCGTGTTCCCCGACCATGCGCCCAGCATGGACCGGCTCATTCACATTGCCGACCTGGCGATGTATGCGGCCAAGCGCAGCGGGAATAATCAGTATCGGTTGGGAGAGCAGGTGGTGAGCCATAGTCGGGTCGAATAAGCCGGTCATCAGTACTGGCTGACAGGGCCCCTTCGCGAGCTGGCTCGCTCCCACAAGGGGCTTATCGGCACATCCACTCTCAAGCCTGCAGACATTCCAAGGTAGATCTGCGGCAACCCCAGCCTTTATCCTTGTCGCCCCCGCCGTACCGAGTTGATGGAGTTTTCTCATGCCCCATGAAGGCAATCTGCTGCAAGCCGCTGTCGTGTTTCTGCTCGCGGCAGTTCTCACCGTGCCCCTGGCTAAACGTCTGCAATTGGGGGCGGTGCTGGGTTATCTGTTTGCCGGGGTGATCATCGGCCCCTCGGTGCTGGGCCTGATCGGCAATACGGAAAGCGTCGCGCACATTTCCGAACTTGGCGTGGTGTTGCTGCTGTTCATCATCGGCTTGGAACTGTCACCGAGACGTTTGTGGGTGATGCGCAAATCGGTGTTCGGCGTCGGCCTGGCGCAAGTGCTGTTGACCGGCTCGGTGATTGGCGTGACCGCGCTGCTTATATTCGGCCAACCCTTGAACAGCGCGATCGTGCTGGGCTTGGGGCTCGCCCTGTCGTCCACCGCGTTCGGCCTGCAAAGCCTGGCCGAACGCAAGGAACTGACCAGTCCCCACGGGCGTCTGGCCTTTGCGATTCTGCTGTTCCAGGACATCGCCGCGATTCCGCTGATCGCCATGGTGCCGCTGCTGGCAGGCAGCAGTCAAAACCTCAGCGCGGTCGACGATGTGAACCAGGGCCTGCGCGTGCTGATCAGCATCGCCATTGTGGTGGTCGGTGGACGCTACCTGCTGCGGCCGGTGTTCCGCGTGGTCGCCAAGACCGGCTTGCCGGAAGTGTCCACCGCGACCGCATTGCTGGTGGTGATGGGCACCGCCTGGCTGATGGATCTGGCGGGTATTTCGATGGCCCTCGGAGCATTCCTTGCCGGCCTGCTGCTGGCGGACTCCGAATATCGGCACGAACTCGAAGCACAGATCGAACCCTTCAAGGGCCTGCTACTCGGGTTGTTTTTCATGAGTGTCGGCATGGGTGCCAACCTGGGTCTGCTGCTGCGCGAGCCGATCGTGGTGCTGGGGCTGACCGTACTGCTGATCGCCGTCAAGCTGCCGTTGCTGTTTATCGTGGGCCGACTCGGCGGTGGCTTGAACAAGATTAGCGCCATTCGCCTCGGGATCGTGCTGGCCGCCGGTGGTGAGTTTGCCTTTGTTGTATTCAAGATCGGCCGTGATCATGGTTTGTTCGATCCGCGCCTGTACGACTTGCTGGTGCTTGCGATCACCCTGTCGATGGCGTTGACACCCTTATTAATGTTGTTGTGCGCCCGACTGGTCAGCCCAAAGGTGCAACCGGTGGTGGTGCCAGAGCAATTTCGCGAAATCGACGCCGATGAACCCCGCGTGGTGATCGCAGGCATGGGCCGCATGGGACAGATCGTCGCGCGTATCCTGCGGGCACAGAACATCAAGTTCGTGGCCCTCGACACGTCGGTGGAAACCATCGAACTGTCACGCAGCTTCGGCGGTGTGCCGGTGTTCTACGGCGATCCGATGCGACCGGAAATCCTCAGCGCGGCCAAGGTCGGGCAAGCCGAATTCTTCGTGATCGCCACCGACGACCCGGACACCAACATCAAGACCGCCGAACTGGTGCACAAGCTTTATCCGCATATAAAGATCATTGCCCGCGCACGTAACCGCCAGCATGTGCATCGACTGGTGGACCTGGGTGCCCACGCAGTGCGCGAAACCTTTTACTCCAGCCTGGAAATTAGCCGGCAGACGTTGATCGGCCTGGGACTGACACACGAGCAGGCCGACGCACGGATCAAGCGTTTCAAGCACCATGACGAACAGGTACTCGAAGCCCAGCATGCGATCTACGACGATGCGGTAAAGGTCAAGCAAACAGCACAGGAATCCCGGGCGGAACTGGCACGGTTGTTTGAGTCGGACCAGTTGGAAGAGCAAGCGGCCAAAAAATGAGGTGAATGTGATGGCCTCATCGCGGGCAAGTCGAATCGTCGCACCGCCGCTCCCACATTTGAAATGCATTCCCCTGTGGGAGCGAGCCTGCTCGCGAAGAACGATAACGCGGTGCGCCGGATAAACAACAAACTCCAAGGAACACAAATGACTGCCGACCAACCCTCCCCCGCCCTGAAGGAAATCTTCAACGCCGAACGCCTCCACCACATCGCCACCGAGATGACCGCGGTCTATCCCGAGTTCGATGCCAAGGCGTTCCTGAAGCTGGCCAGGACCGGCCTGGCGGAGCTGTCGGTGATGCAACGCATGGCCCGCGTCAGCGAATGCCTGCACGCTGTGTTGCCGCTGGGCTATGAAGCGTCGCTGGAGGTGTTGCGTGCCCTCGCCCCTCGCCTCAACAGCGGCTTCGTCAGCATGTGCCTGCCGCACTACGTGGCGACCTACGGTGCGGATCGTTTCGAGCTGTCCATGGACGCGCTCAAATACTTCACCGCGTTCGGCTCCTCGGAGTTCGCGATCCGCCATTTCCTGCGCCGCGATATCGAGCGCTCGCTGCAGCTGATGCACGACTGGTCGCTGGACGACAACGAGCATGTCCGGCGCCTGGCCAGCGAAGGATGCCGCCCGCGCCTGCCGTGGTCGTTTCGCCTGGAGCCGATTCAAGCCGATCCGACACTGGCCGCCAGGATCCTCGACAATCTCAAGGCCGACAGCAGTCTTTACGTGCGCAAGTCCGTGGCCAATCACCTGAACGACATCACCAAGGATCATCCCGAGTGGGTGCTGGATGTGATCGAAGGCTGGTCGCTGGACAACAAACACACCGCGTGGATCGCCCGACACGCCCTGCGCAGCCTGATCAAGCAAGGCAACCCGCGGGCGCTGGCGATCATGGGCGCCGGCGGCAAGCCTGAAGTCGAGATCATCGATATACAGGTCACCCCACCGGTGATTGGCCTGGGGGAAAAGATCACCCTGTCCTTTGCCGTCAAATCCACGGACGAGGACAGCCAGCGGCTGGTGATCGACTACGCCATCGATTATGTGAAAGCCAACGGCAGCACCTCGGCGAAGGTGTTCAAGCTCAAGACCCTGACCCTGCCGGGCAAGGCCACCGAACAACTCAGTCGGGGCCAACACATCAAGGAACTCACCACCCGGCGGCACTATGCGGGCAAGCATGCAGTGCACGTGCAGGTAAATGGCAAGCGGCTGGCTAGCACCGCGTTCGAAATCCTCCCTTGAAACACGGCCCCCAGTAGGAGCAAAGCTTGCTCGCGATGAACGATAACGCGGTGTATCGGATCTGACGCCATCGCGAGCAAGCTTTGTTCCTACAGCCGCGGCATCTTCAGATTTCATTAAGAAAAGGCCCGGATACTGCTCCCCATCTGACCCGGGGAGGTGCCTTTCATGGCCGATTTCAACTGGAACATTGCGCTACCGCTGCACTTCGGCCATGGCGAAACACCGCCAATGAGCCTGGTCCGGGCGTTGCCGGACGACCCGCAACGTCCTGCTTTCGAAGCCTTTATCCAGCATCATTTCCGCAGGGTCCACGGTGCCGACATCCGTCATTTCATGCCGGAACTGTTTGGCATGAACAATCAGGCAGGCGAGCTCTGTGCGGTGGCAGGCGTGCGCGTGGCGAGCAGCGGGCAGCTGTTTCTGGAGCGCTACCTCGACGAACCGATCGACCCGTTGATCAGCGCCGCTGCCGACCGCCCGGTGGAGCGGAGCGGGATCGTCGAAGTGGGCAACCTGGCGGCCAGCGACACCGGTAGTGCGCGCCTGAGCATCATTGCCATCACTTACCTGCTGGCCATGGGCGGCCTGGAATGGGTGGCGTTCACCGGCAACATCGGCCTGGTAAACAGCTTCCATCGCCTCGGCTTGCAACCGGTGACCCTGTGCGCGGCCGACGCCGAACGACTGGGCGACGAACGCCACAGCTGGGGCAGCTACTACGAGAGCAAGCCCTGGGTCCACGTGGGCGATATCCGCGCTGGCTTCAATCATTTACGCAACATCGGCCTGTTCAGCCGCCTCGGTTTGCCAACGTCCACCGAGGAGTCCATACATGTCGCCTGAAATGGAGCGCTTCAAACAAACCCTGCGCCGTCATGCTGAACGAAAACCCAACAGCATTGCCCTGTGGGGCGATCAGCTGGAGATCGACTACGCCACGCTGTACGCCGAGGTGATGCATCGCCAGCAACGCCTGCGCGATGAACACGTCAAGGTGATTGCGCTGGCGTTGGACAATAGCGTCGAAGCCATGCTCTGGGATCTGGCAACGCTCTTCGCAGGCCTGATCTGCCTGACGCTGCCGCCATTTTTCAGCCCGGCTCAACGCAACCACTGCCTGGAACAGAGCCAGGCTGAACGGGTGATTGCCCAGCCAGAACTTGAGAACGAACTGCAAGCGGCCGGCTATGAGAAACACGGTGAATTCTGGCGACGCACCTTCAGCGTTCCAACCCGCCTGCCCGAAGCTACCGCCAAACTGACGTTCACTTCAGGCACCACCGGCACCCCCAAAGGTGTGTGCCTGAGCGCCGAGAGCATCCTGCGGGTCGCTCGCGAACTGCATCAGGCCAGCCAGCCCAGCGACCCGCGCCATCACATGGCCTTGCTGCCCCTGGCTGTGCTGCTGGAAAACCTCGGTTGCTATGCCGCGCTCTATGCCGGCGCGACGTTGAGTGTGCCGGGTCAGCGCACCCTGGGTATCCAGGGTGCCGGCGGTGTGGAGGTGCCGCGCCTGCTCGCTTGCCTGGCCGAACGAGCGCCCGAGAGCCTGATACTGGTGCCACAGTTGTTGTCCTTGCTGGTCAACGCCGCGCAAAGCCAAGCATTTGACCCTCAGTCGCTACGGTTCGCCGCCGTAGGCGGAGCACGGGTTTCCACAGAGCTGCTGCAGCGCGCGCAAGCGCTCGGCCTGCCGGTTTACGAAGGCTATGGGTTGTCTGAATGCGCGTCGGTGGTGTGCCTCAACCATCCTGGCGCCCATCGCCCAGGCAGTGTCGGTCGGCCGCTGCCCCATGTTGAACTGCGCCTGGCCGACGACGGCGAGGTATTGATCAAGGGCTCGACCCTGCTGGGCTACCTGGGACAAGCGCCGTACCGCGACGAATGGTGGCCCAGCGGCGATCTCGGCGAGTTCGATGAACAGGGTTTCCTCTATCTCAAGGGGCGCAAGAAGCATCAATTCGTCACCAGTTTCGGCCGCAACGTGAACCCGGAATGGGTCGAGGCGGAGTTGACCCAGCGTCGCCACATCGCCCAGGCCTTCGTCTACGGCGAAGCCATGCCGCGTAACCACGCCTTGCTCTGGCCGCATCGTCCCGATTGCACAGACGAACAACTGGCCGCCGCCGTCGCCGAGGCCAACGAGGTCCTGCCCGATTACGCCCGCGTCCATCACTGGAGCCGCCTGGATCAACCGTTCACATCCGCCAATGGTTTGCTGACCGCCAATGGCCGCCCCCGACGCGACGCCATCGTCGAGCGGTACCGGGCGCAACTCAGCGAAACCAGACTTTCCGAGGAGCCCGCACCATGAGTTTTTTTGACGCGCTGCAAACCGCGACGCACCGGGAGCGCCATGAACTGTTCAACCTGCCGATCATTCTTGACGCGCTTGAAGGTCGGGTCAGCCTGGAAAGCTACCGGGCCTTCCTGACACAAGCCTATTACCACGTACGCCACACTGTGCCTTTGATGATGGCCTGCGGCGCACGCCTGCCGTCGCGCCTGGAATGGCTGCGTGAAGCGGTGTGCGAATACATCGAGGACGAATACGGCCACGAACAGTGGGTACTCGACGACATCGAAGCCTGCGGCGGCGACAAAGACGCCGTGCGCGATGACCAGCCGTCCTTGCCGATCGAACTGATGGTCGGCTTCCTCTATGACCTGATTGCCCGGGGCAACCCGGTGGGCCTGTTCGGCATGGTCAATGTGCTGGAAGGCACCAGCATTGCCCTGGCGACCCACGCCGCCGGCAGCATTCGCCAGCGCCTGGGGTTGCCGGAAAGTGCCTTCAGCTACCTCAGTTCCCACGGATCGCTGGATATCGAGCACATGCAAACCTATCGCCGACTGATGAATGCGCTGGACGACCCGGCCGATCAGGCTGCGGTGATTCATGCGTCCAAAGTGGTCTACAAACTGTACACCGACATGTTCCGCGGCTTGCCGCATGACGGGGAGAACCTGCATGCGCCTGTCTGAGGCTCGCGTCGTGCTGACCGGTGCCAGCGGTGGTATCGGCCTGGCCATCGCTACCGCGCTGTGTGCCAGTGGTGCTCATGTATTGGCGGTGGCGCGGCATCGTGAGCCATTGATGCCATTGCTCGAACGCTACCCGCGCAACCTGTCCTGGGTTGGCGCCGATCTGACCGCTGCGCCCGACCGGCAAAAAGTGCTGGTCGCCGTCGAAGCCATCGGCGGCGTCAACCTGCTGATCAACGCCGCTGGGGTCAATCACTTCGCCATGCTCGAACAACTGGATGACCGTGACATCCACGCAATGCTGGCCGTGAACGTCGAGGCGCCGATCTGCCTGAGCAAACTGTTGTTGCCGCTGCTCAAGCAAGCCGAGAGCGCAATGGTGGTGAACGTCGGCTCGACCTACGGCTCTATCGGCTACCCCGGTTACGCCAGCTATTGCGCCACCAAGTTTGCCTTGCGCGGGTTTTCCGAAGCCCTGCGCCGGGAACTGGCGGACACGCGAGTCGGGGTCCTGTATGTCGCGCCACGCGCCACCCGCACGAGCATGAACAGCCCGGCGGCGCAGGCTCTCAATGACGCGCTCAAAGCCAGTGTCGACGATCCGCAGGTCGTGGCTTCGGCAGTGATTCACGCCATCACCGGCGAACGCCGTGACTTGTACCTGGGCTGGCCGGAACGTTTTTTCGTACGCCTCAATAGCCTGCTGCCCAACCTGGTGGACCGGGGTTTGCGCAAGCAATTGCCACTGGTCCGTCGCCTGAGTCATAAGCCCGATAACGAGAACCTCAAGCCATGAAAAAATTCGCTGCGTGTTTACTGCTGGGCGCCCTGAGCCAGAGTGTCTGGGCCCTGGACGCTGCCGACCAGCAACGCCTGACCGGCATCCAGCAAAGCTGGGCTCACATCCAGTACGAACTGCCCGCCGATCAGCGCACGGCCGCTTTTGAAAAACTCGCCGCCCAGACATCGAGCTTTACTCAGGAACGCCAGTCGGTCGCCGAGGCGTGGATCTGGTCCGGCATCGTCACCAGCAGTTGGGCCGGCGCCCAAGGCGGGCTTGGCGCACTGAGCAAGGTCAAGCAGGCGAAGGTCGATCTGGAAAAAGCCCTGGCCCTGGACCCCAAGGCTCTGCAAGGCTCGGCCTACACCAGCCTAGGCGCGCTGTATGACCGTGTACCGGGCTGGCCGATCGGTTTCGGCGACGCGGACAAGGCAGAACAGTTGCTCAAGCTCGCCTTGCAATTGAACCCCAACGGTATCGACAGCCTGTATTTCTGGGGCGATCACCTCTACCGTCAAAAACGCTACAGTGAAGCTAAAGCGGCACTGCAAAAAGCCCTGAACGCGCCACCACGGCCAGGTCGTGAAACCGCCGATGCCGGACGCCGCCAGGAAATCCAAACGCTGCTGGTCGACGTGAACAAGAAACTCAACTGACAGGAGTCCACGTGCGTTTATTACTGATCGAGGATGACGTGGCCCTGGGCGAAGGCATCCACCAAGCCCTGGAACGCGAAGGTTACACCGTCGACTGGATACAGGACGGCAGCAGTGCCCTGCATTCACTGCTCAGCGAAGCCTTTGATCTGGCGGTGCTCGACCTGGGCCTGCCACGCATGGACGGCCTCGAAGTCCTGCGCCGTCTGCGCGACAGCTGCTCGAATGTCCCGGTGCTGATCCTGACCGCCCGGGACGCCACCGAAGATCGCATCGCCGGGCTGGATGCCGGCGCCGACGACTACCTGGTCAAGCCCTTCGACCTGGCCGAGCTCAAGGCGCGTCTGCGCGCCTTGCTGCGACGCAGCGCCGGTCGCGCGCAAGTGCTGATCGAACACGCCGGCATCAGCTTGAACCCCGGCACTCAGCAAGTCAGCTATCGAGGCGAGCCGGTGGCACTGACGCCCAAGGAATATCAGTTGCTCCACGAACTACTGTCGCCGCCGGGTCGGGTCATGACCCGCGATCACTTGATGCAGTTGCTCTATGGCTGGAGCGAGGAAGCGGAAAGCAACACCCTGGAAGTGCATATCCATCACCTGCGCAAAAAATTCTCCACCGACTTGATCCGCACCATTCGCGGTGTGGGCTACCTGGTGGAGGAGCGCCGATGACTTCGATCAGGCGTCGCACCCTGACGCTGATCATCGGCCTGATGCTCGCCGGTCTCGCGGTAATCAGCGCGCTCAACCTGCACGACAGCAACCACGAAATTGCCGAAGTCTACGACGCCCAATTGGCCCAGAACGCCCGGCTGCTCCAGGGCGTCATGCGCATGCCGCTGGCCAGCGAAGAACATGCTCATCTGTACCAGGCGTTCAACCTGGCCTTGAGCGAAGCGGTGCCGAGGGTCGATGGCCATCCTTACGAAAGCAAGATCGCCTTTCAAGTCTGGAACCACAAGGGCGAGGTGCTGGTACACACCGCCAGCGCGCCCTCCTTCACCGTGCCCCCGTCGAGTCCCGGTTTCAGCGACGTGGTGGACCTTAACAACCGCCACTGGCGCGCGTTCCTGCTGGAAGACAAACAGAACGACCTGCGCATCTGGGTGGGCGAGCGCGACGACGTCCGTGCCGACCTGGTAGACCGGATCGTGCGCCATACGCTGTGGCCGAATGTGCTGGGCAGCCTGATTCTGGCGGCGATGGTCTGGCTGGCGATCGGCTGGGGCCTCAAACCCCTGGCCGACATGGCGGCCACCCTGCGCGCACGGCACAGCGGATCGCTGGAGCCATTGCACTTGACGCCGCTGCCCAGTGAACTGGAACCGATGCAAGCGGCGCTCAACCGGATGCTGGCGCAGATCCAGGAAGTCCTGGGCCGCGAACGGCGGTTCATCGCCGATGCCGCCCATGAAATGCGCACGCCCCTGGCCGTGTTGCGAGTGCACGCGCAAAACCTGCTCGAAGCCGGCACCGAAGAGGAGCGACGCGAATCCCTGGCGTTCCTGATCGCAGGCGTTGACCGCACCAGTCGCCTGGTCAATCAGTTGCTGACCATGGCCCGCCTCGAACCCAAGGCCACGCCCCCTGCATTGCACACCATCGACCTTACCCAGACTGTTCGCGACAGCCTGGTCCAGCTCACACCCTGGCTGCTCAGCAAAAACCTGGAATTGGCCTTCGACGCCAGCGACCAGCCTTGCAAAGTGACCACGGACGCCGCCGCCATCGACATCGCCCTGAACAACCTGATCACCAATGCGGCGAACTTTTCCCCTGAGCACGGCGTGATCACCGTGCAGTTGAATCAGTCGGAGGGGTTCTTTCACCTGAGTGTCGAAGACCAGGGACCGGGTATCGATGAAGTCGATCGTGCCCGCTTCTTCGAACGTTTCTATAGCCGTGGCAACACACAAGGCGCGGGGTTGGGGCTCACCATCGTCAACACCATCGCCACCCGACTGGGCGGACAGATTACGCTGGTCAACCGACCGGAAGGCGGATTGCGCGCGATCCTGTCGATTCCCGATGGAAGACCGCGCAGTTCAGCGCAGCGCGCTACCCGCGAACCACCGAAGGGGTAGGAGCGAGCTTGCTCCTACAGAGGATTGGGACCGAGCAACAGATCTTGCTCACGCTCGCACAACTGCACCACGTAATCCCACATCACCCGCAGCCGCACGGATTTGTGCAGTTCGCGGCGGGTGCTGATCCAGTAGCTGCGAAGAATGCTTTCGTCTGCAAACAACGGCACCAGCCCGGGATCGGCACTGGCCATGTAGCACGGCAGCACGGCGATGCCCAAACCTGCGCGGGCGGCCTGTTGCTGGGCGATGACGCTGGTGCTGTGAAAGACCACCCGGGGATTGCGGCAGAAGCTGTTGAGGAACATCAGTTCCTGGCTGAACAGCAAATCGTCGACGTAACCGATCCAGGCATGACGCCCCAGGTCTTCGCGACTGCCCAGCGGTGGCGACTTGTCGAGATAATCCTGGCTGGCATAGAGCGCCAGACGATAGTCAGTGAGCTTGCGTGTGACCAGCATGTCGGCGGCCGGCCGTTCAAGGTGGATGCTGATCTCCGCTTCGCGGTTGAGAATGCTGACGAAGCGCGGCACCGCCACCAGTTCCACCTCAAGGCCCGGATAACGCTCGAACAAGCCATTCATGCGGCTGGCGAGGAACATGATGCCCAGCCCTTCCGTGACCCCGACGCGGATCTTGCCCAGGGGCGCCGTGGACTGGGTGATTTCCTCCTGTGCCAGCAGCGCGACGTTTTCCATGGCCTCGGCATGTTTGAGCAACGCCTCACCCGCCGGCGTCAGCTCATAGCCCTGGGCATGCTGCACAAACAGTGCGGTGCCCAGGCTCTTTTCGATGGCCTCGATGTGTCGTGCCACCGTGGCGTGGGTGGTGTTCAAGCGACGGGCAGCGGTCAACAAACGCCCGCTACGCTGTAACTCCAGAAAAAACCGCAGGTCATTCCAGTCGAACATGAATCGTCCTTGAGGCTTGGCGATTGAAGACGCTGTTTAAAAACGCACAGCGGGTGGGTAAAAACTAACATTCTTTAAACGAAAGCTAACAACTAGGATGGGATACAACAAGAACAACAACACGAGGTCATGGATGCAGACTTCCCTTGATGAATACGACTACATCGTGGTCGGGGCCGGGCCGGCCGGTTGTTTGCTGGCCAATCGCTTGTCAGCCGACCCGCAATACCGGGTGCTGCTGCTCGAAGCCGGTGGCCGCGATAACTATGCGTGGATTCACATCCCCGTGGGTTATCTGTTCTGCATCGGCAACCCGCGCACCGATTGGTGCTTCAAGACCGAAGCGCAACCGGGCCTGCAAGGCCGCGCCTTGAGTTATCCGCGCGGCAAGGTGCTGGGTGGTTGTTCCTCGATCAACGGCATGATTTACATGCGCGGTCAGGCCAACGATTACGACCGCTGGGCCGCCGATGGCAACCCGGGCTGGCGCTGGCAGGACGTGCTGCCGCTGTTCAAGAAAAGCGAAAACCACTTTGCCGGCGAATCGGAATTTCATGGTGCCGCCGGCCAATGGCGCGTCGAGCGTCAGCGCCTGTCATGGCCGATTCTCGATGCCTTCCGCAGCGCCGCCGAGCAAAGCGGCATCGCCAGCATCGATGACTTCAACCAGGGCGACAATGAAGGTTGTGGCTACTTCCAGGTCAACCAGAAGGCCGGTATCCGCTGGAACGCGGCCAAGGCGTTTCTCAAGCCGATCCGCCGCCGTCCGAATCTGACGGTGCTGACCGGCGTCGAGGTCGACCGTGTGCTGCTGGAAAACGCCCGGGTATCCAAGGTCAGCGCCCGCTGGCAGGGTCAGGCGAAAACCTTCAGGGCGCGCAAGGAAATCATTCTGTGCGCCGGCTCCGTCGGTTCGCCGAGCATCCTGCAGCGCTCGGGTATCGGCCCTCGCCCGCTGCTGCAACGCCTGGGCATCGGCGTCGCCCATGAACTGTCGGGCGTGGGTGGCAACCTGCAGGATCACCTGCAACTGCGGCTGATCTACAAACTGGAAAACGCCCGCACGCTCAATCAGATTGCCGGCAGCCTGTGGGGCAAGATGGGCATGGGCCTGCGTTATCTGTATGACCGCAGCGGCCCGCTGTCCATGGCACCAAGCCAGCTCGGGGCCTTCGCCCGGTCAGGGCCGGAGCAGACTTCGGCCAATCTTGAATACCACGTGCAGCCACTGTCGCTGGAGCGCTTCGGCGAACCGCTGCATGCCTTCCCGGCGTTTACCGCATCGGTTTGCGACCTGCGCCCACAGAGCCGTGGCCGGGTGGAAATCCGCTCCGCCAATCCGCAGCAGACCCCCCTGATCCAGCCCAATTACCTGAGTCATCCCGAGGATCTACGCGTGGCCGCCGATGCCATTCGCCTGACCCGGCGCATCGTCGCCGCGCCCGCCCTCAAACAGTTCAAACCTGTCGAATACCTGCCCGGCAACAGTCTGCAAAGCGAAGAGCAACTGCACGAAGCCGCCGCCCGGATCGGCACCACGATTTTCCATCCGGTCGGTACCTGCCGCATGGGCAACGATGCGGATGCGGTGGTCGACGCTCAACTGCGTGTTCACGGCATCCCCGGCCTGCGCATCGCCGACGCCTCGATCATGCCGCGCATCACCTCGGGCAACACCTGTTCGCCGACGCTGATGATCGCGGAGAAGGCAGCAGAACTGATCCTGGCCACTACTCTAGACAACGCCCCTGTGGGGGCGAGCCTGCTCGCGAAAGCGGCGGATCTTCAACATTGATGGTGACTGACACAACGCCATCGCGAGCAGCCTCGCTCCCACAAGGGATTTGCATCTGATTCACGGACAAGCAACACCAGTGGAACAACAAAAACAATCACTGTGAGGGATACCGATATGTCAGAACATGTTCAGAGCCTGGAAGCCGTGCGCAGCGCCGTAGTTTTTCACCGAGAACTGAAATTTTTTCATGGAAGCTGAAATGGCGAACGGCATCGGAGCATCATTACCACATTTTTTCTGCAGAGTTTTATGGACGACGCCCCTTGAACATTGGCTTCACTTGGTTCGCTCGCTCCCGAACTACACTGACCATGACTCAGCCTTTCCGCCTTGCGCTTTGCCGTGGCCAACGCCGGCCCGGCACGCCCGTTGCGAGCCATCCGGTTGCCTTCCAGGGCGGTGACCATGGACGACGATTCACCCGGGGTGTTGAGCAGGATCGAGGTAGTGGAACCGCCGAACTGCGCGCCGTAGTAAATCCCGGCAAACATGATCAGCGCCCCGGAGGGATCGACCTTGGCGGTGATCGGCAGCAGCAAGGCCACCGTCAGCGCCGGCCCGATGCCGGGCAAGACACCGATAGCGGTGCCGAGCAGGCAGCCGATGAAACCCCACATCAGATTGATCGGCGTCAGCGCCGCCGAAAACCCCATCAACAGGCCATTGATCACGCCCAGAATTCCTGCCGCCAGTTCGTGCTTTTCTAGCAGGCGACGGAAGTTGAGGATGGTGGTTTCGTCGGGAATGCGCTCCAGACTCAGCCCCGCAAACTGGCGCAGGATAGTCGTCTCGTACAGTGCTTCTTCCATCGTTGGATCGCTGTAGCCGAACCAGACTCCACCCGCCGAGTTTCCCGATGAAGCAAATGACCTTCGCCGATGCCGCGTACTTTGCCAAAATCAGGAAGTATTCTTCAGAGTTTCCCTAGTTGTCCAAACTTGCGTCAAAACTTCGCACTATCAAAGAGCAACCTGCACTAATGCGGTGCTACAGCGTCCGACGGACTGTTGAATTAACTTTTCTTTAAACGGCCTTTAATCACACCGTAAAAGAACAGCACCACCAGAAGTAATGGCGTTCCATCCACCCAGGCCGATTCACTGCCGGTCAGCAGCGCGTAGTTCTCATAGATCAGGTAAACCGCCAGGCTAAACCCCGCCAGTGCAACCAGTGGGCTGACCAAGACTTTGAGAGACCTGCGATCGCTGACTTTCTTGAAATGGACAACCACCGCCAGCGAAATGAATGCCTGAAACCCGATGAGCCCAAGCGTTGCCAACGCCAGCGTCACCGGGAAAAGGAAGACAAAGGCGTCGTAACCCAGCAACACCGCCGGCTTCGGCCGAGCCCGACCTCTTTCTTGAGAGGTTTTTTACTAAATTTTGCCGTCGCTGGACGTCAACCATGGGCCGGTTTCAGCCCGTCGAGGAAGGCAGAAATCAGCCACAAGCAGTCACTCGGGGGTGAGGTGGAATCTCCCTCCATTTGCCCGATTAAGTAGCCGTGGGAGGTCGCCTGTGCATTTATGTCGCTTTCCGAATTGTGGTTGTTGCCGCTGACCAATAACTGACCCAAGTGTTCAACTACCCCTGCTCCCCTTTCGACCGGGATTACACTGAGTAAGCAAATCCGAATCTGAAATTCCCTCACACAAATTCCAATCAGCAGGTTGGATCAGTTTTAGATCAGAGCCAACACGAGAGCTTTCCGAGCAGTCTCAGCCCTACTTTTCCCAGTATCCCGGACTTTGGTAAACCGTCTTCAGGTACTCAATGAAGTAACGCACCTTCGCCGGCAGAAACCGTTGCTGGGGATACACGGCCTGGATGTCATAGTCAGGCAGGGCGAACTCATCCAAGACAGTTACGAGTTCGCCACTCATCAACTCGTTATGGATCTCCCAAGTCGAACGCCAGCCGATGCCCAGCCCCTGGCGCATCCAGGAGAACAGCAACTCACCGTCGTTGCATGCCAGGTTGCCGCCGACCCTCACGGCCACCTGACGGCCATCGCGCTGGAACGTCCAGCCACGTTGCTGTCCACCTTGCAGGAGCGCCATGCAGCGACCAAGCGCGAGCAACAATTGCATGAACGTCTGCAGCATTTAGAGGGCCGCTTGCAACGCCTGCGCGAGGTCGAGGTGCGGCAACTGCAACTGCTGGAGGAGCGAGCCAATCAGATCCTTTCACTGGAAGACAAACACAGCCACGCGTGGGCAGCATTGGAACACTACCGTGAGCAGCACGTGCAACAACGCAACGAGGAACTCACCCGCCATGACCTTCAAGTGCAACAGCTGCAACAGGAACTGCGACGCGCGCTGGACCGTTTAACGACCAAGCAGGAAGAACTTGCGCAGATATACCGGGATTTGGAACGGCTGAGCGCCTTGCAGCAGGCCCGCAATCTGCAGTTGCGCAGCCAGAGCCAGGCGCTGCAGCAGAGTCGCGCCGAGTGCGAGCAACTTGCCGCAGCCGTACAATTGGCCCAAGACAGACAGCAGATATTGCAGACTGACACGTCCGCGCTGCGCGAGCGTGCCCACCGCTACCTCCTCGATCGTCGTCAGGATCGTCGAGACTTGCGCGACATGGCGCGGCAACTGACCCAGTTGCACGGTCTGTTGGCACGCCTAAAGACAACTTGAGATGGCATTTTTTTAACTGCGGTCGCTGGCGCACCGTCTGGTAAAAGACAGTAACTGACGGAACAAATGCGTCATTGGATGGCACTGCTTAAATACCTACAAACCAAGGAGACAGGCAGGCCGTCAGCGCTCAGAGTTGCTCGTATACTGCAGGCTTCTTCCTCGTACGGTAACGAATACAACCACCCTCCTCGCTCAAAAGTTTAGGAGGCGCCCGATGAAGGGTCGACGTAAAAAGCGAGACGCTCAATGGGAAAGCGTACTGCGTTACCGCAAGGAAGCCCGGCGCATGGCGTCTAGCCCCTCTGCTAACCAGCAACGATTTTTTCACGCCGCTTCAACACGAGGAAGTCTGCTCGAACCGGCTGGGCCCATGGCGGGGCCGCCCATCGTCGGGGCTGATCAGAGTTCGTGAATGCCGCGGTCGTCTCGCAGCCACATCGATCGGTCTACTTATTGTGGGGCGATCCTCGATGTATAAAGCGCATACGGATAGTGATTCATCCTGCTGTATGTTTGGGTTTCGTTGACCCGCCGCTGGTAGCGACTGACACTTCGGAAATCACAGCGATATCCGTTCAGTGACACAGGACGATCGCGCCAATCCTGGAGCTTTCTTGTCCAATTACGCCGAAAAGCAATTGGTATGAGCGCTCTCGAAACACTACGCTCATCAAACTAGAGCTCCGCGATATGCCACACAGTGTGTGCCTATCGATTCGAAATAAATAAAAGAAAGTTCTGATCGCAATAGGAAATCCAGTCGAACTCACGTGTTTGCTTAACAAAGCTAAGGTGAGTATGCGTTATTCGCCACTCTTACCACCTGTCGACCGGGACTCAAGATAATTCCGAGTCGAAATATTAAGCGATAGCTTTCTCGTACTAGCAGAAAGGATCAGGTACCACATAGTGGTCCACTGTAATGGGCATCGCCTGCCAAAGCTTGCTTCGTCGTATCCATATCCGTCTTAGCTTCAGCGGCCATTTGATCGGACAATTCTCAGGAATGAAAGCGATGCTAGTGATGAGTTCAGAATCGACTTCCATCAGGGTCCACAACAACAATGCGTGTTGTGCTTCGACGTTGCCGAGCCAATTGAGCGTCCTAATACCATCGAGCATAAAATAATACATCCCAAGCTGGTATTCAAACTCTTCGACAGAGTCTGGCCAGACTATAACTGTATGCAAATCAACATCTCGCGCAAGCAGCTCCGTCAGCAGATCATACAGTTCGAGCTGGAAGTCCAGCAAAGGGGCTTGCAGGCAAGCAATGTAAAAGAAATGGTAAAAATTCAGCTGCAACCATTTGCGATGCAGTAGAAAGCGATTCGATTGCGTCCTGAGCAAGATAATCATCAAACCCAAACAGGGCCAATCCACCCGGCTGAACAGTAATAGTGAAGCGCTACTTTTGAGGCCCCCCAAAGGTTGATCACCAACTCGAACTCTAGCTGCAAGCTGATCCCAGTCCTGTCTGTGCTCAGGATCTGCTGATAAAGCCAGCCACAAGGGGTTATCAAACAGCGCCCGGAGCGAGGGAAAGTGCGTATACATTTCTTCCCGCAGACTAGGCCGGGGGGTGACTCCCTTGAAATATGCATCCCATTTTCGCCTGTCGTCTTTTTGTTCCTCCTGGTGCAGATGCCACCATCTCCACAAGGCGTAAGGCTTTCGCTGACATCCGGCCAAATCACACAATCTCCACACCAATGCCTTGGCCCTCAAATGTCCCACAACAAGGTCGACGTGAGTCGTTGGCATAATCGTTTTACCTCTATGCCGATTCAGCATATGTTAGCTGTGCACGACGCGTAACATGCTCCTCGCATTTATATGCTTGATTTTGGACTCTTTTTCATTTTAAGAAAAAATTGTACATGCGCTAGCTTTTCAAGAAAGTATAGGCAAAGATGAAACCTCACGCAGCGAGTGCCCGTTTTAAAGAGCAGGTAGCTAACCTCATGTAGTAGAACTACAAACGTTTCAAAAAACTATCTGAGAGGGAATGACGATCATGCATTTCCCTCCGGCTAGAGATGATGAATTCCACCAGTCCGGGTCACCACGAAGGCTGGAACGCCGAAAGGCTCCACGCCGATTTACAGCTGCTTGCTGTCAATAGCATTTCGTAATAGCGCACAAACAAACGAGGAATAGTCATTAAACCGATGCTGCTCCTCCTTCCTGGTGCGGGATCCATCCGTAAAAGGAGTGACTCGGCTGCTCCTAACGGGCCCAGCTTGGAGGCTTGGTTGAGCCAATTCGCTCTTCAATAAAGCTGCCACGCCCCAGCTAAATCTTGTTTATCGAGGTACTAATCATGACCTCCATAGATCTATCTCGAATCCAAAACCGTCTGGCAAATATTGCCATTTGCACTAAATGCAAACTGCCGAAACACGGTCGAAAGGGCAGTCAGGTCACCATATTTCCCTCACGAAAAAATGCAGCAGCGGTCATCTGTGAATCGCGTCTGGAAGCTCATTTCTGCGTGGAGTTGGAGCGCAGTCGGAACGTACTGCAGTACGAAGCCCATCCTTTTACAATCCACTTTATGGAAGGGCGGTATCGATATACTCCTGATTTTTTAGTGCAATTCACAGATGGTGAACAGAAATTGATAGAGGTGAAAAATGACCATAGTTATCAGGATAAAAACATCACGGGCAGAATTACACGCTACGTTGATTGGCTCGCCGAGCAGGGCTGCATTCTAGAGTATCTGCCAGCAGCTAAATTTTATGGAAAAATTAGAACACCAAATCTTATTCGACTTTATCACGGTGCCTACTCGAGCCGTGGCTCTGCTAGTTCAAGCATCCGAACCTTGCTGACTCAGTGCGTCCCCAATCGGCGACCAATCGATTTTCTAATCGACAATGGCTATGCGCCTGAAGACATTGCATACGCACTGTTTTACCGAGCCATCCATTGTGACATTTTCAAACCCCTTTGCCTAACTTCCCTTGTGTGGATTTAACCATGAAAAAGCTACCTATACCCAGCCGCAACCCTATAACCGGCACCGCCAAAATTATATTGATGGATAACGATAATGCATTCAACAGCAAAGCTATGCCTACACTACGGCGATGTCAAAATACCCCGCCACGGTAGCTACCTGACAACTCTTTCTTGAGCGCCATGCTGCACCTATCGATAAACACATCAGCAACACGCCGAATATCTCCGATCGAGTAGCAATAGTTGCCGCCAACAGGAGAAATTAACCATGAGTATCGCCGTTGGCGACTTCACATTTAGAGCGGGCAAACCATGGACGTTTTGCCACTGCAATGATCTACCTGACGATGAAACCCGACAGACCTCCCAATAGGTCGACAACCTCCCTTAAAAATATGAAGTCGACAAAATGAAAAAACCAACACCCCCGATTGAAAATTACAAATATGAAGCCCTAGTGATGGACTTATTTATCATCGATGGAAATGGTAACGTTATCGGCCAACCATTACTTACGATGAGTATAGATACACAAACGTGTAACGTCATCGAATCTAACATTTTCGTGAACCCGCACAGTAACGAAAGACATTAAGCACTCTTAAGCGCTCCCTGCGTGCAGATTAGAGGGCGGTGGGAGCATTCAGTGCAGATCGTTTGGGACATAACGAGAGCCCTTACCATGAATATTGCCATCGAAAACTTCACCCTGAAGGTGGGTGAACAATGGAAGTTTCACACGGAAATCTACCTTGTGATTGCGGTAGATAGTGACCGTGCGCAGTTGCGCAGCACAGTTCGTCGTAATCACATTGCCATCCACACGTTGGAGCGACTACGCCAAGCCTTCCGCCATGGAAATCTAAGCAAGGTTCAAGAGGCACCTCTGGATCAGAAGGCGGGCCGGATCATCGAGGCTATGACGGATGAGCAACGAGCAGTGTTTGAGCGAAGCCTGTTCTATACCCGTAGGGCTGAGACTGAATATGGAGGCAGCCTACCCCGCAAACAGACTGTGGCCTTAATTAAGCGCTTGGGTGCACAGATCTCCGATCCGTCACCACCTTGTTATACCACCGTATATGAATGGGTAAAGGCATACCGCCATGCCGGCGGCAATCCAATTGCCCTAGTGAAAGGTACTCGAAGCAAGCAGCGCCGATTAGATATTCAACCCCACGTAGTGAGAGACGCTATTGACTACTGGGTGCGTGAATTATACCTGACCGACCTTCCGTCGAGCATCACCGAGGTCACGGATGCGATCACCTGCAGTCTGGAGGATATCAATAGTAAACGCCCCACTATCGATCAATTGCACGTGCCCAGCAGTATAACCATTTACCGAATCATCAAGGAGTACGACAAATATGAGAAAGACCTGCTACAAAAAGGTCAAAGGCATGCTTTGAAAAAGCAAAAATGGAGTCGAAAGACGGAACAGCCAGAGCGTCTCCTTGAACGCATAGAATGTGACACCCAAGTAATGGACCTCTTTGTCGTCGATGAGAATGGCAAAGTCATCGGCCGTCCCTACTTAACGGTGCTTTTGGAAGTACGCTCTCGCTACATCATCGGTTACGACATCTCTCTTAATCCTCCCTGCATCGAAAAAACATTACGTGCGCTAAAGCGCTCCTTACGCTCGGACCGGGATCACACGGGACTGGGACAAACTTATATCATGGATAATGGAAGCGAATTTGCTGTCAGCAAGTTGGGTTACATCATGCATTTACTCGGTTCCGAGATTGTCTACTGCGAACCGTATGCCCCAGACCAAAAGCCTCACGTCGAGCGTTGGTTCAAGACCCAAAATATTCAATTTGTCCATCACCTGAGCGGCACGACGTTTTCAAATCCAGAAGAACGCGGCGATTATCCATCTGAAAAAAAAGCTGTCTACAAAATCGAGGAGTTGAATACGCAATTCGAAAAATTCCTAGCTATCTATCACCATGCATTTCATAGAAGCTTGAATGACTCACCTCACAATACGTGGGAGAAAAATCTCGATCCCTTTTCCCCGCCCAAGCGAATGGAAAAATCAGACATCAAGCGATTGCTCTGGAGTAAAACCACAGCGCTGCCGACTAACGGCATGATCACCTTTGACAAACTTAGATGGTCTGGCCCAGCTATTTCTGCGCTCTCGACACGGGGTGGAAAAAAAGTCAGGCTTACAGTGTTTTACGATATCAGCGACTTGGGAACTGTATCGGTGTGTCATCCTAACTGGCCAGATGATCTGCTTCCTGTCGAGGCGTACGATGAAAACTATCAGCGCAACCTCACACTTGAAATGCATCACCTTGTTCAACAAAAGCTTCGTAAGGAGGGAAAAAAATTTGATTTCATCCAGGCCCGAAAAGCCCGAATAAATTACATTCTCGAATTACGCAAAGCTAAAGGGAAAACCGCTCACAAACGAATCGCCCGTCTGAATGAGAACGGATCGTTACATAGTACTGATCAGCCTTACCCTGCGAAGAAAACCGCTGTTCCTCCTCTCTTGCCGGAAGTAACGTTGACAGAAGCGATTCCTCCCACCTTTGTCTCAACAGTCAAGGTGCGCCATGAATAATTTAGACAGCCAGTGGCTAAACGAGTTCTCCGAACAACTTGTACTCTTTCCGTCTTATCACCATGCTTATACCATCCTGCAAAAGAGCGTCGAAACCACACGGCAACGTGGGATCCCAACATCAGCGATGGTCATCGGCCCATCAGGTTGTGGTAAATCTACATTATGCAAACTGTTCCGAGATTCGTTTGGAGGATCGTATGAACTCATCAAACCTGATGGCGTTTGTACGATCCGCCCTGCCTTTTATTGCAGTGTCCCCTCCCCCGTAACCGTGAAGTCATTTGCAAAGACTTTGGTCCGCGCGCTTGGAAACGGGGATATACGTGGCGATACAGTCGAGTTGACCTATCGCCTAATGACATTATTGAAAACATGCGGAGTCCAAGTATGCGAACTGGACGAATTTCAATGGTTAGTACGCCCGGAAGCTGAAAAAGCCAGAGATATCGTGATTGATTGGCTTATTACGATCATCAACGACACCATGGTACCGTTTATTCTAGCAGGCACCGAAGATTGCAAAGCGCTACTCGATCAGAGGGCAGCTTTAGCTCGACGATTTCCATATTTGATCGAGCTAAAATTTCTGCAATACAGTGAAGAGAAGGAATCGGACTACATGATACTACTCGGCAAGCTGGACGAGCATATTTACGCGTCGAACAGGTTCATCAGCGGTGCGCACTTAACCGATACAGATATTGCGGCTCGACTTTATGCCGCCTCTGCTGGCAGCCTTGAATATATCAGAATGATCATCCATGGCGCGCTTCAACGCGCTTTAGCGCACGGGGGCTCAGGGTTGGTCATTGAAGACTTCGCCGGAGCATGCTCATTGCTGAACCTGAAGCAAAGCCTAGTACCAAACCCGTTCAGCGAACCACTTTCCACCTGCTACCAAAAAATTTATGCGAATGAAAAAAATGAAAACCTTTAACTTCATACCACTACCTATTCCAGAAGAAAGTCCTACCAGCCTGATAAAAAGACTGGCCCTGTACAACGGGTATGGCAACTGCAGCAAATTTTTTGAACACCACATGCGATTCAAGGCTCCCAAAGCTACCGTTCTTATACAGGGCAGCCGATTTGAAACACTGTTGATATCGCAAGTAGGCCAGTCTCTGCAGGAACACTTACGTCAGGGCTTCTATCGCCTAGCGAATCCGCGTGCCCCCGGAGGTGATTTCAAGATCGGCCCGCTCAGAATTGGCAGACGCCTTCTCCGACCCCGTAAAGCTGCACTATGCACAGAATGCGTTAAAGAGGGCTGGGAAAGATACATTAAGGACATTTGCTTAAGCACGCATTGTCCGGTGCACAACCGGCACTATCTTTTTGCGTGCCCAAGTTGCCAGCGAAAGCTTACCTGGAAGAACCAAAGCACCCTTAAATGTTCTTGCGGGGAAACTTTGGAGTCTCCTGTCTGCACCTCGGAGGAGGCACTCGCCGAGACCAGACTATTTGAAATAATCAAATCGGGCGACCAAACCCGTCTTGAATACTTATTGAATCTGATTGGCCTTTTAGGTGTACCTCGTAATAGAATATGTACCATTTGTACCCCACTTATATTCTCAGCAGCCGCGGCTTTGGCTTTTAATGATTATAAAACAGCCGCAACAGCACTATCTTACATGATTGACACATCTGACGATTTTGAAATTGAGATTATTATCTTAAAGCTCTCATCAATAGCACCAAAAGACTTTTTATCCAAACTAAAACATAGCTTAAAAGCTTCCGCCCCACATAAAAATACAGACTGCCAACAAATTACCATTCCAGATAAATGCATGCCCACATTACTGGGTATCGGCGCTAGAGAATGGCGAGAAGTCCGCTCCGAACAATATCACGGAAGAAAGCTTTTTTTTAACAAAATTGAAGCACGCCAGATAATGGATGCCTATAAATCGAAAAACCGACTAAATATTTCAAAAAAGAGTATTGAAAAAGAGAAACTCAAGGCACTGTGTTATACACAGACCGAGACCACACAACTTCTAAGATTACGCAACACAGAATGCAGGATGCTGGAAATCCACAGTTTACTGTCTCCCTTTGTCCGTGTGGCAGTACGTCCGTTTTTCAAAAAAGATGAGGTAGATCGTTTCCGCGTTGAGTACATCTCGGTAAAAGAGCTAGCAATGCGCCTCAACACCTCAAATGCGCGACTGCGAAGAGCCATCCGAAATAGTCCACTTATTAATTCGTGGGATGATCAAGCGGGTTGCTTGTTTCTGGTCAAAACTGCGGACATAGCCGCAATACAAGAATGCCTTAATAAACTTCCCGCAGTAAATCGTAAACTTTCGGCAAAGAGACACGTACAAACATGTAACCCTAGGCATGTGCGCACGATGGACGTGGTACAAGCCGCACAACACTTGAAGACCCATTCCCACACAGTGATTTATTATCGAGATTTAGGATTGATAAAATGCGCCAACAATAACACTTTGCAGCTTTCAATCAGTGACATTGAAACATTCCAGAAAAAATACTCCACTTGCGAACAACTGGCAAAAGAGCTGAAAACAAGCCAATGCAAAGTAAGCCAACTTCTCGAGCCACTAAAAATCTACCCTATATCAGGCGGAATTACAAACGGGCATCCTTTGTCTGTGTATGACCGATCTACCCTACCACAAAACCTGAAAGAATTAATAAACCCGACACACGATACTTTCGGCACATATTGGATGCGCGATGTTTTATACTCCTTGAATGATGCAGCTCAGCAGCTAGGCATTCTTCATTCTGATTTCCGCAAATTTTTCACCACAACAATCCGCCCAGCTCGAGCCAAGCACTACCGACCTTTCGGCAAGGTTAGCCCGGATGAAATTGGGCACGTCAGGTCACTCCTCGCTTCATATTCGAAACTGTCAACATTACTAATCAGTCGAGGCATCAAACATGCAGCTTTCAGTCGCCGCTTCATACACCCGAAATTTGTTCAGATCTTGAAAATAAATAATGAGGAGTACCTTAGCTTATCCGACCTGTCGAAATTGGAGGCATTGCTTGATAAATACTGTACTCCGGACGAAGCAGGAGCAATACTTCGTCTTTCTAGTGTGCATATTTATCTACTCAGAAAACAAGGATTACTTACTTCAGTTTTTTTACCTGAATATAATTACAAACACCCTTTATTTGAGAGAGCCGAGACTCTAAATCTCCTTAAACTAAGAACCTCCAAGGATCGCCAGCGTTATTCATCATACCCTTGCTAGAAACTTGACGTTACTCTACAACCAAATAAACTTTACTTTTTACCCGATTATTTTTTTGCATGCACAAAGCACTCCTCCCCCAAAGTAATATAGCTTCACCAACGAAATTTTAAATTACGCAGTATTTCCTTAACGAAAAGTCACAGCATTACTTGCTCCCTACCTTTTTCATCAGCAACGATTTTCGCGTAACTACCCCCACGAATCTAATCACCTAGTCGCGACACTTCGAGTACGAACTGTTGTTTTTTAGAGATGCCGTATTCGTTTCAGGAGTTTATTTACTTTACATTTTCTGCGCATGATCCAACGTAATTTGAAATCTGATACTAGAATTTCGGCCCCTATGAAAAATTAGTTCACGGGTGGATGAAATGTACAACCGTAAATCCTCGGGCTGCGGCGACACCATTTCGGCATTCGGTGAAAACCTATGGCAGCGCGGAGACCAGTCAGGAAACCCAGAAAGTCATCTTCGCCTCGTCGCTCGGCACGGTCTTCGAGTGGTATGACTTTTTCCTCTACGGCGCCCTCGCGGCGGTGATCAGCAAGCAGTTTTTCGCCGGGGTCAACGACACCACGGCGTTCATCTTTGCGCTGATGGCCTTCGCCGCCGGCTTCATTGTCAGGCCGTTCGGCGCCCTGGTGTTCGGTCGACTGGGTGACATGATCGGACGTAAATACACCTTCCTCGCCACCATCGTCCTCATGGGCCTGGCGACTTTCTGCGTCGGTCTGCTGCCGAACTACGCCAGCATCGGCATCGCCGCGCCGATCATCCTCGTCGTTCTGCGCATGCTTCAGGGCCTGGCCCTGGGCGGCGAGTACGGCGGTGCCGCGACCTACGTGGCGGAACACGCGCCAATGGGCAAGCGTGGCTTCCACACCAGCTGGATTCAATCCACCGCCACCCTCGGCCTGTTGCTGTCGCTGCTGGTGGTACTCGGCTGCCGCTACTTCACCGGCGATCAGTTCGAAGTCTGGGGCTGGCGCATTCCGTTCCTGTTTTCGATCATTCTGCTGGGGATCTCGACCTGGATTCGCCTGAGCCTGCACGAATCACCGGCCTTCGTGAAAATGAAAGAGGAAGGCAAACTCTGCAAGTCGCCGATCCGCGATTCCTTTGGTAAATGGGAAAACCTCAAGGTCGTGCTGATCGCCCTGTTCAGCATCAACGCCGGGCAAGCCGTGACCTTCTACGCGGCACAGTTCTACGTGCTGTTCTTCCTCACCCAGTTCCTGAAAATGGACCCCGCCGTGGCCAACGGCCTGCTGATCGTCAGCGTAACCATTGGCGCGCCGTTCTTCATTTTCTTCGGCTGGCTGTCGGACAAAGTCGGGCGCAAACCGGTACTGATGCTCGGCCTGCTGCTGGCCACCGCGCTGTACTTCCCGATCTTCAAGACCCTGGCCCACTACGCCAACCCGGCCATCGACCTGGCCAGCCGCCAGGCACCGATCACCGTGCTGGCCGACCCGGCCACCTGCACCTTCCAGTTCGATCCGGTGGGCAAGGCGAAATTCGACAGCCCGTGCGACAAGGTCAAGACCTTCCTGGTCAAACAGGGCCTGCCATACAACAGCGCCGCCGCCCCGGCCGGCAGCGGCGTGCAGGTGAGCATCGGCGACGTGAAGATCGACGGTTTCGACGAAGCCGCCCTGCGTGGTGCAGTGACCCTCGCCGGCTACCCGCAACAGGCCGACATGCAGCAGATCAACAAACCGATGATCGTAGCGCTGATCGTCGCGCTGATCATCATTTCCGCCATGTGCTACGGCCCGCTGGCGGCGCTGATGGTCGAACTGTTCCCGACCCGCATCCGCTACACCTCGATGTCCCTGCCTTATCACATCGGCAACGGCTGGTTCGGCGGTTTCCTGCCAACCGTGTCCTTCGCGCTGGTGGTGTACACCGGGGACATTTTCTACGGGCTTTGGTACCCGGTGGTGATCACCGGGGTGAGTCTGGTGGTGGGGATGCTGTGCCTGCGTGAGACGCGGAATGTGGATCTGGATAAGAACTGAGGGTAGACAGTAACAACCTGTGGGAGCGAGCCTGCTCGCGATGAGGGTGGATCAGTCGCCATCGACGTTGACTGATCCACCGCTTTCACGAGCAGGCTCGCTCCCACAGTGGTTTGTGAGTCACTCGTCGAGTTCGACGACCTCGAACTTCACCTGATCCGGATAAAACGCCATGTATTCACGAATCTGCGCGACAGAGACTTTTGGGTTCTCGTAACTCCATACCGCATTGGCCCCTTCATGCCCCGGCACCTGCAAACTGAAGTAACTGGCATCGCCCTTGTACGGGCAATAGCTGGTGTGATCGGTGCGGGCGTAATACTTCTCGTCAATGTCCTCTCGCGGCACGTAATACACTGGCGGATAATTGGCCTCCAGCAGCACCAGCGCGCGTGAGGACGCGGCCACCTGGATACCGTGAAACTTCACCAACAGGCAGCCGGGCTGCTCGGCGATGGTGATGACAGGACTGGGACCGGTGCTTTTCATGGAAAACGTTCCTCATGACAGTGTTGATCTGTGGGAGCGTGCGATGCGGCGACCCGACTTGCCCGCGATGGGCTGCGTCGCAGCCCCAAAACCTGAGACCACGATGTATCAGGTATAACCCAGATTTTGCATTCGTGACTGCATCACAGCCGAACGGACCCGGTAACCCATCGCAACGCACCCGCTGTACATCCATACAGATAAAGATTGCTCCCGCGCTCATCACCCGCCATTCTGTACACCTCCCGGACACTGATCGACGATGGTGGTTATGCGGCTGTACCTCTGTGAAAAACCTTCCCAGGCCAAAGACATTGCGGCCGTACTCGGCGCCAGGCGTCGCGGTGATGGCTGCTGGCTGGGAACAGACGTCACGGTGACCTGGTGCATCGGTCACCTGCTGGAAACCGCGCCGCCGGATGCGTATGACGCGCGCTACAAACGCTGGGTGCTGGCGGATCTGCCGATCATTCCGGACAAATGGAAGATGACCGTCAAACCTCGCACGGCCAGCCAGTACAAGGCCGTCAAGCGCCTGCTCGGTGAAGCCTCCGAACTGATCATTGCCACCGACGCCGACCGTGAAGGCGAGATGATCGCCCGGGAACTGGTGGAGCATTGCCGCTATCGTGGGCCGATCCGTCGCTTGTGGCTGTCGGCGCTGGACGATGCCTCGATCCGCAAGGCCCTCGCCGCGCTCAAACCGGGTGTCGAAACCTTCAGCCTGTACCATTCGGCACTGGGCCGTAGCCGGGCCGATTGGCTGATCGGGATGAACATGAGCCGGCTGTTCACCCTGCTGGGGCGCCAGTCCGGTTATCAGGGCGTGTTGCCGGTCGGCCGGGTGCAAACGCCGACCCTGCGCCTGGTGGTGGATCGCGACCGCAGCATTGCCGATTTCGTACCGGTCGCCTATTGGGCCATCGACGTGCAACTGCTGCATCACGGTATCCCCTTCACCGCCCAATGGCGGGCGGCCGCCGACGCTTGTGACGATCAGGATCGCTGCCTGAATCAGGCGCTGGCCCAGCAGGCCGCTGCCGCGATCACGGGCGCAGCGAGCGCCAGGGTGATCAAGCTGCGCACCGAGCGGATGCGCGAAGTGGCCCCGCTGCCGTTCGACCTGGGCACCTTGCAGGAAGTCTGCTCGAAGAAACTCGGGCTCGGCGCCCAGGAAACCCTCGATATCGCCCAAGCGCTCTACGAAACCCACAAAGTCATCACCTACCCGCGCAGCGACTGCGGTTATCTGCCGCTCAGCCAGCACAGCGAGGCGCCGGGCATTCTGGCAGCATTACGCCAGGCCGATCCGGCGCTGAACGCCTTGCACGATCACCTGGAACCGCAACGCCGCTCACGGGCCTGGAACGATGCCAAGGTCAGCGCGCACCACGGCATCATTCCCACCGCGGCGGCGAAGAACCTCGAACGACTGGTGGGCAAACAGCGTGCGGTCTACACCCTGATCCGCGCACGGTATCTGGCGCAGTTCCTGCCCAATCACGAATACGACCGCACCCAGGCCGACTTCGATTGTGCCGGTGAAGCCTTGCGCGCGGTCGGCAAGCAGATCGTCGAAGCCGGCTGGAAACGCGCCCTGCCCGAAGCCCTTGCCCCAAACCCGAACAAGGCTCGTGAAGCGCCGGCCCCGCAAACCCTGCCCAACCTCAGCGAAGGCATTGATTGCGCAGTGGCTGGTGTACAACTCAAGGACCTGTGGACCCAACCGCCCAAGCCCTTCACCGAAGGCGACCTGATCAAAGCCATGAAGAACGTGGCCAGGCTAGTGGAAGATCCGCTGCTCAAGCAGAAACTCAAGGACACCACCGGTATCGGCACAGAGGCGACCCGCGCCTCGATCATCCAGGGCCTGCTCGACCGCGGTTACCTGATCAAGAACGGCAAGGCACTTTCAGCAACCCCGGCCGCGTTCAGCCTGATCGATGCCGTGCCGCGAGCGATTGCCGATCCGGGCACCACGGCGATCTGGGAGCAGGCACTGGACATGGTGCAGAGCGGCGAAATGAGCCTCGAAGAATTCGTCACCAAACAGGCCGCCTGGATGAGCAAGCAGGTCAGCCGTTGCGCGGGCCTGAGCCTGACCATCAGCGGCCCGGCAAGCCCCGCCGGGCGTGGTGCCACGCCCTGGAAAAACAAGCGCAAGCCCGCCAAGCGCAAGGCATCGACTGGCGCTAAACGCACAGCAAAACCGTCGAGCAAGGCTTGAAGCAAATCACACCGAGGTTCGATCTATCCTTGACTGACTGGTATCGCGTCTCAGGAGCGACTTCGCATGCCCTCGATAGAACTGCACCCCGCCCAACGCGACGAACTGGAAACCATCGAAAACCTGATGCAGTTCTACACCTATGACTTCAGCGAGTGGTTGCCGCTGAAACTGGGTGAGCACGGCTTTTTCAACATTCAGCCCCTGCCGGACTACTGGCGCAAACCCGCGACCCAGCCGTTTCTGATCCGCGTCGACGGCGAACTGGCAGGTTTCGTGACCGTGGATGACGACACCCACCTGCCCGGCGCCTGCTACAACATCGGCTACCTGTTTGTCGCACGGCGCTTTCGTGGCCAGGGCGTCGCGAAGTTTGTCGTATCCACCCTCTTGAGCCGCTTCCCCGGTCAATGGCAGATTTTCCACATCGAGGCCAACCAGCCCGCGCGCCTGTTCTGGACGGCGGCCATGCCGGGGCTCAGCCGGGACGGATTCACCCGGCATCAGCAAACGATCAAGGGTTATCCCTGCACCCTCTACCGCTTCGAAGTCTCGCCGCAACCCTCCTGACCGGCGCTTTGCGCTCTCCTTTTCTAATTCCACACAGCTTTGTCCGACAATATGTAGTGCCAAAAAATAATCACTACAAAACCGTTGACGCCTTCGAATTGCCCTTGCATGATGCAGACGTCTCCCCGATCGGGAGTACAGGCAACACGTTTGAGCAAGCTCGTCTGACCGCCGAGCTGTTTTTTCCGGATACACGCTGCCCACAAGGCAGATTGAAGAAGCTGACCTGGCCTGAACGTCCAGTACAAGGGCGAGAAGCGCTGGCGATCCATCCTCATGAAGCTTGTGGCCGACCCTGAAAGCGTCGGCAGGGCCAGAAGGTTTTCGCCGCTTCTCTTCGTTGTGACGCTATTGCGTAGCAGTTATTCAACACGACTACATGCAACAGACGCAGGACCTCGCCGATTTCGGCGGACGACTGCTGACGTCCTGGTTTCGGTGCCAGGGATCAACTAACCGATGGGCTACTTGTATTAGCGAATCAACTTTGAAAGATCACCAATTGGTCGAGGGAGCTTTATGATGAATCTGAACAATCAACCGACTATCGAAGAACTGGCTCGTCTGTTCGCGGCGAAAAAAGATACGCTCGACAACCATATTCTGTGGATCAGCAAATCGGGCAGCGTTCATATCGATTGCCTGTCGCCCCACGCCCATGAAGCGGAGTTCGACCAGAACAACCAGAACCTGCTTGCCCGACTGAAGATGTACCGTCGCGGCCAGGGCTACGTCGGCAAGAAAGCCGCGGCCGACAAAGACTTCATCGGCAGTGTTCTGCAAACGCTAAAACAGGCCTGGGCCTCGATGCAGAACCAGAACGAAGTTCGGGTGATTGATCGGTTGTACTAATTAAGTTGAGTCGTCGCTGACTCATTAAATAAAAGGGCCTGCTCTCAAAAAGAGCAGGCCTTTTTTAATGCCCGATATTAAGGTTCACAGCCAATCAAATGTGTGAGCGGGCTTGCTCGCTCCCACAGGGGTTTGTGTTGGTTATGAGAGATCGGTACCCAGCACCAGATCGACAAACGCCAACGCTGCCGCGCTGTGATAGTTGTTCTTGCGCCGAAGCAACGCCGCCCCACGCCTCGGCGCCTCACCTGCCAATGGAATCTTGCGCAAGGCACGATCGCCGGTGGCGATAGGTTCCGGGAGGATCGTCGCCATGGCAGTGTGACGAATGACTTCCAGCAGCGTATTGACCGAATTGACCTCAATGGCCACCTTCGGTGTGATCGCCGCCTGAACGAAATACTCGTCAATGCAGGTGCGTGTGACGAAACCCGGGGTCAACAAGGCAAACGCCAGTTCCGCCATCTGTTGCGTGGTCAATGGGGCCTGGTACTCATACAACGGATGCGCCCGGCCAACCATCAACCCCAACGTCTCGGTAAACGCCGGGATCGACTCGATGTCGGCGTTCCTCACCTGATCAAACGCAATCGCGATATCCAGTGAATCCTCCGCCAACCCGGTTTCGATGTCGTCCATCGACAATTCGAACACCTCCAGGTGGATATTCGGATACCGCTCCACGTATTCGCGCACCAGCGGCCCCACCAGGTACGCCATGAAGGTCGGGGTCATGGCCAGGCGCAAGCTGCCGCGGGACAAGTCCTTCACGTCATGCAGCGCACGCTTGCCTGCCTCCAGTTCCACCAGCACCCGACGGGCGCATTCGATATAGGCCTGGCCTGCATCGGTGGGTTTGACCGTGCGCGAGGTGCGGTCGAACAGGTTGACGCCGAGGGTTTCTTCCAGCTGCCGAATCTGTTGCGAAAGGGTCGGCTGCGACACGTGCAAGGCTTCGGCGGCACGGGTGAAACCGCCGTTGTCGGCGACGGCCAGCAAATAACGCAGATGACGTAGCAGCATGGGTAAACCATCCATAGGCAGTACTTATGCTTTGCATTGTATATCGGTCTTGGACGCTATGAATGGATCGGCAGAAGATGATTCCACACCCAAGCACAACCCCCTGCAACAGGAGATTCACCATGCAACAGTCCCACGCCTACAACGACACCAGCCTTGAACTGACCGCCAGGATTCTCGACGCAAAAGCCCGCAAAAATCTGTCCTTTGAAGACGTCGCTGAAGGCACCGGCCTTGGCTTGGCATACGTCACTGCTGCTCTGCTCGGCCAGCACCCATTGCCTGAAGCCGCGGCCAAGGTGATCGGCGAAAAACTGGACCTGGATGCCGACTTGGTAGCCCGCCTGCAGATCATACCGCTGCGCGGCAGCCTCTCGGGTGTCCCCACCGACCCGACCATCTACCGCTTCTACGAAATGATCCAGATCTACGGCACGACCCTCAAAGCGCTGGTTCATGAGCAGTTCGGCGACGGCATCATCAGCGCGATCAACTTCAAGCTCGATATGAAGAAAGTCGAAGATCCTGAAGGTGGCCACCGTGCAGTGATCACCCTCGACGGCAAGTTCCTGCCCCTGCGTCCTTTCTAAGTTGATACATGGCCCGCACCGCCGCGCGGGCCACACCTGTCACATTCACGAGGACGCAACCATGAAAGCGCTCATCGAAGGTTTTCTAAAGTTCCAGAAAGAAGCCTTTCCGCAACGCACTGATCTGTTCAAACACCTGGCCACCACCCAACACCCGGGTACTTTGTTCATCACCTGTTCCGACAGCCGGGTAGTGCCGGAACTGCTGACCCAGCAAGAGCCCGGTGAGCTATTCGTGATCCGTAACGCCGGCAATATCGTGCCCTCCTACAGCCCCCATCCCGGCGGTGTTTCGGCCACGGTCGAGTACGCCGTCGCGGTACTGGGGGTGACCGATATCGTCATCTGTGGCCATTCGGACTGCGGCGCCATGACCGCTGTCGCCAAGTGCACCTGCATGGATCATCTGCCCGCCGTCGGCAGTTGGCTGCAACACGCCGAGTCGGCAAAAGTCATCAACGAATCCCGGCCGCATGCCAGTGAAGCGGCGAAAGTCAGCTCGATGGTGCGCGAAAACGTGATCGCGCAACTGGCCAATATCCAGACGCACCCGAGCGTGCGCCTGGCCCGGGAGAAAGGCCTGTTGAATTTGCATGGTTGGGTTTACGACATCGAGACCGGTTCGGTCGATGCCCTGGATGCCAACAGCCATCACTTCGTGGCGCTCTGCGAGTATCCGTACACCTGCGCCCTTCCCGCACGATCCGCAGAAGCAGCAGCCTGAAGTTTGAACCTACTGACAGAGAGACGATCGGGGCAGCGCTCCCGACTCCCGGGAGCGCTGGACCGACACGATCGACAGGGCTATTTATCGTCCATCCTTGTTGACGATTGTGAGCGCTTTTCAGGGGCCTCTTCAGCGTTGGGCGGTTCAGGAATATGGCCTGGCGTGAACACGTGTGTCAGCAGGTCTCGGGCATCGACTTCGACGACGCCCTGAACCGAACGAGCCAGACCAACCGCTTGCTCACACTGTTTATGGGTGTTGACGCGACCGCTCAGCGCCACCGTGCCCCCATGGGTTTTGACATGGATTTGCAAACCCAGGCTTGGTTCGGCCATGGCCAGGGCTGACTTCACCCTGGCGGTAATCCACGTGTCGTGAACGCCCCTTTCCAGATCCTGAGAGTAATGTTGAAACGAATGAAGTTTCATGATGCAACCCTCTTCACGGAAGCAGATGCGCTGCCCACCCCATTTGCGGTGCAGCCCTCTGCCTCTCAGGCGAGCGTATGGAACATCTGATTCGTTTTGGAGTGCTCGCCCGCCAATACAGACGCACATGAAAAGTATAGTGCGGCCTTCGCCTGGGGTCGGGGGTGCCGACTCAACGCTTGACCGACAGATCCGTCTGGGTCATGCGGCTGCGAATGGTAAACACGCCATCACCCGAGAGAATCGCGCTGCGCGCAAACAGCCGGCCTCTCTCCCAGTTCGACAGGCCCAGTTCCGGTTTGTTGAGTGCGTACTGGCCGTCGACCCAACGGGTAATGCCGTTGCCGACAAATGGTGCGTTGACCGCGTTGTAGAAACGCTCCTGCGTCGCCGCGTCTTCGCTGATCAGCGACACCGTGAACTGCGGGCTGTAGCGATTGAACAAGGCGATGGCACTGTCCAGGTCGTCGACGATTTTCAGGCTGACTTCCGGGGTTTCTTCCCACTCCCACTCGCGGCCCAATTGCTCTTCGGGCAGCGCTTCGGCCAGGGCTTCGGTGCGGTAGCCTTCGGCGCGGTAAACCTCGACGGTCGCGCTTTGCCAATCGCCGGGCAGGAACGCTTCGCTACCCTCGACGATGTGCAACTTACAGCCCTGGCCCCGTGCCTTGCCGGCCTGTTGCAGTGCGTCGAGAAACAGCGGTACCAGTTCGGCGGCGCGGTCGCGGTGAATCAGGCAGACGTTCAGGGTGTTGCAGACCTTGCGGTCGAGGGAGTTGCGCACCACGCTGGCCAAACGCGTGGCATCGGCATCGGTGTCGGCGATCAGCCAGGCACCACCGGTGCCGTGCAGGCTGACGGCGGTGCCGGCCTGCTGCGCGATGCTGCCCAACTGGCTGACGGCACGCCCCGAACCACGGGCCACCGCCAGTGACAGACGGCGGTCGGCAAACATCGCCCAACCGGCGGCATGATTGACGCTTTCCACCAGCGACACGGCGCCGCTCGGCAAGCCAGCATCGGCGAGCGCGGGATTGAGTGCATGGATGACGATCGCCTGGGCGGTGCCCAACGCATCGCTGCCAATGCGCAGGACCGCCGTGTTGCCGGTGCGCAATACACCGGCGGCATCGGCGAAGACGTTCGGCCGGCCTTCGAAGACGAAGGCGACGATGCCCAGCGGCGACACCACTTGCTCGACTTTCCAGCCATCGTGCTCGACACAACTGATGACTTTGCCGCGCGAGGCCGAGGCATCGCGCCAGGCACGCAGCCCGGCAATCATGTCGCGGCGCATGCGTTCGTCGGCCAGCAAGCGCGTGGTCGAACGACCACGGGCCTTGGCGCGCTCGATGTCGGCCTGGTTGGCCGCTTCGATCAAGGCCCAGCACGCCGGGTTTTCCAGGCGTTGGGCGAACAGATCGAAGAAGGTGCTGATGGCCTGATCCGACACCGCCGACATTGCGATAAATGCCGCCTCCGCACGTTCGATGGCAACGGCTGCCGCCTGCTGGTCAGCCACCGGAATCAACAACAATTCGCCGCTGACCTGCTCCACCAACAGATGGTCTCCGGGCTGGAAGCGCGCCGCCAGTTCGGGGCTGACCACAGTGACACGATTACCGGCGAAAGGGATCGGCGTGCCAGCGACTAGACGTTCGAGCGCAAGAGACATGAAGCGGTTACACCATGCAATGGGCGGGGGGAAAATGTATAGCAAAAGTCCGTGAGCGTCATCCGCCGACCGCCCTGCGCCCCTTGTGGGAGCGGTGGTGTCTTTACTACGTATCAAAGTGTGTACAGCCCCGCCCCTGACACAACAAACCTTCAAACCCCCGCGCCGGGGACACATCGCAGATACACCTGCCTGATGAAATTCACCTGTCGATTGGCCAAGCCGATCCTTGCGCTGAACGGGCACGCGTCGCCCGACATCCCTGACTTGAAGGAGACCAATGTCCATGAGTACTTCGATTTCATCGGCCGTCAAAGGCCTGCACCTGAACCTTGACCGTGCTGGCAGCTGGATCGCGCCGCTGACGCTGCGGGTATTCCTGGCCTGGGAATTTTTCGAGTCAGGCCTGGAAAAATACAATGGCGAGAACTGGTTCGCCGATATCCAGGACCGCTTCCTGTTTCCGTTCAACCACCTGCCGGCCACGTTGAACTGGGAACTGTCGATGTGGGTGGAACTGATCTGCGCCCTCGCCCTGCTGGCGGGACTGGCCACGCGCTTTTCGGCGATCAGCCTGATCGTGGTCACCATTGTCGCGACTGCCGCCGTTCACTGGCCCGCCGACTGGTCGACCTTGAGCGAACTGGCCCAGGGTTACTCCATCACCAACAAAGGTTACGGCAACTTCAAACTGCCGCTGATCTACCTCGCCGCCCTGGTGCCACTGGTGTTCACAGGTCCGGGCAAACTCAGCCTCGATGCGCTGCTGGCGCGCGTCTTCTGGCGTCGCAATCAGCACTGAAACGAAATGCGTTAAACACTGGACAAGCAAAAGGGGACTTCAATGAAGTCCCCTTTTTTTGTTTGGACGTTATCGAACCACCTCTTCCACCGCCTCTGTCTCGGACAGCTTCGGATGCGCGCCGCGCTCATGAACATGAGCATGCGGTGTACGGTCGATCAGCAGGCTCAGCAGTTCCGGACGGCTGTAGTGCCCACGGGAATCCATCATGCGCTTGCGCTTGTCGATCAGGCCCATGTCGAGGTCGACGATCACTTCGCCCTCACCTTCGGTCAACACGCCCAACACCACGCCGTCAGGGCCGATGATCGCGGTGTAGCAACCACCGGAGATCGGGCCGATCGGGCAACCCGTGTCGGCCATGATCTGCGCCTGTTGCTCAGGGTCGAGCCAGGCGGTGGAGTTGACCACGAAGCAGGCCGCTTCCAGAGCATGCTGGCGGATGTTGACTTCCATTTGCGAGGCGAACAGCGGACCGGCGAACGAGCCGGGGTACATCGAGGCGTGGATCTGTTCGCCATCGGCCATCAAGGCGTAGCGGGCCAGCGGATTGTAATGTTCCCAGCACGCCAACTGACCGATGCGCCCTACCGCGCTGTCGACGGCACGCAGGCCCGAGCCGTCGCCCATGCCCCAGATCATGCGCTCGTGATACGTCGGGGTAATCTTGCGGCGGCTCTGGATCAAGGTACCGTCGGCGTCGAACAGCAACTGCGTGTTGTACAGCGTGCCGCCGTCACGTTCATTGACGCCGATGGACACCACCATGCCGGCCTCTCTGGCGGCTGCGCCTATGGCGTCGGTAGCCGCCGACGGTACGGTCACGGCCTGGTCCAGCAGCTTGAGATGTTCCGCGGCCATTGCGAATGGCGCCTGGACGAAAGAGAAATACGGGTAGTACGGCACGATGGTTTCCGGAAACACGGCGAATTGCACGCCCTGCTTACCGAGTTCGAGGATCTTCTCCACAACTTTATTGACCGTGCCTTCACGGCTGTAGAGCACGGGACTGATTTGTACGGCGGCGGCTTTAACGAGGGTCATGATGGCGATCTCATTTACGGAGTGGGCTTCAACGAGTTCAAGATTACGACAATCATATTTAGACTCAAATGTCGTATGCGCCACCTTTTAGGACATGATGATAGTCATGTCCGGTTGGCACGCTGAATCACCTGCGGGGGTTGGCCAAATGCCCGGATAAACGCCCGACGCATGCGCTCCCGGTCACCAAATCCGGTGTCAGTCGCCACCACATCGATGGAGTGCCGACCGGTTTCCATCATCAGTCGGGCCGACTCCACCCGCAGGCTTTCGATGGCCTTGGCCGGCGATTGACCGGTCTCGGCATGAAACACCCGACTGAACTGACGAGGACTGAGATTGGCGGCATTGGCCAACTCCTCCACCGACAACGTGGACTTGAGGTTTTGCTTGGCGTAAGTCAACGCAGCCTGGATGCGGTCGGTCTTGGGCGCCAGTTCCAGCATCACCGAAAACTGCGACTGCCCGCCGGCCCGACGGTGATACACCACCAACTGCCTGGCCACCCGCCGCGCGACGTCGGCGCCCAGATCCATTTCCACCAGGGCCAGCGCCAGATCGACGCAGGCGCTCATGCCGGCGGCGGTCCAGATATGACCATCGTTGATAAAGATACGGTCCTCTTCGACTTTGATTTTCGGATAAGCCTGTTGCAGCGACGCAGCATGGCACCAGTGCGTGGTTGCCCTGCGACCGTCGAGCAATCCGGCCTCGGCCAGGGCGATGGCCCCGGTGCAGATCGAACCCAAGCGTCGGGTACTTTGACTGGCTCGCTGCACAAACGCCACCAAACCTGCTGAGACCGGACGGATAAGGTTATCGCCCATCACCAACAGCGTATCGAACGGACGCTGGTCGAATGCGGTGGTTTCCACTGCGAACCCTGCCGAGGTGGGCACCAGACCGCCGGTTTCGGACAGCAACTGGATGCTGTACACCGGCTCGCCAGCGGCATTGTTGGCCAGCTCGAACGTGGCGGACATGGACAGGCCCAGGACCTGGAACCCGGGGTAAACGATGAGGCCGATGGGGTGCATGGCGGGCGTCTCGGATGACCTGAAAAGTGGCAAAACATATTTCACGCCATACAAACTCTACACCCCTGACCTTTAAGACGACGAGATCTTTTTACGAGTTCATGCTACGTGTAGACACGAATGATTCGAACAGTGTATAGCCGGCGTTACAACTTGAAGTTAGAACCTGCTTGAAAATTATCATTAACTTTACACATCCGCACCCTGCATTAAAGACGAAGAGCGAAAGTTCAATATTTTTTTGGAACATTTTGAAATCAAGCGATAATCGACTATCTCCATATCGCATTAACAACCCACCACAACGCCTTCTTACAAGCAATTCACAGACGAGCCTTTAGCGAGCACACCAATATTCAGGATCAGCGTTGATGGATCCAAGCACCAAAAAATGGTAGTGCGTCAAAAACGTCTGAAAGATGCATTCTGCAAATATACAGTTCGCCACCTTACATGATGTTTTTTTCCACTCCATCGGCACAAACTGGATCCAGATGACTGCATCACAATATCTGGACTAACGGGCGTCCCGCCGGAAATCGATGGGCTCCGCCAGGATCATATTCAATATGCCGCGTGCCACGCTCCCTGCCTTCACGCTGCATAAAACCGCTCTAAATCAGCTTGATTGCCACTCCGCAAGGCATAAAGTTATTTTTACCGGGCACCTCGGGCACCCAATAGAAAACAGAATACTTCCAGGCACTCTACCCGGTTAAGCCTGTCACCCATCGCAACTCGGCCCGCAACTTCAGTCTTGTTCAACTGAATCGCCCCACGCAAAAACAAATACCACAAAAAAACGGACGCACATTACAAATGCCTTCAAACTTTCACCCCTGGATCATGAAATTAAATCCACCGCTAACTCACCCGCAACTAACCAACCAGCAGAAAACCGCTCCAATCCAGCAAGCCGGTTGATACCTGATTGGGTCAGCCACAACAAAAAGTCCAATTGGCCCGGTAAAAAGCCGCTCTTAACCATCTGGTTAATCAGGTCTATACATAACTAGTAACAGTCGGCCACCTGAGGGACAGGCCATGGACAACAACAAGGATTCAGGTACTAACCTGGCTTTTTGGCTACCAGGCAGCGCGGTCATCCTAAGTCTGGTGGTATCGACATTCGCCCTGACCCGCGAACCCTTCCTGGAGCCACGTCCTGTCGGTGCACAATTTCAGGCACAACTGCCTATCGAAGCGCGGCTATGGCAGGACCCGTTTGATGCGCTTGAGCGGTATCGCAAAAAACTCAGGGATACCGGCAACAAAGAGGCCGAGAAAAAACTATGCGTTCCCGAAATCACAACGCCGCCAGGAGAAACCACCCTCACCGACATCATGGTGGCGTTGGTCGAAGGGGGCCCTTATGCCGATGAAGTCGAGCGCCGGCGTCGTACTCGATACGCCCTTTTGGCCGGGTTCAAAAATTCCCACAGAGTGCCTGCTCAGGAGCAGTACATACATTGCTTGAGGCTTACCAAGGATTTCACATTCAACGAAACGGAGTCGGTAAGCGATCTCGCCATCCCTTATGAAATGTTTGTCTCCAATCCCCTTGATCGAGTGCAACCTCCAAAAGGAACACAGCCGCCTGCGAACCAGACAATCGTGTTCTGGCTCAAACAAGACGCTCTGGGTTCACAGCCACTGCAGAACCTGGAGAAATTACGCGTAAGCCTGTCATCCAAACTTGGCAGTCTACGGGAGTCGCCCGCTACCGGCACACAGCCACCCGAGACACCCGCTGTCCTGAAGGTCATCGGCCCCGCAACCTCGACGATTCTTCGCGATATGTACGAAGAGGAGGCCGACGGCAACGCCCCTCCTCATATCGAGATCTATTCACCTCTGGCCACTGCCGACAACGAGCTCCTCGATAAAAGCCTCAAGCCTCGTGATCAGGACACGGAAAAGGAAAAGGACACGAAAAACAAGAAATCGCCGTACAAAGAGACCATGAAAATACTGCGCACCGTCAGCGACGACGGCACCATGACGCAGCTGCTGTTGGAAGAGCTGAAACTGCGCCATGTCGATCCAGCGTTCGGGGTACGTTGCAACAAAGGCAGCCTGCGCCGAGTCGGATCGACTTGTGGGGGAAATAGTTGGCGCAGTTTCGACCGCATCGCGTTGATCTCGGAATGGGACAGTTTCTACAGCCGCGCGTTGATCGAAAGCTTCAAGGCCCAGGTCGCCAAGGACGCCAACCTGCGCGACGACGATGAAAAGGCAGTAGTCAATCAGTGGATTCTGCGCTTCAGCTACTTGCGCGGCCTGGACGGCCGACTTCCGGAGGAAGCCGCCAGCAGCGACAAAACCACTGGTACCGATACCGGCAAGAACAACAAGGACCCCAGCAAAATCGATTTGAGTCCATTGGAGAAAGCCGACGGAAACTCACAGCTTGATTATCTGCGGCGCCTGGCCGACCACATAGCGCAAGTGGATGAAGCCTATCGACGCAACGGTGAAAGCGGCATCGGCGCCATCGGAATACTGGGTGTCGATGCCTACGACAAACTATTGGCATTGCAGGCGCTCAAGAACCGGATGCCATACAAACTGTACTTTTCCACCGACCTCGACGCACGCATGCTGCAACGAGGACAGGCGCAAACCACGCGCAATCTGATATTGGCCGCACCCTACGGCCTGTCGCTGACGCGAGCTCTGCAGCAGGATGTACCGCCGTTCCGCGACAGCCTGCAAAGCGCTGTGTTCATCTCTGTTCTGGCGGCGCTGGCGCCACAATCCTTCGATGCCAAGCGGGCAAAATTCGACTATTCAAAATCAGAGCTGCTCTCGCCCGGCATCTATGAGATTGGCATCAGCGGATTCATCCCATTGGCGAGCCCGCTGAGTGGCAATCGCCCCGCAAGTTGCGAAGCACCGACATTGCTGTCCCGGTCGGATCAAGACCTGCGACCGCATGACCTGATGGCGTTGCGATGTCTTCAGGACCCGTCACCTCCGCCCTATCCTCAAACCACCCAGGCAGTACGCGATCAGCTCAAGAACACCCAATCGTTCTTCTGGGCAGGACCGCTGGCGGTCACACTGCTTTTACTCGGCGCGTTCATCGTCTGGTGGTGGATCGAAGTTCCGAAGAATGACAGCAAATTCACCCATCGCTGGGTACGAGGTGTACCTATCACGCTGTATCTAGTGGCAGCATTCTGCGCCTTTATCGCCACGCGTTTCTGGCACGCGGAATTCCTTTGGGTCACCTTTCTATTGATTTTACTTGGCATCATCTCGTCGAATCTTGTCCGGCGCTCCGAAAGGCAGGCCTTGCTGAAAAACGACGCTGCCGCCGACACAATCAACCACTTACCCAATGCCTCTGCGTGGTACATCGTGGTTCCCCTCGTCGTCTTTGTACTTGTGCTGATGCTGGCGTACCAGATGCGTAGCACGTTGACGGCCAACGGGTTGGGTGAGCCGATGTTCCTGTTCGAAGGTATCAGTGCCTGGCCAACCGTGGCGCTGCGTGTGGCCGCGGTGCTGATATCGCTGTCGGCATTGGCATGGGGCTGGCGCAGCCTGTGCATCAACAGAACCGAGATCGAGATCAGCTACGATTTGCAACCACACATGTGCAGGTATCCCATGACCTTGCGAGGGCAAGCACTGCGCTTCTTTCGTAAAGGACTCGAAAAGGGCTGGACCCTTCGTCGCTGGTGCAAGGAGTTGGGACGAGGCCTGATGTTCATCTTTTTCCCGCTGGTAAGGGCCAGCGATGATTGGGCCAAGTCCTGTGCATCCACCAGGGTTGGCCCGGACGGACGCAAGATGATCTTCATTGCCCCGTTCTGGGGCGAGCACTGCGTATGCGGGTCGTTCGGCGCCCGAATGCTACGCGCTCTTTTTGCTACCTGGATTTTCGTCGTGGTCACCAGCGTACTTTTTGTCGCTTGGCCAATGGAGCAAATTCCCGTACGCGGCGAATCAAGAGTGTGGATGTTGAGCTGGCTGATTCCAACCCTGACGTTCCAGGCACTGGTGTTCTGGGTCGTGGATGCCAATCTGCTACTGACGCGTTTCATCCGCCATCTAAGCGATCATCATGCAATCTGGCCAAGAAGTTTGCAGCTCAAACATAGGGAGATATTTGGCGAGAAGTACAAACATCCCTGCATCGACGACTGGGTGGACTTGCAAATGATCGCCAAGCGCACCTCAGCGGTCAGCCGGCTGATCTATGCGCCGACACTGGTCATGTTGATCCTGCTGGCGGCGCGCAGCAGCCTGTTCGATAACTGGCCAACACCACCCAGCATCATCATTTCATTCCTGCTCACCGCGCTGATGCTGCTGGTCTCTGCGCTGTCGCTTCGTCGCGCAGCAGAAAAGGCGCGCACGGTCGCCTTGCGACACATCGATGCCTATCTGCTGGAAACACCTGCCGATAAGCCGTTCTACGACAAATTCCGCATGATTCGCGAACGCATAGTGGCACTCAATACCGGGTCATTCTCGCGCTATTCCGAGGAACCGCTGGTCCGCGCGCTGCTGCTTTCACTGACGGGTATTGGTGGCTCGGCGCTGGTTGATGCGTTGAATTATGCGAAGTTCTAAAGAAAGACACGCGTGTAGTTGCCTCAGCTTTGTATCCCGAACCGTTAAGCACGCGAAACACTAATCACAAAAGAGCATAACCAAACAACCATTGACAACTTAGAGAGCCATTCACCATGTATCTATATCAAAAACCAAATCCATCAAATACTACAACCGCCCCTCTAAAACAAGTAAATCCCGAAAGCAATAGCTTGTCATACTCTAAAACCCCGCTAGACTTTTGATTACCGTCCTCACACCTCCCAGGAAAAAATCATGGAAATCCTCGAAATCATAAATTCCATTTCATCAATTCTTTCATTACTAGTCAGTCTTTTCGTAGCTGCCAAGGTCGTAAAAATCGGCAACAGCGTACACATTAAAGGCAATGACAACATGACCATAGGCGGAGACTTTAAAGGCTAAGTCCCAGTTTCATCTTTGGAGTTATAGGGTGATGACAAAAAACATTATTGGAGGAAATGATAATCTGCTTGTCGGTGGCGACCTAGTCATCCATTTGTCGCCCGCCGAGCAAGCAGATATATTCGACAAATTCTTCGCCTCCGCCGACCTGCGCTTTAAAAATGAGATCTCCGAAACAGGTAAGGTCTTCCGGATTTCAAAACAAATCGAATACTCTACGGAAAAAATATTCACTTCACTAAAAGAACTTGGTGTACCTACAGATATAGCAATCAAAATCCCCCTACACATAATCGATCTACTAAAGGACGTGCTCGACACTTACGACAATAAACACATAGTAACGACCGCCGATATCCGTGCAGCTGTAGTAATAGCACTTGAAGGGCTTTCTCTAACCGGCAGATTCACTGGTGATACTACCTCGACGTGGGCCGCAGCTTATATTCGGAGATACGGAAACCCCGATTGCGAATTTGTCAAAGTACTGGATCATGGCACGTCACGGGATCTTGATTACAAGTTCATCACAACCGAACTTCTACCCCACATACTTAGCCGAACACTTGGCTTGCCTCGATGCCCGGAAACGGAACCGGAAATACTTCTCTCGCAAGTATTCAGCACAAATCGGCTCAGGACAATGTCAACTGAAATCGTAAGATTGGTTAATACGCTGGGCCTGTATTCAATCAGATATAAAACCCTATTATTATTGGTTCAAGATTTGGCCCTTGAGCCTCCCCAACCTTGGCTGGTAACCCCGGAAACTCAGAAAAAAGTTGTCGAATACAATATTATTCGAATGCACACTTACCATCAAATCATTGGCAGCACATCAGCATCCCGGAATTTTGCCCTTCTTGGATATGCACACCAAGAATTCTTTCGTCATGCCGGCACTACAATCTTGGCACTATACGGTACTTTTTTAGGTGCAGGCTCACATTATGGCCTAAGTGAACTCACCCGAATGCTAAGTCTAAAGCATCAGCACCTTCCTCTTTGGTCTCACTGTGAAATCCGCTCTATAGAGACTGAGCTTCAAGCACTTAAAACATCAGTAACAGAGCTTAAATTCAATACACAAAGTGCATTACAAATCATGCGCTTCCCACCTGCAGATGGTTCCCACTTTGCTAAACTAGAGAAGAACGTTAATTACTTCTTTGATCTTGCAACTGATCTAACCAACACAAAAATGCGCATCAGTTAAAGAACTCACTTATCAAACATAAGCGCTTCACTTTCGGTGACTCAGGTAAATTGAAGAAAGTTTCCCCCACGTTAAAGCAGTTACTTCGCATCCCCACCCTGCGGCTTGTAAAACCGGAACAAACCGATATCCACGGTTCTGATGTACTCCCTGGCCCAATCCGGTTTCACCGTGCGGTCATGGAAATACAGTGCGCCGCCCGTTCGATCCGGCAGTTGCTTGTTCAGCGCCTTGCGCGCGATTTCCTTGGCCATCGCGTATTGCACCTCTTCCTGCACCGAATCGGAACGCCCGTCGCACCACCAGGAGAACTGGCAACTCTTGGTTTCCGAACCCTGCTTGACCACACCGCATACAGTATCGGGAAAGCCCTCATGGCCGAGGCGATTCATGACCACGTTGGCCACGGCTTCCATGTCGGCGGCGTTTTTTCCCTTGGCTTCCCAATAGATCGAACGGGCCATGCAGGTAATGGCGTCGTCCAGCGGCGCGGCGCCGGCGGGGTCGACGGCCTGGACTTCGGACTGGGTAATGGCTTCGGATTTTGGCGCCGGCGCGGAACTGGGATTTTCCGCGGCCTTTTGCTCCAGCACTTCGGCCTTGTCTTCGGCCACTTCTTGCTTTTGTTTCTGATCCTGGTCGGCAGCGAATGCCGGAGCAGCAAGTACAGTCAGTGCAAAACAGGCCGCTATCCAGTCGAGGCGCATGGTTGGGATGACTCAGTTGGAATTATCGCTTCAGTGTAGTAGTGAAATGATTGCACACCCGCCACAACATTCTGGAAAATCCATTGCCTTAACGGGAACAACTTCACGCATCATGGGCGCAGTCAGCCAAAGGGGATCTTCATGCGCTTCACATCGTCCGCCATGCGCTTCGCCGGTTTTTCACTGGGTCTGCTGTTCGCTGCCAATACCCTGGCGAGCGATGAATCGCAACTGATCGAATCGATCAACGTCTATCGCAGCCAGGTGCAACGCTGCGCCGGCCAGGTTTCCTCGGAACTGCCGCCACTGGCAGCCGATCCGCGACTGGTACTGTCCGCCGCGAGCATCGGCAATCTGCAGCAGGCCATGGCCACCGCCGGTTACCCGATGAAGAATGTGCAGGCGATCAGTCTGTCCGGACCGCGTGATGCGCCGTCGGCGATGAAGGCGATCCAGGAAAGTTTTTGCCAGATCGTGCTGGACCCGCAGTTCGTCGATGTCGGCGTCAGCCATCAAGATCGCGCGTGGCGCATCGTGGTGGCCCGACCACTGTTGAGCGCCCGCCTCGGCGACTGGCAGGCCGAAGGCCAGAAGCTGCTGGCCGAGCTCAACGTCGCACGTGCCCGACCACGCCAATGCGGCGCGCAATCCTTCAACGCCACCACGCCACTGACCTGGAACGCCACCCTGGCGACCGCCGCCGAAACCCATTCGCGCAGCATGGCCAACAACAACTACTTCGATCACAAGGATCGCGATGGCCGCACGCCGGGCGACCGCGCGGAACTGGCGGGCTATGACTTCCAGCAGATTGGCGAGAACATCGCCGCCGGGCAGGACAGCGTGCGCAAGGTGGTCGACGGCTGGCTGACCAGCCCAGGGCATTGCGCCAACCTGATGAACCCGCAGTTCCGCGATGTGGGGGTGGCGTATGCGGTTGATCCGAAGAGTGATGCGGGGATTTACTGGACGGTGATGTTTGGGGCGCAGTGACGGCGGTCAGCGCGCCCCAGCCGACGGCTTCTTTGCAGGATTTATAGCGGTCGACGGCTTCCCCGTGAAAATGCACTCAGGCATTGACCCGATTCAGGTCATTGATCGTTTGACGGAGAAAAGGATATGAACAGGGATAAATCACGGCCTTATCGCGATTAACGACCCACTGTTCGAAGATATTTACCATTGATTTTAATTGCTTGAATTCAACAACTTACAGAATCTTAAAGCCATCTTTCAAAGCAACCCATTCCATCATAGATCCGCTCGATCAACCGGTCATCCATAGTGATTGGACGCCCTCGCAAGTTGCTCTTAGCCTGCGCTCAACACACCTGTAATTGTGGGAGCGAACCTGCTCGCGCGGGACTCAAGCGCGCCGCGTTGCCCCCCCTAACTGCGCGTTATCGTTAACAACCAGCGTCGGAACACCGCCCGGAGTCGGTTCGCTCCCACACTTAAATCAATGCGTGCAGCGCCAAGCGAGGATGTCATGTCGGAACGAGTCTTGATCGATGGGTTCGCCAGGCGCGTGGACTATCTGCGGATGTCGGTCACCGATCGCTGCGATTTCCGTTGCGTGTATTGCATGGCCGAAGACATGGAATTCCTGCCGCGCCAACGGGTACTGACCCTGGAAGAGATCTATCAGGTGGCACAGAGCTTCGTCGCACTGGGCACCCGCAAGATTCGCCTGACCGGGGGCGAACCGCTGATCCGCCCGGGCGTGGTGCAGCTGTGCCAGAACATCGCCGCCCTGCCCGGCCTGCGTGAATTGTGCATGACCACCAACGGTTCGCAGTTGGCCAAACTGGCCGAGCCCTTGTTCGAGGCCGGGGTAAACCGCCTCAACATCAGCCTCGACTGCCTCGACCCGCAACGCTTTCGCGAGCTGACCCGCACCGGCGAACTGGCGCAGGTGATCAAGGGCATCGACGCCGCCAATAAGGCGGGGTTTCGCAATACGAAGCTTAATTGCGTGGTGATGAAGGGTCGCAACGATCACGAGATCAACGACCTGGTGAGTTTCGCCATCGATCGCAACCTCGACATTTCCTTTATCGAAGAAATGCCCTTGGGCACCATCCATGAACACAGCCGCGCGGAGTCGTTTTACTCCAGTGCCCAGGTTCGTGAGCGGATTGCCCAACGCTACACGCTGATTGATTCCGCCGAGTCGACCCAGGGTCCTTCGCGCTACTGGCGACTGGCCGAAGCACCGCAGATTCGCCTGGGGTTCATTTCGCCCCACAGCCACAACTTCTGTGGCACCTGCAACCGGGTGCGGCTGACTGTCGAAGGTCGTCTACTGCTGTGCCTGGGCAACGAGCATTCCGTCGACTTGAAGGCGGTACTGCGCGCTCATCCGGGCCAACCCGAACGTCTGGAGAACGCCATCATCGAGGCGATGAAGCTCAAGCCATACCGGCACAACTTCGAAGTGAACGACGACGTTCAGGTCATTCGCTTCATGAACATGACGGGCGGCTGAAACCATGATCGTCAGACCCAAATCCAATCTGGTCGGCGTGCTGACTTCACTCAAGGGTTCGATCGCCAAACGCATTGCGCGACGCAGCCTGATGGTGACCTTGCTCACTTCGGCCATCGTGCTCATCGAAACCTTGCACCCGAGTTATCTTTCCAAGGTCAGTGCCACCCTGCTCGGTCTGTCGCTGTCGATCTTCATGAGCTTTCGCAACAACGTCTGTTATGACCGCTGGTATGTGCGCACCATCGAGCGTGATGTGCAGGAGGCGTTGGGGGTGACACAACTACCGCCCCACATGGAGCCGGTGGATTTTGTCCTGAACTGACACTCAGGCCATTCACCCCCAGGATTTGAATCACAATTAACGTTATCTGAGCACCGGACGTTTACAGACGCCCCTTTCACCCCTAGTATCCAGTCACCCCCGGATGGCTTGTTATCGGCCTCCGACGTTTTCCACTGCTGGAAACATGAGTCATGCGCACTTCGCCGTCAGAGCACCACGTCTCGACTCAGGCCACCTCGCTGTTGGCCATGGACGGCATTGCCTCATGAAACGCATCGTCAACCTGCCCATGGCCCTGCGCCGCTCAAAACTGCGTCACTCCGCACGTCCGCCGGATAGCACCCTGCTCGCCTGATCGCGTTTTCAACGCATCGAGCCCCTCTTTTCGCTATCGCTGCCAGCACGATCCGGGCCTGTACCCGTCGTCGTGCCCTGGCCTGAATCCGTGCGCCTGCGTGGCGCCAACGTGAGTGACGAACAATGAAATTCGCAGCCCTTGAAGACGCCCGGAACTTTCTGGCGAACAACCCCGATATCGACATGATCGAGCTGTTCATTCTCGATGCCAACGGTGTGCCACGCGGCAAGCTGTTGCACCGCGAGGAACTGCTGGCGGTGTACGAAAGCGGTCGCCCGCTGCCCAGCACCATCCTCGGCCTGACCTTGCAGGGCGATGACGTGGAAAACTCCGGGCTGGTCTGGGATGTGGGCGATATTGACTGCCGCGCCTACCCGCTCGAAGGCAGCCTGGTGCGCTTGCCATGGCGGCAGATTCCGACCGCCGCGGTGCAAGTCAGCATGCACCCGCAGGAAGGCATGCCGGCGAGCATTGCCGACCCGCGCCACCTGTTGATCAAGGTCATCGAGGGCCTGAAGGCGCAGGGTTATCACCCGGTGATGGCCTGCGAGCTGGAGTTCTATTTGCTCGATGCCAAGCGCGACCACCTCGGTCGCCCGCAACCGGCGCTGGATGCGGATGGTGGTCGACCGAGACACACCCAGGTGTATGGCCTGCGCGAACTGGAGCAGATCGAACCGTTCCTCGCCGACCTCTACGCGGCATGCAAACTCCACGACATTCCGGCGCGCACGGCGATTTCCGAATACGCCCCGGGCCAGGTGGAAATCACCCTGGAACACGGCGATGCCTTGCTCGCGATGGATCAGGCCGTGCGCTACAAGCGACTGGTCAAAGCCATCGCCCACAAGCACGGCATGCAGGCCACGTTCATGGCCAAACCCTTCGATCATCTGGCGGGCACCGGCATGCACATGCACGTCAGCATCGCCGATGCCGAGGGCCGCAACCTCTTCGCCTCCGAAGACCCGGCGGGTACCCCGCTGCTGCGCACGGCCATCGGCGGCATGCTCGCCTCCTTGCTCGATTCGCTGCTGCTGTTCTGCCCCAACGCCAACTCCTACCGGCGTTTCCAGGCCAACAGTTATGCGCCGCTGGCGCCGACCTGGGGCGTCGATAACCGCACCGTCAGCCTGCGCGTACCGGGTGGCCCGGCCAACAGTCGGCACATCGAGCACCGCATCTGCGGCGCCGATGCCAACCCGTATCTGGCGGCGGCAGCGATTCTGGCCGGCATCCACCGCGGCATCCGCGAAGACCTGGATCCGGGCGAACCGGTCGAAGGCAACGGCTACGCGCAAGCCACGCAACTGCTGCCGACCGATTGGCTGACATCGCTGACGGCGCTGGAAAATTCGGTGTGGGCACGGGATGCGCTGGGGCAGGAGTTTTTGGGGGTGTATCTGGCGGTCAAGCGGGCCGAGTATCGGCAGTTCATGGCTGAAGTGGGAGAGCAGGATTGGCGTTGGTATCTGACTGAGGCGTAAACCAGTCGCCATCCGCAGCCCCCCTCCTGTGGGAGCGAGCCTGCTCGCGAATGCGGTATGTCAGTCACCAAAAGTGCTGAATGTACCGGCCTCTTCGCGAGCAGGCTCGCTCCCACAAGGGGCGGCGCCAGCTTCACTCCCCCTTTTGCCAGGACATTGTCATGACCCAACGCACCCATTCCTACTACACCGCCACCCTCAACCAGGACACCGACTACCCCACACTGCAAGGCCGACACCGGGTTGACGTGGTGATCATCGGCGGCGGTTTCACCGGCGTCGCCACGGCCGTCGAGCTGGCGGAAAAAGGCCTGAAAGTGGCCATCGTCGAAAGCCACAAGATCGGCTGGGGTGCCACCGGGCGCAACGGCGGCCAGGTCACCGGCAGCCTGTCGGGCGACGAAGCGATGCGCAAACAGATGCGCCGCACCCTCGGCGATGAAGTCGACGATTTCATCTGGCACCTGCGCTGGCGCGGGCACCAGATCATCCAGCAGCGGGTGGAAAAATACAGCATTGCCTGCGATCTCAAACACGGCCACCTGCATGCCGCGTACAAGCCCAGCCACATGGACGGTTTGCGCAAGGATTACGACGAGGCGGTGCGCCGTGGCATGGGCGACGAGGTCAGCCTGCTCGACCGCAGCCAAGTGCGTGACCTGCTGCAAAGCGATCTCTACCACGGCGCCATCAAAAACACCCGCAACATGCACCTGCACCCGCTGAACCTGTGCATCGGCGAAGCGCGGGCAGCGGAAAGTCTTGGCGCGCTGATCTTCGAAAACAGCGAAGTGCTGGAGATCATTCACGGCGACACGCCGGGTGTGCGCACCGCCCACGGTCGCATCGACGCCAATCAGGTGCTGCTGGCCGGCGACGTCTACCACAAACTGGAGCCGGGCCAGCTCAAGGGCAAGATTTTTCCGGCCATGGGCGGCATCGTCACCACCGCGCCACTGGGCGACCTGGCCAGACAGATCAACCCCGAAGACCTGGCCGTGTACGACTGCCGCTTCGTACTCGACTACTACCGCCTGACCGCCGATGGCCGCCTGCTGTTCGGTGGTGGCGCCAACTACAGCGGCAAGGATTCACGCGACATCGCCGCCGAACTGCGCCCGTGCATCGAGCAGACATTCCCGGCGCTCAAAGGCGTGGCCATCGACTACCAGTGGAGCTGCGCGATGGGCATCGTCATCAACCGCATCCCGCAACTGGGCAAGCTGTCGGACAACGTCTGGTATTGCCAGGGCTACTCCGGCCATGGCATCGCCACCACGCACATCATGGGCGAAATCATGGGCCGGGCGATCACCGGGCAACTGCAGCAGTTCGACACCTTCGCCGCCTGCCAGCACATCCGCGTGCCCATGGGCGACCTGCTGGGCAACCCGATGCTGGCGGCGGGCATGTGGTACTACCAGATGCTTGAGCGGTTGCGCTGAGGGCATCTCTTCCAAAGGGGGTCTGCGCTGCTCATGAAATTTATGTCCCACCACAGTCCATTGTGGGAGCGAGCCTGCTCGCGAAAGCGGTGGGTCAGTCAGCATGGATGCTGGATGTGATGGACTCTTCGCGAGCAGGCTCGCTCCCACAGTGGTTCTCTGGCGCTCAGATGTTCTCTGTGGGAGGGCCTCACCCCTCCACCTGCACCACCTCGATCCCCAGCCTGCGGTAATCCTCGACATTGCCCGATGCCACATGCCGCTCGGTGATCAGCGTGTGCAAGCGCGAGCACGGCGCGACCACGAACGGCTCCACCGCGCCCAGCTTGTCCGCCGTGGTGACGGCAATCACATGGGACGCACTGTCGAGCATCGCCTGTTTCACCGGCACCTCGTCAAAGTGCAGCGAACTGATGCCGACTTCCGGGTGAATGGCGCACACTCCGGTGAACAACAGATCGGCCTTGATGCCTTCGAGCAAACGCAGGGTTTCATGCCCGCTGGCCGACATCGTCGCCGGATTGAGTTGCCCCCCCGCCAGAATCACTTTGATGCCCTTGTACTCGGACAAGGTAATCGCCGTCATCGGCGACGCGGTGACCGCCGTGATGCAGATGTCCGACGGCAACGACCGCGCGATCTGCAAGGTGGTGGTGCCGGAGTCGAACATCACGATCTGCCCGTTTTCGACCCGGCTGGCCGCCAGCTGCGCCAGGCGGGTTTTCACTTCATCGGTTTCACTGATGCGGGTGAAGTAGTCCTTTCCGGTGTCCTTGGGTCGAGGCAGCGCTCCACCGTGCACCCGCTGCACCAGTCCGGCGCCGGCCAGTTCTGACAGGTCGCGGCGAATGGTGTCTTCCGAGACGGCGAAATGCTGACTCAGCTCCGAAGCCATGACCTTGCCGTCGCGCTCGAGGATCAGGAGGATTTTCTGCCGGCGCAGATGCGGGAGTTCGGTGGTGGAATGATCGTGCATGAGTCTGCCTGTTTATGCGCGAAATTGCGTGTTTGTCCGAGATTAGCCAAAACACAGGGCAAACACAAACCGGCGAACCCGGCAAAAAATGCCAGATATCAATTCTTTCGATCTTTCAAATCATGAAGGCGAATTTCTTATTTTTTATCGACCTGTTCAGAATGGCGCCGTCACTCATGTTCTGGATGGATACCTCATGAATCTCAATTTCGCTTTTGCCTGCATGATCGTGGTCTCGTTCACCATTGCACTGGTGCACAGCTGATCGGCCCTGTCGCTGGTGGCGACGGTTTGACCGGTCTTGACGACACCGTCCCGGAAGGCCCGTTTACCCTGCACCAACTGCTGCGACACGAAGCCGGGCTGGCGGATTATTCCGAACTCGCCGAATTCCACACCGCTGTCGACTGTTGAGCTGACACACCGGCGGTGCCCCCGGCAGCGTCGTGGCGGTCTATCGCAGTAGCGATGGTGCCAACACGGCCAGTTGCGCGGTGTTTCAAGCAAACACTCAAGACGCGGTGGTCGAAACCGAAGTGGTGAAGCGCCTGGCGGCGATCCTGAAAGCACATCATTAAATATAAACGATAACGCTTATCAATAATTTGTCAGGCAACCTGATGCACTATTGATTTGAAGCAATACAACCCACTCTTCCTGTCAGCATCCTCCATACCGTCGGTCGATAAGGCTCGCGCCGTTAAACCCGGGAAAAACTTCGTGATCTAGTCTGAGTGCAAGTTCGGCGGAGTGAATTCAATGTCATTGGCAGAAGAACAAAAACTGCAGCGGCGCAAGGAAACCCGGCTGTTCCTGTTTCTTGTCGTCTGCCTGTTTCCGCTGCTGTCAGTCGCTATCGTTGGCGGCTACGGCTTCATCGTCTGGTTTTTCCAAATGATCTACGGCCCGCCCGGGCCACCCAACTGACCATATTCTGTTGGAGTCAGCGCATGGACGAAGCCCTGCACATCGCCAGCCTGGTTGTACTTGCCCGACCTGAACTATTTGAAGCCGTAAAAGCCAACTTGCGTCTATTGGACGGCGTGGAACTGCATCAGGAAAGTACTGCCGGAAAACTGGTGGTCGTGCTTGAAACCACACACGAAAACCAGATCCTGCAACGCATCGAACAGATCAACAATCTGCCGGGCGTACTTAACGCTGCGTTGATCTATCACGAAATCCTCGATTCCGCCGGAGACGTCGAATGAGCATGTCGCGTCGAGCATTCGTCAAGGCCCAGGCCGCGGCCATTGCAGCCTCTGCCGCTGGGCTGCCGATTTTCACCACCGCCAGCAATCTGGTGACCGAAGCGGACATGGTCACCCTGGACTGGAACAAGGCGCCCTGCCGCTTCTGCGGCACCGGTTGCAGCGTGATGGTCGCGACCAGGGACAATCGCGTGGTGGCCACCCATGGCGACGTCAAGGCCGAGGTCAATCGCGGGCTCAACTGTGTGAAGGGCTATTTCCTGTCCAAGATCATGTACGGCGTCGACCGCCTGACCCAGCCGCTGCTGCGCATGAAAAACGGGCAGTTCGACAAACAGGGCGAGTTCCAGCCGATCAGTTGGGACAAGGCCTTCGACATCATGGAGTCGAAATTCAAGGAAGCCTTGAAGAACAAAGGCCCTGAGTCGATCGGCATGTTCGGTTCCGGGCAATGGACGGTGTGGGAAGGCTACGCCGCCAACAAACTGATGAAGGCCGGCTTTCGCAGCAACAACATCGACCCCAATGCGCGCCACTGCATGGCCTCGGCGGTGATGGGCTTCATGCGCACCTTCGGCATGGACGAGCCGATGGGTTGCTACGACGACATCGAAGCCACCGATGCCTTTGTGCTCTGGGGCTCGAACATGGCCGAGATGCACCCGATCCTGTGGAGTCGGGTCACTGACCGGCGTCTGAGTTACCCGCATGTAAAAGTCGCCGTGTTGTCGACCTTCGAACACCGCAGCTTCGAGCTCGCCGATATTCCCATGGTGTTCAAGCCGCAAACCGATCTGCTGATCCTCAACTACATCGCCAACCACATCATCGAAAGCGGCGCGGTCAACAAAGACTTCATCAGCCAGCACACGCGCTTTGCCCAGGGTGCCGATGACATCGGCTACGGTCTGCGACCGGATGATCCACGGGAAAAACAGGCGAAGAATGCCGACAAGGCCAATACCTGGACGGACATTTCGTTCGAGCAGTTCGCCGCGTTCGTCAAACACTACACGCTGGATCGCACGGCCAAGGAGACCGGTGTCCCGGCTGAACGACTCAAGAGCCTGGCCGAGTTGTATGCCGATCCCAAACGCAAGGTCGTGTCGTTCTGGACCATGGGTTTCAACCAGCACACTCGCGGGGTGTGGGCCAACAACCTGATCTACAACATCCACCTGCTCACCGGCAAGATCAGCGAGCCGGGCAACAGCCCCTTCTCGTTGACCGGCCAACCCTCGGCTTGTGGCACTGCTCGGGAGGTCGGCACCTTCGCCCATCGCTTGCCCGCCGACCTGGTGGTGACCAACCCGAAACACCGCGCCACCGCGGAACAGATCTGGAAACTGCCCGCCGGCACCATCCAGGAGAAAGTCGGGTTTCACGCTGTGCAACAGAGCCGCATGCTCAAGGACGGCGTGCTGAACGTCTACTGGACCCAGGCCAGCAACAACATGCATGCCGGACCGAACATCATGCAGGAAACGCTGCCCGGCTGGCGCAACCCGGAAAACTTCGTGATTGTCTCGGACGTCTACCCCACCGTGTCCGCCCAGGCCGCCGACCTGATCCTGCCCAGCGCCATGTGGGTGGAAAAGGAAGGTGCCTTTGGCAACGCCGAGCGCCGCACACAGTTCTGGCACCAATTGGTGAGCGCACCGGGTGAGGCCAGGTCGGACCTGTGGCAACTGGTGGAGTTTTCCAAACGCTTCAAGATCGATGAAGTCTGGCCCGCCGAGCTGCTGGCCAAGTCGCCGGAATACAAGGGCAAGACCCTGTTCGACGTGTTGTTCAGGAATGGTCAGGTCGACCAGTTTCCGGTCGGACAAATCGAGGCTGGCTACAAGAACGACGAGGCCAAGGCCTTTGGTTTCTACCTGCAAAAAGGCTTGTTCGAAGAGTACGCCCGCTTCGGCCGTGGCCACGGCCATGACCTCGCTGCCTTCGACCGTTATCACAGCGAACGCGGCCTGCGCTGGCCGGTGGTCGATGGCAAGGAAACCCGCTGGCGTTACCGCGAGGGTTATGACCCTTATGTGGAGACCGGCAGCGGCGTGCAGTTTTACGGCTACCCGGACAAAAAGGCGATCATCTTCGCCCTGCCCTACGAGCCGCCAGCCGAAGCCCCGGATGCCGAATATCCGTTCTGGCTGAGCACCGGCCGGGTCCTGGAACACTGGCACACGGGAAGCATGACCCAGCGGGTCGAGGAGCTGTACAAGGCCGTGCCGGATGCGCTGGTGTACATGCATCCCGACGATGCCAAGGCCATGAACGCGCGCCGTGGCAGTGAGGTGAAGCTGATCAGCCGCCGCGGCGAAATCCGAGCGCGCATCGAAACCCGGGGGCGCAACAAACCACCGCGGGGTCTGGTATTCGTGCCGTTTTTCGATGCCAACAAGCTGATCAACAAGGTCACGCTCGATGCCACCGACCCGATCTCCAAACAGACCGACTACAAGAAATGCGCCATCCGCATCGAGTTGATCAGCGCGGCCTGAGGAGCACCGTCATGACTTTTCGAATCCTGCCGTTGGTTTTGCTCGCCTTGATGGGTGCGGTCATTGCCGCCGAGGTCGATTACCCGTTGGATGCGCCGGGTCCGGACGGACGCCGGCCCGGTGGCACCCTGACCCAGAGCATGCCCGCCCCGCCGATTGCCAACGATGAAAACAAGGACCTCAAGCGCGAACGCAATTACCCCGACCAGCCGCCGACCATCCCCCACAGCATTCGCGGTTATCAGATCGACATGAACGGCAACAAGTGCCTGTCCTGTCACAGCCGGGCCAACAGCGCGCGTACCCAGGCGACGATGATCAGCATCACCCACTACATGGACCGCGACGGCCAGGCGCTGGCGGCCGTTTCACCGCGTCGCTACTTCTGCAACCAGTGCCACGTACCGCAAAAAGAGGTGTTGCCGCTGGTGGGCAACAGCTTCGAGACCATCGACAAAATCCTGCAAGACGACGCCAACGCCGCGCAAAAACCTTGAGGAGGCGCCATGAAAGCACTGTTCGCCCTGCTTAAGGACTACTGGGGCATCCTCTGTCGGCCGAGCGTTTACTTCAGCCTGGGGTTTCTGACGCTGGGTGGCTTTATCGCCGGGATCATTTTCTGGGGCGGTTTCAACACCGCGCTGGAGCTGACCAACACTGAAAAATTCTGCGTGTCCTGCCATGAAATGCGCGACAACGTGTTCGTCGAGTTGCAGGACACCATCCACTACACCAACCGTTCCGGTGTGCGCGCCAGTTGCCCGGACTGCCACGTCCCCCATGAGTGGACCCACAAGATCGCACGCAAGATGCAGGCGTCGAAGGAAGTCTGGGGCAAGCTGTTCGGCACCATCGACACCCGCGACAAATTCCTCAACCTGCGCCGTGAACTGGCCGAACATGAATGGGCCAGGCTCAAGGCCAACGATTCGCGCGAATGCCGCAACTGCCACAACTTCGAATTCATGGACTTCACCCGTCAGAGCAAGCGCGCCGCGGCCATGCACTCAACGTCACTGGCCAAGGGCGAAGCGACTTGCATCGACTGCCATAAAGGCATAGCGCACAAACTGCCCGATATGAGCGGGGTGAAAGGCTGGTAGGTCACCGGTTGCTTGCGACATGACCCGCGCTGCCAGCCGTCACCAGCGCCTTCAACGACGCATCGAACTGCTTCAGCGCCTTCACTTGCAACTCGGTCTGCTGGTTGATCTGCGCGGCAATCTGCGGCGCGGCTTTGCCATGCACCCACACCGACGGCATTTGCTGTGCCCGCGAACCTTCGGCCTGGCCGATGTATTGCAAGTTGGCGTCGTAGAATTTGGCCATGAACCGCGCTTCAACCTGGTCGTTGCGCTTGGACACCAGGCGGCTGTAGGTGTCGAGCATCACCACCACATCCGGATGGGCCTGCACCGCCGCATCGAGGTTGTCGTAGACCGTCACCGAAGCGAATTCTTTCTGCAACGATCCCATCAACCAGTTGATCGCCCGCTGCGGATCGGAGCTGTCGACGAACGCCTGGCTGATCCGCGAATCGAGCTCTGGATTTTTCGCCCCTTTGACCGCCACCGCGTGATAGCTCTCAAGGTATTGTTGCGTGTTGAGCGTGTTTTCGCTATAGAGCACCGCCACCGTTTTCGCCTGCTGCAAATTGGCGCTGCTGTCGGCGATCGGCAGGAAATGGCAGGACGGATCGGCCGCCACGGCCGGTACGGTGGCGGCAAGGCTGCCGGTCAGCATGGCGACGACGGCCAACAGAGTCGAAATTCTCATCGCGCAGGTTCCTTCAAGGGCGAGATTGCAATGACCCTATCCTCCTCTGATGACAGAAAAACAGAACTTGCATTCTTTAATGATGGATATCGAGCAAATGAATGATGGCTATGGATGTGCTTACCCAGTCATGCCGGACGCTCACAAGCCCCTGCCTGGGGCACCAGATTGATATCGACCCGCCGGTTGGCCGCGCGCCCGGAAGCGCTGTCATTGCTGGAGATCGGTTGACTGGCGCCGACCCCCTGTACGGCGAAGCAACTGTCGGGAATGTCACCCATGCGCTGCATCCAGCCACGCACGGCTGAGGCCCGGGCATAGGACAACTGGAGATTTTGCTCCCGGTCGCCCCGGTCATCGGAGTGGCCGCTGATGACGATCAACCACCCGGGCTGCGCCTTGATGCCAACCAGGGCGTTGATCAGGACCTTGGTTGAGCCAGGCTTGAGTTCAGCGCTGCCAGCGTCGAACAGTGCCAGACTGTCCAGGCGCACGGGGGCGGGAATCGCCTGTTCCCGCAGCCAGAGGCTTGCCAATCGCTGCATGGGCTCGCCGGTTGCCCCCCACCAGACCCCGCACGCCAGAGCAATCAACGCCGACACAGCCCCCAACCACATGCCGCTTCGACGTCGGGCAGGCTCCATTGGCGGTGCAGGCCGGGCAGACCAGATCACGATGGGCGCCAAGGGGGGCGGGACGGAGTCCCTGGCCGGCAGCCGGATGGGAATGCTCCTAGCACTGTCTCGTTGCAGGCGTTGCGTCAGGCCCGCGATCAGTTGGCGCAGGGTCTGCAATGCAGTCAGGGGGAACTGAACCTGATGATCCAGACGCAGCTGCACGCGCAACAATTCGGTGTCTACCTGTGCAAGCGCCGGTAGGTTCCGTGCGTCCATTGGCAGACCGCGCACCACGAATTGCAGCTGAACGAACAGCCAGGCCAGGATGTCCTGGCGCACAGACTCCAAGGCAGGCCACAGGTCGGGCCATTCGCAACTCAGCGTATCGACCAGAGCCAACCCCTGCGCCATACCCTCCAGACCGTAACGTTGACTGCGCGCCAAGGTAAACGCCGCCGCCGATTGCAGGTCCGCGCCGTTGAGCTGGAACAGCACCAGACACAACTGCTCCACCCTCGCCCAGTCCACGTCCGGGCAGGCCGGGTGGTTGAGTTTGGCCAGCTCGTCACCCAACGCCACGAACTCGCCAAAGCCCTGTGGATCGCCACCGACCCGCACACGCATTTCAAATAACGCCGTCATCCAGCTTCCCTTCCGTTACAGGTTCGATTGCGACAGCCAGTCCTGCCGCTTCAGGTGACGCACCATGACGTTGCCCCCGGGCCCCAGTGTCGTGCCGAAACTCACCTGTTTACCGCTTCGTAGCTGCACCTCCAGCGCGTACTCCAAATGCCCCGGCTGAACCTGCGGCAGCACTTTAATGTAGAGGGTTGCCAGCCGTGGTTCGTACTTGAGCAGCGTGCGCTCCATGGTCTTCATCATTCCATGCGCCGATGCGGGCAGCCCTTGCAGGATTACACCCATGTCCGGAAGTCCGTAATCCGGCAAATGTGCGAGTGCCCCGGCGCGACTGTTGAGGATACGTTGCACGTTATCAAGTACCGACAGGGTGTGTTGATCCTCCTCACTGACGTGATGCAGGTCCAGGCCGCCGTCGAAGTTCTGCAGAATCATTTCGTAGAGTGAAGGGTTTGAATCCGTCATCCGTTACTCCTTGGCCGATGGGCGCAAAGTCAGGCGGTTGTCACCCAACTCGATGACCCGAGCCTGGTCCGGGTCCAATTCATCGCGGTTCAGTGTCAAGCGCCATGTGTTCGTCTCAATGTCGGGCTGGCGAAACAGCGCGACCACAGAAACGAACCGTGCATCCTTGTCCATCGGCACGCTCAGTTGCGCCCCCTCCCCCGGCTTGACCACCACCGCCCGTGTATCCAGCAGATCACTGCGCAGCAGGTTGTCGTCATCGTCGACCAAGGTGTCGTAGGTGGCTTTTTCCAACGTCTTGCCATCGCGTAGCTGGTACACCCGCACCAGGGTCGGGACCGACAAATCATTCATATCCACCGCTGTGTTATTCACGGCCGTTCTGGAGCTGAAATCCAGGTGCAGGGTTTTCACCTGCTTGTAGAAAATCAAGCTCGCGGTGGACGCCGTGGCGTCTGTCGCCGATTGAGTCAACCCGCAGCCGCTCAGCAGCACGAGGAGCGTGGTGACTATCAGTGATTTGGAAATGGTAGGCGACATGTTGCAGCTCCTTTTCGTCGGGATTGCATTTCAGACCTTGATAACAGCCCAGGTTGATCGCGATGGTGTCGTGCTCCGTCTCTTCAGACGTATTGCCATCGAGTCCCAGTACACCCGTCATCCCCAGCAACACGGGGGCAGCGCCCAGAATCGCTGGCGGCAGGCTGTGCAGTGGTAGCGACAATTGCAGCCGCGCGGTGCAGCGCCAGCCCAGATACACCTGTAGCAACACCAGCAGATCGTCATACAGCCGGCCACCCGGTAACCAGCTTCGAGCCTCTTGCCGATCCTCGGTGAACAGCCCCAGACGCAATTGGCTGTTGGCGTCGTAGCCGACAGGGCCAAGAGGCGTGCCTTGGGACAACCTCACCGGATGGTGCGTGGACAGCCCGGCCGGTTGCGCCAAGGCAATTTTCCGTGGCCAATGCGCAGTCACCTTCACGCGAGTGTTGGGCGCGAGTAGCGTCACCAGCGCGCTGATCCCCTCGGCGTTACGGGTGGGCAGGCGCATCACACTGAGCAGCGCAAGAAAGCGCGAAACCGGCGTGGCGATCCGCTCGGCGGTGCCGGGAATTCCCAAGCCGATGAGGCCCAGCAGGCATTGCGACGTCGCATCACTACCGCCCGCCTCGAAAGTCGCCGGGTAGGAGTACTTGCGCCAGACACGATAGAACTGGGTAAAGATGCGGTGATTGAACATATCGAGGAACGCCTCCAACGCTTCGTGCCCTTCGCGGCGCTGGGTGATGTCGTCGAGAAAAACGGTCGGCAACGGCGAATCCACGCCATACAAGCCAAGCAGACGTGTGCGCACCGTGGCCGGGCGTTGCGGCTGGTTGTCGTCGGTCTCGATCGCCCGCAGTTCGCCGGCGGGAAAGCCCATGCCGGGGTCGGGACGAAAGCGCACCGGGTCATCCGCCGGATGTGTGGTGCTGCCCAGCGGTGGGTGATCGGGTATCGACTGTTCCAGCAACTGGCAGAAGCGATACAGATTGGCCTCGGCCACCCGCCCCTGCAGTGCCTGGAGTAACCCGGTGGCTTTCAGCCGGGAATACGCTGACTGTGGTTCTCGTTCCATCGCAGGCACTTTCCAGTAGGTTGAAGGATCAGCGTGAGCTGGTTGAACAGATGAATGTCGGCGTACAAACCGAAGAAGCGATTGAGCATCTCGCCGAACAGGGTGATGTCGCCGTCACCGGAAAAACCGTTAGCGTCCAGGGTGACTTCAATGTCCACGCCGCGCAGCAAGAAGCCTTTTTCGAAGCGCTGCTTCAAGAAGTGTTTGACTTCGACGATGGCGGCCAGGCGCCGTCGATTGAGTTCGCTACCCGTCCAGTCATACAACGCCAGGGTGCCGCGCAGTACTTCGGCGTTGTCGAGCATCGGCAGAAAGTTCGACCCCAGGTGACTGAGTACGCGCCAATGGAAGCGGTCGCGGTTCGGCGGATAACAGGGCAACGTCGGCACGCAAAGGTTGCGCACTCGCAGGCCGGACTTCGAGGATTGCACCAGCGTGTCGAGCAAGGTGCTCTGCAACGCCTTGCGCGGGAGTTGGCCATGCGTGCCGGTCAATTGCAGCGACAGGCTTTGGTCGTTACTCAGATTGTCCTTGTCAAAGCCTTCGCCGCCGAGGATCAGCCAGGTATCGTGCAGGCCATTGGCGCCCCGTTTCAGGCGGGTATGGAAGTAACGCTCGGGCGCATCGTCGCGCAGCATGCCGCCCTTGTGGCGAAAACTGCTGAATGGCACATAGTCGTGACGCTCGGCGTTTTTCGACGCGGTGACCCGATCCACTGAATAGATCTCCGTGTGACCGTCCTGCAAGCGCATTGGACGAAGCAAGTAGTCCGTCTGCAACGGTTGCAGCGTCAGCGGATCGGATTCGAGCGTGAACAGATTGATCACCGGCACCGCATGCAGGCGAATGTGCTCGGCGCTCAGATTGAAAGCGGGCGACCAGGCCTCGCGCAGGACCACCTCCAGCTCAAACCAGGCGGCACCCGGTGCCAACTTCAGATGTTCGAGCCCACACAGTGTCACGAACATGAATTTTTCGCGAAAGGTGAAATACTCCAGCAGCAGCTGATAACCGCTGAAGGCACTGTCACCCTTGGGCCACAAGCGATCCTCATCGGCGAAGCCCTTGGGTGCGAAATACCCCTCCAACGGATGACGTTCCAAATCGTCCGGCAGGCGTACGTACAAGGCCTGGGTGTTGAGGGTCAGCGCTTGATGCAGCGCGCTGGCCAGCGATGCGTCGGCATTGAGGTACAGCGGCAGGCGACTTAGGTCAATCTGGCTCCAATCGGTCATTGCACCGCAGGTAAAGCGCAGTCGCAGCAACGAACGCCCGTCGGGTTCGTTCGCCAGTCGCAAGGACTCGAGCAACAGTGGCCGTAACGTCAGGTCCTGGGTGGTGGTGTAGCGGCAGCGGGTTCGCTGCGGACCGATGGGCTGCGACAGTATTTCAAAACCGGTTGCGATCACTTCACTGTGCTTCATCTCCTCCACCTGTGGTGAAAGTTCGACAATCGATAGCGATGGAATGGTGCGTAGATAATGCGGCCATAACAGGCTGACCAAGCCTTCGGTCAGCTCCGGCAGGTCATCGTCGAGTTTCTCGCGCAACCGCCCCATCAGGAAGGCGAAGCCCTCGAACAGGCGTTCCACATAAGGGTCGCGTGCACCCGGTTTGTCCAGGTTCAGTTGCGCTGCCCGATCCGGAAAAGCCTCGGCAAATTCCCGGCCGGCTTCACGCAGGTAACGCATCTCAGCGTCGAAGTAACGCAGTGTCAGATTGTCCATGCTCACGGTAAAAGTCCTGATCAAAGAGGGTTAGCCGCACAGCACCGCTGCGCGTACCGGGTCGATGGCCACCAGCGCCGCCAGCAGCGCGTCCATCCGCTGCCCGAGGGTGGCTTTGTCGGCGTCGTTGCGCTGGGCTTTCAAACGCAAGAGCTTGAGTAGACGGGCCTTGATCTCGAAACTCAGTTGCGGCTCCCACTGCGCCAATGCCTGGTGTTGCGCTGTTGCATCCAGCTCGCCCAGTAGATGCAGGGCCAGATCGCTCTTGCTGTATTGCTCGGCCACCCGCGCCATCAGCAGGTGCAACAACCATCGTTGCCGACCGGTATCGATGCCGGGACGCGCCGCCAGCCAGGCCAGGGCCTGCTCGACGCCTTCGCTATCGGCCTGAGCCAAGGCTTCTCCCTCCAGCGAGAGGATTTCGCTATCGATGCTTGCCGGTGCAGCAGTCGGTGCCGGCAGCCACTGCGGCTGGCGATTGCCGCTGACGTGCTGCGCGATCCACTCGCGGGTGGTCTCGTCGGCCATAGGTGTACCGTCGCTCCAGCACAGCACTTCCAGGCCTGGCAGTCGTTCAAGAAACATCCCCAGGTCCCGCTTGACGATATCGGCCCAGTTGTCCAGAGGCGCGGGTTGTTTGCTCAACGCCTGACAGGCGTACCACTGCAAATCCAGCCAGAAATGGTTGACGCCCTCGGCGTAAATGCGCTCGACCTGATCGAGCAGCTCATTCCAGTTTTGCTGCAGATACAGCCGTTTGAGTTGCGCCCGATAGTCACCCCGGGGCGGCGTCAGACGAGTCAGGCCTTTGGCATCCTGCGGCGGCGCCTGATGCACCGTGTCCCAACGCAGGCTCTTCATCAGACGATGAGCCGCCAGCCAGCCTTGAGGCTGTTCGCGCAGATACCCGGCGAGCGCGCGACCATTGTCCAGCAGATCACGACCGGATTTGATCGCCGTCGCAGCGGCTGCGCCGGTCTGGGCATTGGCTTCGTGGCTGGCACTGTTCTGCGGCACCAGCGCATCCACCCCGCCGGACTGCGCCAGCCGGGCGGACAAAGCACCATACAGAGCGCCCAATTCCGGACGCTCGTCCTGCGGCCAGGCGTCCGTTCCGCGCTCCAGCCAGGCCAGCGCCGCCACCGTGCGCTCCGCCTCTTCCTTTACCACTTCCGGGTACAGCGACAGGCACTCGAGTACCTTGGCGCTGGTCAACCACTCCAGGGACATCCTGCGGCTATTGGCTCGCGTGGGCAGGACATGCGCGGCGTAGCGTTCGAGCAAGGCCGCCAACAATTCCAGGCCATCGGCCAGACCGGCTTCACCGTCCTTCTGCAGGCGTGCCCACAGGTAATAGGTGGCGACGCGCAGGTCCTTGCAGCGCTGGCTGAGCAGCTTCTGCGCCAGCTGAATCACCAGGTCCACCTCCGCGCCGGACAGCCTGTTGACCTCCTCGCGCATGCGCTGGAAGTCATCGTCGTAGCCGGGGTCTTCGCCAACCGGGGTTTCGGCACTGATGGGCTCCAACCAGGCTTGCCAGCGTTCGGCTTGCAACCGGGCCAGCGTCAGGGGGTCACGTTCACCCAGGCAACGGGAGATCAGGGTTCGCAGGTTCATTCGACACTCCCGTTTTGCGCGACTGCCGCACGTCCTTCGCTCATGAAGATCTGCTTCGGCAGCTTGAAGTCCCTCAGCTTGAGCAACGCCAGCGGTCCCGCCCCCAGTTCGGTGCGCAGGTTCCAGGTCAGGTAGATGCCATCGGGCG
>NZ_SCOO01000023.1:0-99104 GCF_005502415.1 Pseudomonas sp. G(2018) | reverse complement strand
AGCAGTTCCTCGCCGCTGACCAGCGACACCGGGCAGCCGTGGGTGGCGGTGTGGGCGGCGGTGTCGGCGCTGTCGCCGTTGGGGTTTTTCGCCTGTTTCGGCGCGTCGTCGTGAGGTTCCTGCCGGCTCAAACGCGTCGTGGCAGCAGATTTGTTACGGGCAATGGCGACCGGATTATTGACCAAAAGATCGGTCGATCCCGCCGTGCTGATCTGCAATGGAATGGCGGGTGCAGGCTTTAACGGTGCCTTCCGGGCATTCACCGACAATGGCTTGAGTACGCCCGCGTGAGCGCTCAGATCGGAGCGACTCGTCAGCTCCGCCAGCCGCAAACCCGCCGCGGCCAGCCAGCGTCTGGCGCGCTCGGACTTCATTTTGTTGAGTACTTTGGCGCTGATGCCGAGCTTCAGGCCTGTAGGACCGGTCAAGCACACCAGCAGGAAACTGATCAGCAACTCTGTACGAACTTCCGCCACGACTTCGGCGATGTACTGCGGCGGCAAAAGCTTCAACCAACTGGTGAAGGCGGCCAGATGGATGAACATCAAGGGCTCGTCGCTCAGCACCAGCAACAGATTGGCGATGGACTCGGACGAAGCCGCCAGCAGCGCCTCAAGTTCCGCCTCGGTCAGGTATTCAAGGAGTTTTGCGCTGTTGGCCTGCAGGTCGGCGACCAGGGCGTAGAGCTGCTTCACGTCGTCCCATAAACCGTGCAACGCGTGCTCGACACCCCGCCAATCGGCCTGTCGCAGCAGGCCGTAGCGTTCAATGAAGTCAGCCTTGGAAAACCCGTCCCACAGCGGTTGAAACTCGCTCGCCCACTCATCGCGCAGCCAGCCTTCCAGCTCACTGACGACGCCTGCGTAAGAGGCATACAGGGCCTTGACGTGATCGGTGGTGACGTTGGGAAAAAAGGTGATGCGATAACGATTGCCACGCCAGCAATCGGAGATTTCGAGGATGCCGCTGGGGCCGATGGTTTCGTGTATCGGTGCGCCAAACACTGGCCCGTCCGGGCCTTCGGAAATCAGCGGTTCGAGCACGACGGGTGTATTGCCGATTGGTATGAAGCGTGCGGCTTCAAACAGATGCACCAGGGTCAGCGGTCCGCTGGCGGGGCACTGGGCGACGGTGGAACTGACGGGGGCGGTGGAATGCTTCGGTGCGCTGAGGCGAACGTCGTTGCCGACCTTGAACACCTGCTCGACATCCAGTGCGCCGCCGGTCCAGAAGCTCTCCGCCCAGGCTTCGTAGTTGTTGAGACAGAGGCGAAAATCACCGAACAGCGCTTCGACGTCCGGCTGCTCCGGGTTCATCGCGGCGACCACCAGCAAGCCGATGGTGTTGTTCAGGGCCAGCAGCTTGTCAGGATCGAACATGCGCAGTGTTTCGCTCGAATGAAGGAGCGCGAAACTCTGCAGCGGATCAATCAGGAAAGAAGTCGGGAAAGGAGGTGTTTCGTGTAGGGCGATTCGTTAAATCATCGGTACCGCATCGAGAGCGCTCGGGTTTTGCCCGTTGCTCTATGCCAACCGCGCTCGCTATGCTGCTGAAACCTTTAATCAGTCACTGAGCCGGCCGCACCCGAGCCGCCTGGGATGTCATTGAAAACGGATCAGATGCGATGAATGCAGCGCTCAATGAGTTCGGCCCGATCAAGGCCGTGATTTTCGATATGGACGGCTTGCTGCTGGACACCGAGGGCATTTACACCGAGGTCACGTCCATCATTGCGGGTCGTTACGGGCGGACATTCGACTGGAGCATCAAGCAGAACATCATCGGTCGTGGCGCCGGGGACCTGGCGCGTTACGTGGTCGAGGCGCTTGATCTGCCGATCAGCGCCGAAGAGTTTCTGGTGATCCGCGAACCGCTGATGCGCGAACGTTTTGCTACCGCACAGGCGATGCCTGGCGCACAGGAGCTGGTGCGGCATCTCAAGGCCAACAACATTCCCATCGCGGTGGGTACCAGTTCGTCGAGCCAGTCGTTTGGTCAGAAAACCACCTTGCATCGGGACTGGTTCGCGCTGTTCGACACCATCGTCACCGCTGACGATCCGGAAGTCGGCGCGGCCAAACCGGCACCGGATATCTTCCTGACGGCGGCGCGACGCCTGGGTGTCGCACCGCAGGATTGCCTGGTGTTCGAGGATTCGCCGTTTGGTGTCACGGCGGCGAAGGCGGCGGGGATGACGGCGATTGCCATTCCGGATGCGGCAATGGCTGATGAAAAGTACGCGCACGCCGATGGGATTCTTCGTACGCTCAAGGCGTTCAGGCCGAGTGCCTGTGGCTTGCCTGCGCTCGATTGGACCTGACATAAGTCCCCCCTGTGGGAGCGAGCAGGTTCGCTCCCACAGGGGTTGTGGTTGGCTGACCTTTATCAGGCGCCGAAGCCACCATCGATAGTCAGGCTCGCACCGGTGATGTAACCAGCCTCGGGACTGACGAGGTAGGCAACGAAACTGGCGATTTCTTCAACTTTGCCGTAACGCCCGACGGCCATCAGCGGGATCAGGCTGTCGGCGAAATCACCTTCGGCCGGGTTCATGTCGGTATCGACCGGACCGGGTTGCACATTGTTGATGGTGATGCCTTTCGGGCCGAGGTCGCGGGCCAGGCCCTTGGTCAGGCCGACCAGCGCCGACTTGCTCATGGCGTAGGGGCCGCCACCGGCGAAGGGCATGCGGTCGGCGTTGGTGCTGCCGATGTTGATGATTCGACCACCCTCGGTCATATGGCGGGCGGCGGCCTGGGTGGCGATGAACACGCTGCGGACGTTGATGGCCAGGGTCTGGTCGAAATCTTCGAGTTTGAAATCTTCCAGTGGGGCGACGGCCAGCACGCCGGCGTTGTTGACCAGGATGTCCAGTCGACCGAAGGTTTCCACCGTCGCGTTCACGGCGTTGCGGATGGCTTCGGCGTCGGCGCTGTCAGCCTTGACGGCCAGGGCTTTGCCGCCGTCGGCGATGATGCTGTTCTGCAGTGCTTCGGCCTTGGCCGTGGAGCTGACGTAGGTAAAGGCAACAGTCGCGCCTTCAGCGGCCAGACGTTTGACGATGGCAGCGCCGATACCGCGGGAGCCGCCTTGAATCAATGCCACTTTGCCGCTGAGGTTCTGAGTAGTCATATCGATCTCCAAAGTCCCGAGGCAGGATGTCCCGGTTGATGGAGCCTAGTATCGATATCCGATTGCATGCTGTGTAGACGGTAATTGCGATAGTCTGTGTAAACCAGAAGTTTATAGTGGCGCCTATGGAAACCTTCAGCAGTATCGAATGCTTTGTTCGCAGCGCCGAGGTCGGCAGCTTCGCCGAAGCCGCCCGGCGCTTGAGCCTGACCCCGGCGGCGGTGGGCAAAAGCGTTGCCAAGCTTGAGGCGCGACTGGGGGTACGGTTGTTCCAGCGCAGCACCCGCAGCCTGACGTTGACGGAGGCCGGCCAGGTGTTTCTCGGCGAAGTCAGTGCCAGTTTGCACACGATCCAGAATGCCGTGGCCAACCTTGCCAGCGCCGAGGGGCGTCCGGCGGGGACGTTGAAAGTCAGCATGGGCACGGTGTTCGGGCGCTTGTACATCGTGCCGCTGCTTGGGGAGTTTTTGCGGCGCTTTCCGGCAATCAACCCGGACTGGCATTTCGATAATCGTCAGGTTGACTTGATCGGCCAGGGCTTCGACGCCGCCATTGGTGGCGGGTTCGAACTGCCCCAAGGCGTGGTGGCGCGCAAACTGACGCCGGCCCATCGTGTGTTGGTGGCTTCTACCGACTATCTTGCGGCGCGTGAGACGATCAATGAGCCGGACGATCTCAAGCAGCACGAAGGCATCCTGATTCGCTCACCGCAGACGGGCCGCGTGCGTTCCTGGCAGTTGACCAGCCGCAGCCAGCAGCACAGTCCCTTGATCCTGAAAGCGCGGATGACCATGAGCGATTCGGAAGCAGCCTGCGCCACGGCGACCCAGGGCCTGGGCATTGCGCTGGTGAGCATGCCGTTCGCCGTGGGTTATCTGCAGGCGGGGACATTGCAGCGGGTGCTGCCGGACTGGTATGTCGATGACGGCAATATCTCGATCTATTATGCCGAGCACAAACTGCTGCCGGGCAAGACCCGGGCGTTTGTCGATTTCATTATTGAGCAGTTTGCAGAGCAGGGGTTGGGGCGGCGGTTCAGTGCCATCTGAACACGTCTTTGAATCGAGGTGCTCCCATCGCGGGCAAGCCACGCTCCCACAGGGTCAGCGTCGTTCACCGCATCGTGGTACGACGCAAATCCTGTGGGAGCGTGGCTTGCCCGCGAAGAACGATAACGCGATCTATCGGGCAAACCGCCCCGGCCAGCCAATGATGTTCTTCGGCCGCGGTGTCGCATACGTCCGCACCTTGGAAGTGGACAACCCCAACCGCACCAGCGATTCGGCAATGGTCACAGCCGCCGTCACGCCATCCACTACCGGCACGCCGGTGCGTCGGCGAATCTGCTCATCCAGCCCGGCCATGCCGCCGCAGCCCAAGCAGATCACCTCGGCCTTGTCCTGGGTCACTGCCAGTTCGGCCTGATGCACGATGGCCTCCAGCGCGCGTTGCGGTTCATGCTCCAGTTCCAGTACCGCCAATCCACTGGCCCGCACTGACGCGCAACGATCCCAAAGCCCGGACAGTTTCAGGCGATCTTCGATCAGCGGCACGGTGCGATCGAGGGTGGTGACCACCGAATAGGCGTGGCCGAGAAACATCGCGGTACTCGCCGCCGCGTCGGTGATGTCCACCACCGGCACGTTGAGCAGTTCCTGCAGGCCTTCGCGGCCGTGTTCGCCATAACCGGCCTGGATCACCGCATCGAAGGGTTGGTCGTAGGACATCACTCGGTCCATGACGGCAATGGCGGCCAGGTAGCTTTCGAAGTTGCCTTCGACGGAGTCGGCACCGAAGTGCGGCGTCAGGCCGACGATTTCCGTGCCGGGGGAAGCAACGGCCTGCGCCGAACGGGCGATGGCCTGGGTGATGGATTCGGTGGTGTTGACGTTAACCACGAGAATTCGCATGGGAAGTCCTTATAACGGGGTAGTTCTGCGGCCCGACGCTGCCGGGCCGCGTCGGGATCAGTGGCTGACGTTGTCGACGGCGATGGATTCACCACTGACGTCGGCGTAGTGAGGTTGGCGTTTGGCAATGATCAGATAGAGCATTCCGGCAATGCCGGCACCGATCAGCCAGGAAAACGGCGACACGCTGTCGAAACCAGGTACCAGCGCCAGGACGATGGCGATCAAGGCGGCGGGAATGAACGCCGCCACGGCGCGCAAATTGACTCCGCGGCTGTAGTAATAAGCACCGTTCGGGTCTTCGCTGTACAACTGCGGCACGTTGATCCGGCCTTTTCGTACAAGCCAGTAGTCGACCATGATCACGCCATACAACGGGCCGAGCAGGGCGCCGAGACCGGAGAGGAAGTACACGATCACCAGCGGGCTGTTGTAGAGGTTCCACGGCAGGATCAGTACGGCAATGGCAGCACTGATCAGGCCGGCGCGGCGGAACGTCAGGTACTTGGGCGCCAGGTTGCTGAGTACGAAGGCCGGGGCAACGAAGTTGGCCATGATGTTGACCGCCACGGTGACGATCAGGAATGCCAGGCAACCGAGGACCAGAAAGAAGGTGTTGGGGATCGAGGCGATGATTTCGGTAGGGCTTTCAATAATGTGGCCATTGATCTGAAATTGCGCACCACACAGCAGGACGGTAATGGCGGCAAACACCAGAATGTTCACCGGCAGGCCCCAGAAATTTCCGATCTTGATGGTCTTGCGGCACGGCGAAGAGCGGGCAAAGTCGCAGAAGTTGAGGATCAGGGTGCCGTAGATCGCCAGCCACAGTGCGCCGCCGGCAAAGATATTGCGCCACATCTCAGCGCCGGTCAGCGGTTCGCGGATCGACCAGGCGATGGTCGCGTTGGCCTGGAAGTACATCCACCCGGCGAGGGCGGCGACGGTCAGCAGAATCACCGGCCCGGCAAACGCCTCGTAACGTCGCACCATTTCCATCCCATAGGCGAGGATCGCCAGTTGCACGAACCAGATCGCGACAAAACACACCCAGCCCAGGGTCGACAAACCGAGGATCGAGTCATGGTCATAGTCGGCGAATCCGGGATGGATGGCGGTCAGCAAGACACGAAAGACCACCGAGGCCAGGTACGTCTGAATGCCGAACCAGGCGATGGCGATAACGGCGCGGATCAATGCAGGAATTTGCGCACCGTGGATGCCGAAACTGATCCGGCTGATGACTGGAAACGGCACACCGGTCTTTTGTCCCATGTACCCGGACAGATTCATGAAGCAATACACCAGCGCCGCGCCGATCCCCAGCGACAGCAGAATCTGCCAGCCGCCCAGGCCCAGGGCATAGAGGCCGATGGCGAACGAGTAATTGGCAATGTTGTGAACGTCGTTGGTCCACAGGGCGAAGATGCTGTATTTGCCCCAGCGTCGACCTTCAGCCTTGGTCGGCGCCAGGTCCTTGTTATGCAAGCGTGGGCTGAGTAACACGGGGCATTGCAGGGTGTGATCACCGGTGGTTTGAGTGGAAGGGGAGGAGGGCAGATCCAGCGCAATATTGTTGTTGGAGAGGCTTGTACGCATTCCGGCAGGCTCCTGATGCTCGACCCGCGATGACTGTGCATGAGCGTTGGCTCGACAAATCTTCGTCGCGGGTGGCGAATATCATTGGTTACGGGGCATCTGCAGCCTGTACGGGATAGGGCGCTTCAGGCTTGCGGATCTAAAGTGTTTTTATGTTTTGAGGTTATTGTATACAAAACATGTATGCACTTAAGCCAGATCTGTGCCAGTCCTGAATCTATGGATTTCGTTGCTCATTTCGTTTGGTTATCAAAAGGCGCTAAGGCGCTGAAAAACGGGCGATATAAGCTGACCGATTGCGCAGGTATTTATTTTTGCGGATGGATTTTCAGGCGCGCGAAGCAACGCAAGTCAGGCGGGGAAATGTAACTTTTGGGTGCGCAGAAACAAAAAGTGCACACATAAATGGCACCGACGGTGACATTCGTGTGTACACATTTTAAGGCGAATCAATCAAATCTGTGGGAGCGGGCTTGCCCGCGATAGCGTCGGTACATTCAACATCAATGTGACTGAGAGATCGTCATCGCGGGCAAGCCCGCTCCCACATTGGATATCACTAGGTTTCGGATCAGGCCTTGGACTTGCTGATGATATTCCCCGCATGCAGTCCGCATTCTTTCTGCGTCGCTTCCTCCCACCACCAACGCCCTTCACGCTCGTGCTGGTTCGGCAGCACCGGGCGGGTGCAGGGTTCGCAACCGATGCTGATGAAACCGCGCTCATGCAGGCTGTTGTACGGCAGCTCCAGCATGCGGATGTAACCCCAGATCTCTTCGCTGGTCATTTGCGCCAGGGGGTTGAATTTGTACAGGGTGCGCTCCGGGGTGGAGAACGCGGTGTCGATTTCCATCACCGCGACGGCACTGCGGGTGCCCGGGCTCTGGTCACGGCGTTGGCCGGTGGCCCAGGCTTTCACGCCGGACAGCTTGCGGCGCAGCGGCTCGATCTTGCGGATGCCGCAGCATTCGCCATGGCCGTCCTTATAAAAACTGAACAGGCCCTTCTCCTTCACGAACGGTTCAAGTTTGGTGTAGTCCGGCGACACCAGTTCGATGTCGATCTTGTAGTACTCGCGCACCTGATCGATGAAACGGTAGGTCTCGGGGTGCAAGCGACCGGTGTCGAGGCTGAACACCTTGACGTTCTTGTTCAGCTTCCAGGCCATGTCCACCAGCACCACGTCTTCGGCGCCGCTGAAAGATATCCACAGGTCATCGCCGAACTCGGCGAACGCGAGTTTCAGGATGTCCTGGGCAGATTTGTTGGCATAGGTCGTGGCGAGTTCCACGACGTCGAACGTTGGGCTCATCAGGGCGGCTTCCTACAGGTCGGTGGCGCTGGGCGCTCTATATGGGGTCGATGGTAACAAAAAGCTGCGCCGGCCGGGGCGTCCTCTGCGTTGCGCGGTGGGGGTGGAGCCGCTAGAGTTCGGGCTCGCTCGACTCAATAAACAATACAAATGGGAGTGTCTTGTGGAAATTGCCTGTCTGGATCTTGAAGGTGTGCTGGTCCCGGAAATCTGGATCGCGTTTGCCGAAAAAACCGGGATCGAATCCCTCCGGGCCACTACCCGGGACATTCCCGACTACGACGTGTTGATGAAGCAGCGCCTGCGGATTCTCGACGAACACGGTCTGAAACTCGCCGATATCCAGGAAGTGATCGCTACGCTCAAGCCGCTGGATGGCGCGGCCGAGTTCGTCGGTTGGCTGCGCGAGCGTTTCCAGGTGGTGATTCTGTCGGACACCTTCTACGAGTTTTCCCAGCCGCTAATGCGTCAACTGGGCTTCCCGACTTTGCTCTGCCATCGCCTGATTACCGACGATACCGGGCGGGTCACTGGCTATCAGTTGCGTCAGAAAGATCCCAAGCGTCAGTCAGTATTGGCATTCAAGAGCCTGTACTACCGAGTGATTGCGGCGGGGGATTCCTATAACGACACCACGATGCTGGGTGAGGCGGATGCGGGGATTCTGTTCCACGCGCCGGAAAATGTGATTCGCGAGTTCCCGCAGTTTCCGGCGGTGCATACGTTTGAAGCGTTGAAGCAGGAGTTCATCAAGGCGTCGAACCGTACCTTGAGTCTGTAGTCGTCCAGGAGGACGCTTTCGCGGGCAAGCCCGCTCCCACAGGTATTACGTTTGCCCTGTGGAAGCGGGCTTGCCCGCGATGCTGTTAAAGGCTCTGTAATGTATCGAGCAGTACCTTCACCTTGGTGATCGACTCCTGATACTCCGCCTGCCACTCGGAATCGGCGACGATCCCGCCACCACCCCAGCAACACACCTGCCCATCCTTGACCAGCAAGCTGCGAATGGCGATGGAGCTGTCCATCTCGCCGCGTACGTCCAGGTACAGCAGTGAGCCGCAATACAACCCGCGTCGGGTCGGCTCCAGTTCGTCGATGATCTGCATCGCGCGAATCTTCGGTGCACCGGTAATCGAGCCGCCGGGGAAGCTGCCGGCGATCAGGTCCAATGCGTCCCGTTCATCTGCCAGTTCACCGGTCACGCTGCTCACCAGATGATGCACATTGGGGTAGCTTTCCAGGCTGAACAGTTCCGGGACCCGGACCGAGCCGGTGCGGCAGGTGCGACCGAGGTCGTTGCGCAGCAGGTCGACGATCATCAGGTTTTCCGCACGATCCTTGGGGCTGGCCAGCAGTTCGGCGGCATTGGCCGCATCTTCGGCCGGGGTCAGGCCGCGAGGGCGCGTGCCTTTGATCGGACGGGTTTCCACATGACCTTCGCTGACTTTGACAAAACGCTCAGGTGACAGGCTCAGCACCGCGCCACCGTCGGGCAAGCGCTGGAAGCCGGAAAACGGCGTCGGGCACGCCAGCCGCAGCGCGCAATACGCCGCCCATGGGTCACCCTGGCAGGGGGCGCGGAAACGCTGGGCGAAGTTGACCTGATAGCAGTCACCGGCCTGGATATATTGCTGAATGCGCTCGATGGCCTGCCGATACTGATCAACGCTCAGGTCGGGCTTCATGGGCGCTTGCAGTGTGAACGACTCGACCGCCTCAGCGGCGGGCTGGCTGAACAGCTGGATCAGGCGTTGACGCTCGCTGTCGGCCAGCGTCGGGTGAAACACCAGCTGACTGGTGGCCTGGTGGTGATCGCTGATCAGCGCCCAGTCGTACAGACCGAAACGTGCATCCGGCAGTTGCAGGTCGTCCTGCGCCTGGTGTGGCAGATTTTCCAGGTGGCGGCCGAAGTCGTAGCTCAGGTAGCCGATCAAGCCGCCCGCGAACGGCAACTCATAGGGTGCCGGCAACGATGCTTCACCCAGTCGAGTCAGGTTATCCCGCAGGCGTTGCAGGAAACTGCCGCCACGTTCGTCAGGCGCTACCGTCAGTTGTTCCAGCGGCCAGGCGCTGAGCAGGTCAAACCGGCCACGCTCGGCGCTGGGGCGGCCACTGTCGAGCAGTACGGCACCGGGGGCATGACGGATGGCCGCGAAATAGTCGGCGGGGTTGGCGCGATAGGGCAGGGGGTGTACGGAACAGGTCAGCATGGGCGGGTTGGATCGGCCATCGAGGCGGGGTGGCGATTGTAGTCCCCTCGGGGAATTGCTCCTAGAGGGGATTGATGACCTGTAGGAGCGAGCATGCTCGCGAAAAACGCCGGAACAACGTGGGCATTCAGAAACCCGCGTAATCATTGACGACCATCGCGAGCAAGCTCGCTCCTACAGGAAGGGATCAACCTTCAACCGGCGGAATATGCCCGAACATCTCCTGCACAAACGCCATGCGTTCTTCGACGGTTTCGGTCACGCCGCGAGCTTTCAGCTCTTCCAGCCGCGCCTCGACCGCATGGGTGCGCAAGGTCAGGCCGCAATCATTGGCAATCTGGATGTTCAAGCCCGGTCGGGCGTTGAGCTCGAGGATCAGCGGGCCTTTTTCCTGGTCGAGCACCATGTCGACACCGATGTAACCCAGGCCGCATAACTCATAGCAACCGGCGGCGAGTTTCATGAAACCGTCCCAGTAGGGCAGTTGCACGCCATCCACTGCGTTGGTGGTGTCCGGGTGCTTGGTGATGATGTTGTTCAGCCAGGTGCCGCGCAGGGTCAGGCCGGTGGCAAGGTCGACACCGACGCCGATGGCGCCCTGGTGCAGGTTGGCCTTGCCACCGGACTGGCGGGTCGGCAGGCGCAGCATGGCCATGACCGGGTAACCCATCAGCACGATGATGCGGATATCGGGCACGCCTTCGTAGCTGATGCTTTTGAAGATCTGGTCCGGAATTACCCGGTACTCGATCAGCGCCCGGTCGCGGTGCCCGCCGAGGGAATACAGCCCGGTGAGGATGCTGGAAATCTGATGCTCGATTTCCTCGTGACTGATGATCTTGCCGGACACCGTGCGATAGCGCCCCTCGAAGCGGTCGGCGATCACCAGGATGCCGTCGCCGCCCGCGCCCTGGGCCGGTTTGATCACGAAATCGCTGCGTTCGCCGATGATCTCGTCGAGCTTGTCGATTTCCTTTTCGGTAGAGATCACTCCATACAACTCCGGCACATGGATGCCGGCGGCGATGGCGCGTTCCTTGGTGATGATCTTGTCATCGACGATCGGGTACAGGCTGCGCTTGTTGTACTTGAGCACATAGTCTGCGTTGCGCCGATTGATCCCCATGATGCCCCGGGCTTCCAGGGCCTTCCAGGTCTTCCAGAAACCGAACATCAGGCATCAGCCTTTTTCAGGAAGGCCTTGAAACGCACCAGCTCGGTCAGGCGGTAGCCGCGATAGCGCCCCATCGCCAGCATGAAGGCCACCAGGATCAGCAGGATCGCCGGGAAGGTGAACACGAAATACACCAGTTCCGGCACGCTCATGATCAGGTGTGACAGGGTGGCGGCGAACAGGGTGCCGATCGCCACTTTCATGGCATGGCTGGCGCCACGTTCTTCCCAGGTGATCGACAGGCGTTCGATGGTCATTGTCAGAATCACCATCGGGAACAGCGCCACCGACAACCCGCGCTCAAGACCGAGTTTGTGGCTGAGCAGGCTGATGGCCGCGATCAACACCACCACGAAGGTCAGCACCACCGACAGCCGCGGCAGCATTTGCAGTTTCAGGTGTTCCAGATAGGAGCGCAGCGACAGCCCCAGGGCCGTGATGATTGTGAACAGCACGATGCCGAAACCGAGCTGGGTTTCGCGGAAGGCCAGGGCGATCAGCACCGGGGTGAACGTGCCGAGGGTCTGCAGGCCGATCAGGTTGCGCAGGATCAGGATCACCAGCACACCGATCGGGATCATCACCATGATCATGAACGTTTGCTGGGTTTGCAGCGGCAAGCCGTACAGCGAGTATTCGAGGAAGTTGGCGTCGGTGTTTTCGTCGGTCAGCTTGGCCAGGCGAATGGCGTTCATTTCGCTGTTATTCATGCTGAAGGTGACGGTGGCTTTCTTGCCGCCATCGACGGTGATCAGGTTTTCATCGCCGGTCCACCACAGCAGGCGGTCGGTCGGCAGGCCCTGTTCGCCGGTTTCCGGATTGAAGTACAGCCAGTCGGTGCCGTTGAAGCTGCGCAACCAGAGTTCCGGGGTTTGCGGTTGATCGGCCACCAGGCGAATGGTGTGGACCTTTTCCACCGGCACATGGGCGATGGACAGCACCAGTTCAACGATCCTGGCCTTTTGCGCGGTGGACGGATCGCCTGCCAGCAGCAGCTTCACGTTGTCGTCGTTGACATTGTTGACACGCTTGATCGCTTCGCCGACGAAGGTTTCGACGTCGGCCGAGTGTTGGCGAATCGGCGCGAGCAGGGCTTCGGCGGCGATTTTTTCCGGGCCTTCGATGGCGATGCTGTCGCGGAAAGTCGGCCCTTTGATCTTGGTTTTTTCGGCGCTGTAGCGCTTGGTCAGCACCAGGCGGTAATAAAGGGTCTGGTTGCCTTTGGCCCGACGTGCCGACCAGGTGACCTTGCGGTTGCCATCGACGCGGTTGACCGCCACCCCATAGTTATTGGAGATGAAGCTTTCGTTGAGGCTGACGTAGTCGCGGCTCAACGGCGGCACGAACATCTGGATCTTGACCGGGTCCTTGGCACTGGCGACGAACTCGACCTTGGCGTCGATGTTCCACAAGTCGTCGGTGGCGTCTTCGGTCACGGGAATGCCCAGCACGAAGATCTGATAGGCCGTGACTGAAATGCCCAGCACCACCAGGATGGCGATCAGCATTTTCAGATGAAGGGTAAGAGAGCGCATTGGAATTACTCTGCGGTATGAGCGTCGGTGGCGCAGGCGGGTTTGCCGGCAGCGTATTTAAGACTGGGGTCGACCAGTGCATCGAAGCGTTTGAGCGCTTCGGAGCCGATCAAAAGCGGGTATTGGAACGCGCTACGGTCGGTCAGGTTCACTTCGATGCTGCGTAAGGCCGAGCCCATGCAGATATCCAGTTCGATCACCGGACGGGCGGTGTACTTCTTGCCTTCTTCCGGATCGTAGTCACCGGCGCGGCGCTTGATCTTGCTGACGCGGGCCAGCGGTCGTTCGATCGGGTGCGAATGGGCGGCGTCGATGGCCAGATAGAAGCGTACCCAGGATTCGCCATTGCGTTTGAAACGCTTGATGTCGCGGGCACTCAGGGAAGCGGTTTTCGCCCCGGTATCGAGTTTGGCGGCTACTTCGAGGTCGATGCCGCCCAGCGACGCGTACTCATTGAGGCCATACACAGTCTTTTCCCCCGCCACTGCAAAACCGGGCAGGCAAAGAAAATAAAGGAATGTGGAGAAGGGCTTGAGTCTCATAAATCCTGGTGCGCAGCGGTCCGTATTTCGATTCAAGACCCTGGCATTGCTGCGCAAGCTCCTCGTATGCCTATCAGCTATTTATGACAGACAGTGCAGATGTGACAAACAAATGCGGGCGGCATTCTAGCACGGTGGTTTGATGGCGCCAGCGCTGGCGGGCGGCTATAACCAGAGCTGCTGCATCGTGTTGGTGCAAGCGGTTATTAGACGATTGTCGACAATATCGATTTATCCTTTGACTGTGGTTGCTGAATTCGCTAGTTTTTGCGGCATTGGTTTTCAAGGTGTCGACAATATGCTGGATCAACTCGATCCGCCGCTTACCGTCCAGGACGATTCGGAAACACTGTCCGAGAACGTCTTCCGGCGCATTCAGGCGGCTATCGTCAAGGGCGAGATCGCTCCTGGCAGCAAAATTTCGGAGCCGGAGCTGGCTCGTACCTATGGCATCAGCCGCGGTCCGCTGCGCGAGGCTATCCACCGGCTGGAGGGTCAGCGCCTGCTGGTGCGCGTACCGCACGTCGGGGCGCGGGTAGTGTCGCTCAATCACGCGGAGCTGCTGGAGCTCTACGAAATCCGCGAATCCCTCGAAGGCATGGCCTGTCGTCTGGCGGCCGAGCGAATGAGTGTCGAAGAAATCGACGAACTGCGGCGCGTCCTCGAAACCCACGAGCGCGATGAAGCGTTCCAGGCTGGCCGAGGCTATTACCAGCAGGAAGGCGATTTCGACTTCCACTACCGAATCATCCAGGGCAGCGGTAACCGCACCCTGACGCAAATGCTCTGTGGCGAGCTCTATCAATTGGTGCGCATGTATCGCATCCAGTTTTCCACCACGCCCAATCGTCCGCACCAGGCCTTTGCCGAGCACCACCGAATTCTCGATGCCATCGCCGACCGTGACGGTGAACTGGCCGAGTTGTTGATGCGCCGTCACATCGGCGCTTCCAAACGCAACATCGCCCGTCACTACCAGGACGGCGCCAATCCGACAGCCAAACGAGGTGAGTCATGAGTTCCAACAAGAGCACTCCAGGCCAGCGTTTCCGCGATGCGGTCGCCAGCGAGCATCCATTGCAAGTGGTCGGCGCGATCAATGCCAACCACGCGCTGCTGGCCAAGCGTGCCGGTTTCAAGGCGATTTACCTGTCCGGCGGCGGCGTCGCTGCCGGCTCCCTCGGTGTGCCGGACCTGGGCATTACCGGTCTGGATGACGTGTTGACCGATGTGCGCCGCATCACCGACGTTTGCGATTTGCCACTGCTGGTAGACGTGGACACCGGTTTCGGTTCCTCGGCGTTCAACGTCGCCCGTACCGTCAAGTCGATGATCAAGTTCGGCGCGGCAGCGATTCACATCGAAGACCAGGTCGGCGCCAAGCGCTGCGGTCACCGTCCTAATAAAGAAATCGTTTCGCAGCAGGAAATGGTCGACCGCATCAAAGCGGCCGTCGATGCCCGTACCGATGACAGCTTCGTGATCATGGCTCGCACCGACGCCTTGGCCGTGGAAGGCCTGGAGTCCGCTCTGGATCGCGCGGCGGCGTGCATCGAGGCTGGCGCCGACATGGTATTCCCGGAAGCCATCACCGAACTGGAGATGTACAAACTGTTCGCCAGCCGCGTGAAAGCACCGATCCTGGCCAACATCACTGAATTTGGCGCCACACCGCTGTACACCACCGAGCAACTCGCCGCTGCCGACGTGTCGCTGGTGCTGTACCCGCTGTCGGCCTTTCGTGCCATGAACAAGGCGGCGGAAAACGTCTACACCGCGATCCGCCGCGACGGCACGCAGCAAAACGTCATCGACACCATGCAGACGCGCATGGAGCTTTACGATCGCATCGACTACCACACCTTCGAGCAGAAGCTCGATGCGTTGTTTGCGGCGAAGAAGTAAGTCGAATAACTCCCTAATAAATTCAAGATTGGAGGCAGCAATGGCCGAAGCAAAAGTACTCAGTGGCGCCGGGCTCCGTGGCCAGGTTGCCGGGCAAACCGCACTGTCCACCGTGGGCCAGTCGGGCGCAGGGCTGACCTATCGCGGCTACGACGTTCGCGAACTGGCGGCTGACGCTCAATTCGAAGAAGTCGCTTACCTGCTGCTGTACGGCGAACTGCCGAGCAAAACCCAACTGGCAGCCTACATCAGCAAGCTGAGCAAGCTGCGCGACCTGCCGCAAGCCTTGAAAGAAGTGCTGGAACGCATCCCTGCCGACGCCCATCCGATGGACGTGATGCGCACCGGTTGCTCGTTCCTGGGCAACCTGGAGCCAGAGAAAGACTTCTCCGAGCAGCACGACAAGACTGATCGCCTGCTGGCCGCGTTCCCGGCGATCATGACCTACTGGTATCGCTTCAGCCACGAAGGCAAGCGCATCGATTGCGTGAGCGACGAGCCGTCCATCGGCGGTCACTTCCTGCACTTGCTGCACGGCAAAAAGCCGAGCGAGCTGCATGTCAAAGTGATGAACGTGTCGTTGATCCTCTACGCAGAGCACGAGTTCAACGCTTCGACCTTCACCGCACGGGTTTGCGCATCGACCCTGTCGGACCTGTACTCCTGCATCACCGCGGCCATCGGTTCGCTGCGCGGTCCGCTGCACGGCGGCGCCAACGAAGCAGCGATGGAAATGATCGAGCGTTTCTCGTCGCCAGAGGAGGCGGTCGAGGGCACCCTCGGCATGCTGGCGCGCAAGGACAAGATCATGGGCTTCGGCCACGCGATCTATAAGGACAACGATCCGCGTAACGAAGTGATCAAGGGCTGGTCGAAAAAACTCGCCGCTGAAGTGGGCGACAAGGTGTTGTTCCCGGTTTCCGAAGCGATCGACGCCACAATGTGGGAACAGAAGAAGTTGTTCCCGAACGCCGACTTCTACCATGCCTCGGCGTACCACTTCATGGGCATCCCGACCAAGTTGTTCACACCGATTTTCGTCTGCTCGCGCCTGACCGGCTGGGCTGCCCACGTGTACGAACAACGCGCCAACAACCGCATCATCCGCCCCAGCGCCGAGTACGTCGGCGTCGAACAGCGCAAGTTCGTGCCAATCGAACAACGCTGAATGGTGGGGGCTCTGACGCAGGGATTTGGATGTAGCGCAAATCCCTGTGGGAGCGGGCTTGCCCGCGATGACGGAGTTACATACGACACAAATGTCGGCTGACCCACCGCAATCGCGGGCAAGCCCGCTCCCACAGTGGATTGTGTTGATTTCGAATCCGGCGCCAGGCCCCACCCTTTTGTATTTACCGTGACCGAGTCCTGACCGATGAACACAGAATTCCGTAAACCGCTGCCCGGCAGCCATCTGGATTACTACGACGTCCGCGCGGCGGTCGAGGCCATCCAGCCCGGCGCCTACGACACCCTGCCGTACACCTCCCGCGTGCTGGCGGAAAACCTTGTGCGTCGCTGCGACCCGGCCACGCTCACCGAATCCCTGAAGCAATTCATCGAACGCAAGCGCGACCTCGATTTCCCATGGTTCCCGGCCCGCGTGGTGTGCCACGACATCCTCGGCCAGACCGCACTGGTGGACCTCGCCGGCCTGCGTGACGCCATCGCCTTGCAAGGCGGTGACCCGGCGCAGGTCAACCCGGTGGTGCCGACGCAACTGATTGTCGACCACTCCCTGGCCGTCGAGCGTGGCGGCTTCGATCCCGAGGCGTTCGAGAAGAACCGCGCCATCGAAGACCGTCGCAACGAAGACCGTTTCCACTTCATCAACTGGACCAAGAAGGCGTTCAAGAACGTCGACGTGATCCCGCCGGGCAACGGCATCATGCACCAGATCAACCTGGAGAAAATGTCTCCGGTGATTCAAGTGCGCGACGGCGTTGCATTCCCCGACACCTGCGTCGGCACCGACAGCCACACACCGCACGTCGATGCGTTGGGCGTGATCGCCATTGGCGTCGGTGGCCTGGAAGCCGAGAGCGTGATGCTGGGCCGCGCGTCGTGGATGCGCCTGCCGGAAAGCGTCGGTGTCGAACTGACCGGCAAGCTGCAGCCGGGCATCACCGCCACTGACATGGTGCTGGCGCTGACCGAATTCCTGCGCAAGCAAAAAGTGGTCGGTGCATGGCTGGAATTCTTCGGAGAAGGCGCCTCCGCACTGACGCTTGGCGACCGTGCCACCATTTCCAACATGGCCCCGGAGTACGGCGCCACGGCGGCGATGTTCTACATCGATCAGCAGACCATCGACTACCTCAAGCTCACCGGCCGTGAAGACGACCAGGTGCAGTTGGTCGAGAACTACGCCAAGCAGGTCGGCCTGTGGGCGGACAGCCTCAAGGGCGCGCAATACGAGCGCGGCCTGACCTTCGACCTGTCTTCGGTGGTGCGCAACATGGCCGGCCCGAGCAACCCGCACGCCCGTGTGGCGGTTTCGGATCTGGCGGCCAAAGGCATCTCCGGCCAGTGGGAAGACGTACCGGGTCAAATGCCGGACGGCGCGGTGATCATCGCGGCCATCACCAGCTGCACCAACACCAGCAACCCGCGCAACGTGATCGCTGCCGGCCTGCTGGCGCGCAACGCCAACAAGCTCGGCCTGACCCGCAAGCCGTGGGTCAAATCGTCTTTGGCGCCGGGTTCGAAAACCGTGGCCCTGTACCTGGACGAAGCCGGCCTGACCGATGAACTGGAGCAGCTCGGCTTCGGCGTCGTGGCCTTTGCCTGCACCACCTGCAACGGCATGTCCGGTGCGCTGGATCCGGTGATCCAGCAAGAGATCATCGACCGCGATCTGTACGCCACTGCCGTACTGTCCGGCAACCGCAATTTCGACGGCCGGATTCACCCGTACGCCAAGCAAGCGTTCCTCGCCTCGCCACCGCTGGTGGTCGCTTATGCCATCGCCGGCACCATCCGTTTCGACATCGAAAAAGACGTGCTGGGCGTAGTCGATGGCAAGGAAATCCGCCTGAAAGACATCTGGCCAAGCGACGAAGAAATCGACGCTGTGGTGAAAGCTTCGGTCAAGCCGGAACAGTTCCGTCAGGTCTACATCCCGATGTTTGCCATCCACGAAGACACCGGCCCGAAAGTGGCGCCGCTGTACGACTGGCGCGAGATGAGCACCTACATCCGCCGTCCGCCATACTGGGAAGGTGCGCTGGCCGGGGCTCGTCCGCTCAAGGGCATGCGTCCGCTGGCGGTGCTGCCGGACAACATCACCACCGATCACCTGTCGCCATCCAACGCCATCATGCTGGACAGCGCCGCCGGCGAATACCTGGCGAAAATGGGCCTGCCGGAAGAGGACTTCAACTCCTACGCGACTCATAGGGGCGATCACCTCACTGCGCAGCGCGCGACCTTCGCCAACCCGAAACTGTTTAACGAAATGGTCCAGGAAAACGGCAAGGTCAAGCAGGGCTCGCTGGCGCGGGTCGAGCCGGAAGGCCAGGTCATGCGCATGTGGGAAGCCATCGAAACCTACATGGACCGCAAGCAGCCGCTGATCATCATCGCCGGTGCCGACTACGGTCAGGGTTCGTCCCGCGACTGGGCGGCCAAGGGCGTGCGACTGGCGGGTGTGGAAGCGATTGCCGCTGAAGGTTTCGAGCGCATTCACCGTACCAACCTGGTAGGCATGGGCGTGTTGCCGCTGGAGTTCAAGCCGGGTACCAACCGTCACACCCTGGCCATCGACGGCAGCGAAACCTACGACGTGATCGGCGATCGCACACCGCGCGCCGAGCTGACGCTGGTGATCCATCGCAAGAACGGCGAGCGCGTCGAGGTGCCAGTGACTTGCCGCCTCGACACCGCCGAAGAAGTGTCGATCTACGAGGCGGGCGGCGTGTTGCAACGCTTCGCCCAGGACTTCCTCGAAGAGTCGGCGGTTGCCGTCTAATACAGGCTGTACGGGCACGGGACTTTGGGTCCCGTGCCCGTTATGAAGGAGCAATCATGTCTCACGCACCGCAGATCAAGATTCCCGCCACCTATATGCGTGGCGGCACCAGTAAAGGCGTGTTCTTCAGCCTCAAGGACCTGCCCGAAGCGGCACAGGTTCCGGGCCCGGCCCGCGACGCGCTGCTGCTGCGGGTGATCGGCAGTCCCGACCCTTACGACAAGCAAATCGACGGCATGGGCGGCGCGACCTCAAGCACCAGCAAAACCGTGATCCTGTCGAAAAGCACCAAGGCCGATCACGACGTCGATTACCTGTTCGGTCAGGTGTCCATCGACAAGCCTTTCGTCGACTGGAGCGGCAACTGCGGCAACCTCTCGGCGGCGGTCGGTTCGTTCGCCGTCAGCAATGGCCTGGTGGATGCCAGTCGCATTCCGCAAAACGGCGTTGCCGTGGTCCGTGTATGGCAGGCCAATATCGGCAAGACCATCATCGCTCACGTGCCGATCACCAACGGTGAAGTGCAGGAAACCGGCGACTTCGAGCTCGACGGTGTGACCTTTCCGGCTGCCGAAGTACAACTCGAATTCCTCGACCCGGCAGCGGAAGAAGAGGGTGGCGGTGGTTCGATGTTCCCCACCGGCAACCTGATCGATGATCTGGAAGTGCCGGGCGTCGGCACGCTCAAGGTCACCATGATCAACGCCGGCATCCCGACCATTTTCGTCAATGCCCAAGACATCGGTTACACCGGCACCGAATTGCAGGGCGCGATCAACGGCGACCCGAAAGCGTTGTTGATGTTCGAAACCATCCGCGCTTACGGCGCACTGCGTATGGGCCTGATTTCGAACATTGACGAAGCGGCCAAGCGGCAGCACACGCCGAAGGTGGCGTTTGTCGCCAAGCCTGCGGACTACGTGGCGTCCAGCGGCAAGGCGATTGCCGCCGGTGATGTCGACCTGCTGGTACGCGCGTTGTCCATGGGCAAGCTGCACCACGCGATGATGGGCACCGCAGCGGTGGCGATCGGCACGGCGGCAGCGATTTCCGGCACTTTGGTCAACCTCGCGGCGGGCGGTGTCGAACGCAATGCCGTGCGCTTCGGTCACCCGTCGGGCACCTTGCGCGTCGGCGCCGAAGCCAGCCAGGTCGACGGCGAATGGACCGTGAACAAAGCCATCATGAGCCGCAGTGCGCGGGTGTTGATGGAAGGTTACGTCCGCGTGCCGGGTGATTCGTTCTGACCCATACCTTATGTAGGAGCGAGCCTGCTCGCGATGGACCTGAGAGTACACGGGGTGTCAGGCACCCAGCGTTATCGTTGACAACCATCGCGAGCAAAGCTCGCTCCTACAAGAGTGAATCGAACATGAGCGCCAACGTTGACCTGAACAATCGTCCGGACTATGACCAGGTCCTGCAGAACATTGCCGATTACGTCCTCAACTTCAAGATCGAATCCACAGAAGCCCTGGACACCGCCCGCAACTGCCTGATGGACACCCTGGGCTGTGGCCTGCTGGCGCTGCGCTTTCCCGAATGCACCAAGCACCTGGGGCCTGTGGTCGAAGGCACTGTCGTGCCGTTCGGCGCGCGGGTTCCCGGCACCAGTTATCGTCTGGATCCGGTTAAAGCCGCGTGGGACATCGGCTGCATCGTGCGCTGGCTCGACTACAACGACACCTGGCTCGCCGCCGAGTGGGGGCACCCCTCGGATAACCTGGGCGGCATTCTCGCGGTGGCCGACCACCTGTCACAAAAACGCCTGGCCAATGGCGATGCACCGCTGACCGTGCGCGTTGTACTCGAAGCCATGATCATGGCCCATGAAATTCAAGGCGTGATCGCTCTGGAAAACTCGTTCAATCGTGTCGGCCTCGATCACGTCATTTTGGTGAAAGTCGCCTCCACCGCGGTCACCGCCAAACTGATGGGGGCCAACCGCGAGCAACTGCTGTCGGCGTTGTCCCACGCTTTTGCCGATGGTCAGGCGTTGCGCACCTATCGTCATGCGCCGAATGCCGGCTCGCGGAAATCCTGGGCGGCCGGCGACGCCTCCAGCCGTGGGGTGCGTCTGGCAGACATCGCGATGCGGGGTGAGATGGGTATTCCCGGTGTCTTGAGCGCTAAACAATGGGGCTTCTACGACGTGTTGTTCAGCCACACCAATAACGATCTGGCGCTCAAGGCCGAAGACAAGCGTGCCTTCAGTTTCTCCCGCCCGTACGGCAGCTATGTGATGGAAAACGTGCTGTTCAAGATCAGCTTTCCCGCCGAGTTCCACGCGCAAACCGCCTGCGAAGCAGCGGTGACCCTGCACCCGCAGGTGCGCAATCGATTGCACGAGATCGACAAAATCGTCATCACCACCCACGAATCGGCGATCCGCATCATTTCCAAGGTCGGCCCGCTGGCCAATGCCGCCGACCGCGATCACTGCATCCAGTACATGACCGCAGTGCCGCTGGCCTTCGGCAATCTGGTGGCCGAACACTACGAGGATGACTTCCACAGGGCACATCCGATCATCGATGTGCTGCGCGACAAAATGGTCATCGTCGAGGACCCGCGTTACACCCGCGAGTACCTGGAAGCGGACAAACGCTCCATTGCCAATGCGGTGCAGGTGTTTTTCAAGGACGGTTCCAGCACCGAGAACGTGGTGGTGGAGTACCCGATTGGTCACCGTCGGCGCCGTGCCGAGGGCATTCCGTTGTTGGAGGAGAAATTCAGGGCGAACCTGCTGACACGATTTACCGGGCAGCGTAGCGAGGAGATTTTTGCGTTGTGCAAGGACCAGGCAGCGCTTGAAGCGACGTCTGTTAATCGGTTTGTGGATTTGTTTGTGATCTAGGAGGCCGAGTCATCGTTCAATCGCCAGCAGGCTGGCTCCCACAGGGGATATGCGGTGAACACAAATCAACTGTGGGAGCCAGCCTGCTGGCGATGAGGCCGGAACAGGCAATAGAGATTTATTTGAACCGCCGCTCCACACCTTTCTCCACCAAAATCTTCGCGGAGATTTCTTCAACGGAAAAATGCGTGGAGTTGATGTTCGGAATGTTCTCGCGGCGGAACAGGTTTTCCACCTCGCGCACTTCGAACTCGCACTGGGCGTAGCTCGAATAGCGGCTGTTGGGCTTGCGCTCGTTGCGGATCGCGGTGAGTCGGTCCGGGTCGATGGTCAGGCCGAACAGCTTGTGCTGGTGGGCACGCAGGGCGCTTGGCAGTTGCAGGCGCTCCATGTCGTCCTCGGTCAGCGGGTAGTTGGCCGCGCGGATACCAAATTGCATGGCCATGTACAGACACGTCGGCGTCTTACCACAACGCGACACGCCCACTAGTATCAGGTCGGCCTTATCGTAATAGTGCGTGCGGGCGCCGTCGTCGTTGTCGAGGGCGAAGTTAACCGCCTCGATGCGCTCCATGTAGTTGGTGTTGGCACCAATGGAGTGGGACTTGCCGACGGTATAGGAAGAATGCTCGGTCAGTTCCTGTTCAAGAGGTGCCAGGAAGGTCGAGAAAATGTCGATCATGAAACCATTGGAAGTTGCGAGGATCTCACGAATATCCTGATTGACGATGGTATCGAAGATAATCGGGCGAAATCCGTCGTTTTCGGCGGCTTTGTTGATTTGTTGTACCATGGCCCGCGCTTTGTCCACGTTGTCGATGTACGGCCGCGTGACTTTGCTGAAGGTAATGTTTTCGAACTGCGCCAGGAGGCTTTGACCCAGGGTTTCGGCAGTAATGCCGGTGCCATCGGAGATAAAGAAAGCAGATCGTTTCATTTGCACCTTGGGCCTTAAGCTAATGATCATTCTTGGATATGATAGGCGCGATTTGCCGGCCGCCAATGGCCCGCATTCTCACTTATTTTCCAGGTCCAGGCCATACAGCCGGCAAACGCTCCCCCGAGCAACCGGCTTCTGAGCTTTTCCAACACAGTTAGTGGAGAGATCACCTTGGTAGAGTACGTAGTTTCCCTCGATAAGCTCGGCAAACACGATGTTGAGCATGTGGGGGGCAAGAACGCATCCCTGGGCGAGATGATCAGCAACCTGGCAGGTGCCGGTGTTTCGGTGCCCGGTGGCTTCGCCACGACCGCTCAGGCTTATCGTGATTTCCTGGAACTGAGCGGCTTGAATCAGCAGATTCACGATGCCCTCGATGCCCTGGACGTCGACGACGTGAATGCACTGGCCAAGACCGGTGCCCAGATCCGTCAATGGATCATGGAAGCCGAGTTCCCTGAAAAACTGAACACCGAAATCCGCACCGCATTCGCCGCGCTGTCCGCCGGCAACCCTGACGTGGCCGTGGCCGTGCGTTCTTCCGCGACTGCCGAAGACTTGCCGGACGCCTCTTTCGCCGGTCAGCAGGAAACCTTCCTGAACATCCGTGGTGTCGAAAACGTCATTCGCGCCGCCAAAGAGGTGTTCGCCTCCCTTTTCAACGATCGCGCGATTTCCTACCGCGTGCACCAGGGCTTCGACCACAAGTTGGTAGCCCTGTCGGCCGGCGTACAGCGCATGGTCCGTTCCGAAACCGGCACCGCCGGCGTGATGTTCACCCTCGATACCGAATCGGGCTTCCGTGACGTGGTGTTCATCACCGGCGCCTACGGCCTGGGTGAAACCGTCGTACAAGGCGCGGTCAACCCGGATGAGTTCTACGTCCATAAAGGCACGCTGGCCGCCGGTCGCCCGGCGATCCTGCGCCGCAATCTGGGCAGCAAGGCCATCAAGATGATCTACGGCGACGAGGCCAAGGCCGGTCGTTCGGTCAAGACCGTCGATGTCGACAAGGCCGATCGCGCGCGTTTCTGCCTGACCGACGCCGAAGTCAGCGAGCTGGCCAAGCAGGCGATGATCATCGAGAAGCACTACCAGTGCCCGATGGACATCGAATGGGCCAAGGACGGTGACGACGGCAAGCTGTACATCGTGCAGGCCCGTCCGGAAACCGTGAAGAGCCGCACCCAGGCCAACGTCATGGAACGTTACCTGTTGAAGGAAACCGGCACCGTGCTGGTGGAAGGCCGTGCCATCGGCCAGCGCATTGGCGCCGGCAAGGTCCGCATCATCAAGGACGTGTCCGAGATGGACAAGGTCCAGCCAGGCGACGTGTTGGTGTCCGACATGACCGACCCGGACTGGGAACCGGTCATGAAGCGCGCCAGCGCCATCGTCACCAACCGTGGCGGCCGTACCTGCCACGCAGCGATCATCGCCCGTGAGCTGGGTATCCCGGCCGTGGTCGGTTGCGGCAACGCTACCCAGCTGTTGAAAGACGGCCAGGGCGTGACCGTTTCCTGCGCTGAAGGCGACACCGGCTTCATCTTCGAAGGCGAACTGGGCTTCGACATCAAGAAGAACTCCGTGGACGCCATGCCGGAGCTGCCGTTCAAGATCATGATGAACGTCGGCAACCCGGACCGCGCCTTTGACTTCGCGCAGTTGCCGAACGCCGGTGTGGGCCTGGCCCGCCTGGAGTTCATCATCAACCGCATGATCGGCGTGCACCCCAAGGCGCTGCTGAACTACGACGGCCTGCCGCAGGACATCAAGGAAAGCGTCGACAAGCGCATCGCCGGCTACAACGATCCGGTCGGCTTCTATGTCGATAAACTGGTCGAAGGCATCAGCACCCTGGCCGCCGCGTTCTGGCCGAAAAAGGTCATCGTGCGTCTGTCGGACTTCAAGTCCAACGAATACGCCAACCTGATCGGCGGCAAGCTCTACGAACCGGAAGAAGAGAACCCGATGCTGGGCTTCCGTGGCGCTTCGCGTTACATCAGCGAATCGTTCCGCGACTGTTTCGAGCTCGAATGCCGCGCCCTCAAGCGCGTGCGCAACGAGATGGGCCTGACCAACGTTGAAATCATGGTGCCGTTCGTCCGCACCCTGGGCGAAGCGAGCCAAGTGGTGGATCTGCTGGCCGAAAACGGCCTGGCCCGTGGCGACAACGGTCTGCGCGTCATCATGATGTGCGAACTGCCGTCCAACGCGATCCTGGCTGAAGAATTCCTTGAATTCTTCGACGGTTTCTCCATCGGCTCCAACGACCTGACCCAGCTGACCCTGGGCCTGGACCGTGACTCCGGGATCATCGCGCACCTGTTCGATGAGCGTAACCCGGCGGTCAAGAAGCTGTTGGCCAACGCCATTGCCGCGTGCAACAAGGCCGGCAAGTACATCGGCATTTGCGGTCAGGGCCCTTCGGACCACCCGGACCTGGCCAAGTGGCTGATGGAACAAGGCATCGAAAGCGTTTCGTTGAACCCCGATTCCGTACTGGAAACCTGGTTCTTCCTGGCGGAAGGTCAAGCATCAGCTTGATGGTGTTGTTGTAGGAGCGAGCTTGCTCGCGATGGTTGCTAACGATGACGCGTTTGTCCTGGATAAACGCGGTGTTCTGAAGTGCATCGCGAGCAAGCTCGCTCCTACAGTTGATTACGTAGGGCGGGCTCCTCTGGATGCCGCCCTTTTTTGTGCAAGAGACTATGCAAAGCAGCAGCAACCTATTTCCTGTCGCCCTGATCAGCGCCGAGCGGCGCGGTGATCTGAGCGAAGATGTCTATCGATTGAAGCCCGCCAACAGCCCTGACGGTACCGTCGAACTGGCTGTGACGCGCCTCGGCATGGCCGACGAGCCGGCGGTGCGTGGCGTGCCGGTGGTCCTGTTGCATGGCAGCTTTTCCAATCGACGCTTCTGGTTTTCCCCCAAAGGTCTTGGGCTGGGGGCTTATCTGACGCGCCTGGGATTCGATGTCTGGATTCCGGAAATGCGCGGTCACGGCTTGTCCCAGCGCAACCAGAACTACCGCAAGAACCGCGTCGCCGACTATGCGCGTTACGATCTGCCGGCCATTGGCGCATTCGTGCGTGAGCAAAGCGGCCAGGTCCCGCACTGGATAGGCCATTCGCTGGGCGGCATTACCCTGGCGGCAGCGCTGGGTGGTGAATACATCGGCGAGCCGGTGGTGGCGTCCGCAGCGTTTTTCGGCACGCAAGTCAGCCGCACCTACTGGCCGTTGAAAATTCCGCCGGTCGAGTGGAGCGGGCGTTTCATTCTCAAGCGTTTTGCCCAGTTGTCCGGTTCACGACTCAAGCGCGGCCCGGAAGACGAGCCGATCGGTCTGGCCTTGGAAAGCATGCGCTGGTACGGCTTGTTCGGGCGCTTTGGCGATGCCGACAAGGACTGGTGGGCAGGGCTGGCCGAGGTTAGGTTGCCGGTGCTGGCAGTGAGCGCCGCGGGCGATCATCAGGATCCGGCCTGGGCTTGTCGCAAGTTGTTCGATCAGGTGGGTTCCGAGCACAAGCAATTTATCAACCTGGGCCGCGATCAGGGCTTCGGCGACAATTTCGGTCACGTGGAAATGCTGGTCAGCAAAGCCGCCCAGGCTGAGGTCTGGCCGTTGGTGGCACGCTGGTTGGCGGATCAACAAACACCGCTGCTGGGCAATCAAGCGGATTTGACCATGACGATCTAAGCTGGACGCTCTATCAGGGGCATTTCGCTCTGATCGCCTTGCGGCTAAGATATGACGGATTGAGCTGTTCCAGTCATTTTTGATGATTGAATCATCAGTGATGTTCGTACCGTCTTCCTTTTTACAGGAGTTTCTCGATGATCCATTACCTCACGCCTGACCTGTGCGACGCCTACCCGGAGCTGGTGCAGGTGCTGGAACCGATGTTCAGCAATTTCGGCGGCCGTGATTCCTTCGGCGGCGAAATCGTGACCATCAAGTGCTTCGAAGACAACTCGCTGGTCAAGGACCAGGTCGAACTCAACGGTAAGGGCAAGGTACTGGTGGTCGATGGCGGTGGCTCCCTGCGTCGCGCACTGCTGGGCGACATGCTGGCCGAGAAGGCAGCGAATAACGGCTGGGAAGGGCTGGTGATCTACGGTTGCATCCGTGACGTCGACGTTATCGCGCAAACCGACCTGGGGGTGCAGGCGCTGGCCAGTCACCCGATGAAGACCGACAAGCGCGGCATCGGCGACCTCAACGTTGCCGTGACCTTCGCCGGCGTGACCTTCCATCCAGGCCAGTACATTTATGCGGACAACAATGGCGTGATCATTTCGCCAAGTCCGCTGAAAATGCCTGAGTAAGATTTATCCGACTTTTTTGAAGAATGGAATGCGGATGTTCGAGGAAGAAAACGCGCAGTGGGGGCTGGTACATGCTCTGGTGCTGGACGGTAAAGGCGGTGCGCGTTCGATAGCCCGGACAGAACTCGATGACTTGCAGCTGCAGGCCCATGAAAGCCTGTGGCTGCACTGGGATCGCAGTCACCCGCAAACCCAGACCTGGCTGCGCAAAACCAGCGGTCTGAGCGAGTTCAGCTGCGACCTCTTGCTGGAAGAAAATACCCGACCGCGTCTTTTACAGCTTTCGGACAGCGAACTGCTGCTATTTTTGCGTGGGGTAAACCTCAATCCGGGCGCCGAGCCTGAAGACATGGTGTCGGTACGGATTTTCGGCTCAGCCCAGCGGGTGATTTCCCTGCGTTTGCGTCCATTGCGCGCCACCGAAGAGCTGCTGGTGCAACTGGCGGACGGCAAGGGACCGAAAACCGCCTCTGAACTCATCCTTTATATGGCGCAGTACCTCACCAACAAGGTGCAGGATCTGGTCAGCTGCCTCTCGGAAGTGGTCGATGAGGAAGAAGAAAAGCTGGATGCCGACGAACGGTATACACCCGAGCATGGAGAGGTTTTACAGATCCGTCGCCGGGCTGCTGCGTTGAAGCGGTTTCTCGCTCCGCAGCGGGATATTTTTGGTCAGCTGACGCGGATCAAATTACCGTGGTTCGTCGAAGACGATGGCGACTACTGGAACGAATTGAACAACAGCCTGACACGCTATCTCGAGGAGCTGGAATTGACCAGAGAGCGGGTGGGGCTGGTCCTGGAGGCTGAGGACCGACGATTGAGCGTGCGCATGAACCGCACGATGTATCGCTTCGGGATCATCACCGGGATCTTTCTGCCAATGAGTTTTCTGACCGGTCTTTTGGGGATCAACGTCGGGGGGATTCCGTTTTCCGAAAGCCCCTATGGCTTCCTCGTCGCCTGCCTGCTGATGATTTCGGTGGCGCTTGGGCAGTGGTGGTTATTCCGACGTTTGCGCTGGGTTTGAAAGTGACCCATGTGACCCGACCAAATTTGACCGCGTCTTTCACAGACATCACGAGAGGTGCGTATGCACGATCCGTTTGAACAGTCTTTGCGTGACATGCTCAAGGCATCACCGTCCACCCGGGACGACGATGCGTGCCTTGGCCGCGTCCTGAAAACCGCCAACCGCCAGGTCGGCGCCGGCGATCTGTTCAGCCTGTTGGGCCGCTGGCTGCCCGCGCTGATGATCGCCCTGAATAATGGATCGGCCCATGTGGCGCCGGTGTCCCGTCTTCGTAAACCTACCGCTCGCACTGCTGATAAGGCTGATTGAATATGGAACTTGATCTCTGGACACAGAGCCTCGTCACTGCAATGACTGCGTTATGGACCAAGGTTGCGAACTTCATTCCGAACCTGTTTGGCGCGCTGGTTGTGCTGCTTTTGGGTTTCGTCGTGGCCAAGCTGCTGGACACGCTGCTGTCCAAATTGCTCGCCAAACTGGGCCTCGATCGCCTGATGGGCGGTACCGGCTTGACCAAGCTGCTGTCACGCGCCGGCCTGCAGGTTCCGATCTCTACGCTGATCGGTAAAATCGTTTATTGGTTCGTTCTGCTGATTTTTCTGGTTTCTGCCGCAGAATCCCTTGGACTTGAGCGAGTTTCAGCTACGCTGGATATGCTTGCGTTGTATTTGCCGAAGGTATTCGGCGCAGCGCTGGTGCTGCTGGTGGGTGTCCTGCTGGCGCAACTGGCCAATGGCCTGGTGCGCGGCGCCGCGGAAGGCGTAGGCCTGGACTATGCTTCCGGCTTGGGGCGAATTGCCCAGGGCCTGGTGATCATCATCAGCATCTCGGTAGCGATCAGCCAGTTGGAGGTCAAGACTGACCTGCTCAACCATGTGATCGTCATCGTTTTGATTACCGTTGGTCTGGCGGTTGCGCTGGCCATGGGGCTGGGAAGCCGGGAAATTGCCGGTCAGATTCTTGCGGGAATCTATGTGCGTGAGTTGTACCAGGTTGGGCAACAAGTGCGTGTTGGCGAGGTCGAAGGGCAGATCGAAGAGATCGGCACGGTTAAAACCACATTGCTGACCGATGAGGGTGAGCTAGTCTCTCTTTCCAATCGGATCCTCCTTGAGCAGCATGTGAGTAGCCGCTAACCCGGCAAACCCTGCTAATGTATGCCGCCGCAAAATGCCTGCAGACGCAGGCTGCGGTGGACATTGACCTGACTGTCGGCCCGACTTGTTTTGAATAAAGCCCAATCGCTATCCACGCGCTACGACCCCCGCGAGCTCTCTGATGAGGAGTTGGTCGCGCGCTCGCATACCGAGCTGTTTCATGTTACGCGCGCCTATGAAGAACTGATGCGGCGTTACCAGCGAACATTATTTAACGTCTGTGCACGATATCTCGGGAACGATCGCGATGCAGATGATGTCTGTCAGGAAGTGATGTTGAAGGTGTTGTATGGCTTGAAGAACTTCGAGGGCAAATCGAAGTTCAAGACATGGCTATATAGCATCACGTACAACGAGTGCATCACACAGTATCGGAAGGAACGGCGAAAGCGTCGCTTGATGGACGCATTGAGTCTGGACCCCCTCGAAGAAGCGTCCGAAGAAAAGGCGCCGAAACCCGAGGAGAAGGGCGGACTTGATCGCTGGCTGGTGTATGTGAACCCGATCGACCGCGAAATTTTGGTGCTACGATTTGTCGCAGAGCTGGAATTTCAGGAGATCGCAGACATCATGCACATGGGTTTGAGTGCAACAAAAATGCGGTACAAGCGCGCTCTAGATAAATTGCGTGAGAAATTTGCAGGCATTGCCGAAACTTAGTTCGGCGCAAATATCTCTTACGTGTAGGCAAGTTCTGATAGACTTGCCGCCGAGTTGTCCCCCGGTTTGCGGGACTGCTTCACAATCACCAGATGGGGATTTAACGGATGAAACTGAAAAACACCTTGGGCTTGGCCATTGGTTCTCTTATTGCCGCCACTTCGTTCGGCGCTCTGGCACAGGGCCAAGGCGCAGTTGAAATCGAAGGCTTCGCCAAGAAAGAGTACTTTGACAGCACCCGTAACTTCAAAAACGACGGCAACCTGTTCGGTGGCTCGGTTGGTTACTTCCTGACCGACGACGTTGAACTGCGTCTGGCCTACGACGAAGTTCACAACGTCCGTGCTGACGACGGTAAGAACGTAAAAGGCGCTAACACCGCTCTGGACGCTCTGTACCACTTCAACAACCCAGGCGACATGCTGCGTCCTTACGTCTCGGCCGGTTTCTCCGACCAGAGCATCGACCAGAACGGTTCGAACGGCCGTGACCGTTCCACCTTCGCCAACGTTGGTGGCGGCGCCAAGCTGTACTTCACCGACAACTTCTACGCCCGTGCCGGCGTTGAAGCTCAGTACAACATCGACCAGGGCAACACTGAGTGGGCTCCTAGCGTCGGTATCGGTGTGAACTTCGGTGGCGGCTCCAAGCCAGCAGCTGCTCCAGTTCCAGCACCAGCTGAAGTTTGCTCCGACAGCGACAACGATGGCGTGTGCGACAACGTTGACAAGTGCCCGGACACCCCAGCCAACGTAACCGTTGACGCTGATGGCTGCCCAGCAGTTGCTGAAGTTGTTCGTGTAGAGCTGGACGTGAAATTCGACTTCGACAAGTCGGTAGTCAAGCCTAACAGCTACGGCGACATCAAAAACCTGGCTGACTTCATGAAGCAGTACCCATCCACCAGCACCACTGTTGAAGGTCACACTGACTCCGTCGGTCCTGACGCTTACAACCAGAAACTGTCCGAGCGTCGTGCAAACGCCGTTAAGCAAGTTCTGACCAACCAGTACGGTGTTGAATCGTCCCGCGTTCAGTCTGTTGGCTACGGCGAATCCCGCCCAGTTGCCGACAACGCCACTGACGCTGGCCGCGCTGTAAACCGTCGCGTAGAAGCGCAGGTTGAAGCTCAAGCTAAGTAATTAGCTCGCAGCTCTGAGAAAAGCCCGGCTTAGGCCGGGCTTTTCTTTGTCTGCGATTTGGTGGGTAGAGGATGGGACTGGGAATTCAGGCGCGTTGACATTCGACATTGATGTCGACAGATATGGCCTCTTCGTCGGAAACGCCGCCCGGAGCCGGCTCGCTCCCACAGGAGAGAGTTTTACTGGCCGCAACCGCGCCGATGACCAATATGGCCGGGCTTTTCAGCTCGAAGGCGTGGGCAGCTTCTTCCATGCTCGTCAGATCACTCCGACATTCCCGCTGTTGCGGCAGTGAAGCGTTTTCGATCATCGCCACCGGCGTGTCGGCCCTCATTCCGCCTGCCAGCAGTTGTTCACGTATTTCGCTGAGCTTGGCCACGCCCATGTAGATCACCAGGGTCGTACCGCTTTGGGCCAGTGCCTGCCAGTTCAGGCTGCTGCCGTCCTGGGTATGGGCCGTCACCAGTGTCACGCCGCGCGCTACACCGCGCAGGGTCAGCGAAATATCGCATTGTGTGGCACCAGCAAGCCCGGCGGTGATGCCATTGACCAGTTCGACCTCAACCCCGCGTTCGCGCAACCACTGTGCCTCTTCACCGCCGCGCCCGAAAATGCACGGATCGCCACCCTTGAGCCGCACCACGCACTTGCCCTGACGCGCGTAGCGCAGCATCAGGCGATGAATGAACGCTTGTGGCGTCGAGCGGCAGCCGCCGCGTTTACCCACGGGAATGATTCGCGCGTTGCTGCAGTGTTCAAGGACTGCGTCATTCACCAGATCATCGATCAGCACGACATCCGCTTCTCTCAACGCCCGCACGGCCTTGAGCGTCAACAATTCCGGATCACCAGGGCCTGCACCGACCAGCCAGACTTTTGCGTTCATCGTGTTTTCCTCATTGTGAAACGGTAATGGAGCAGGTCGAAAGAATTGCAGCGACGTTCAGTTCGTCTTCGCGAGCAGGCTCGCTCCCACAGTGGGTCTGGATGTGTTCAAACAATCCCTTGTGGGAGCGAGCCTGCTCGCGAAGGGCACACCTGGGTCTTAGCCATGAAATACCGCAAACAGCAGCGCCAGATTCATCAGTAGCGACACCAGCGCCAACGTTCTCCACACTTTCAGCGGCTCACGCTCCAGCAGAGGTCGCGGGCGCACGCTCAAGCTGCGGCGCTCACCCTGTTCTATCTGCAGCAACCATTCTTCCGCTGTTTCAAAGCGCTGAGCCGGATCCGCCGCTACCGCGCGATCCAGGCTGAGCGCCAGCCATTCCGGCAGGTCCGGGCGATAGCGGCTGGCGCTGACGGGCACGCCGAACCGTGGACGCTGGAAAGCTTCGATTTCGCCGTAGGGAAAATGCCCGGTGAGCAGGTAATAAAGGGTCACACCGACCGCATACAGATCCTGTTGCGCTGTCGGCGCTTCACCGCGAAACGCTTCCGGCGCGATGTAGCTGGGTGTTCCGGGCAGGGCAGAGGGCTGGTCTTCGGACAGGCCGGGGCAGTAAGCGAGCCCGAAATCCAGCAGGCGCAACTCGCCATCGTCCCCCAGCAGCAAGTTTTCCGGTTTGATGTCTCGATGCAGGATCTGGCGTCGATGCAGTAGACCGACCGCTTTGAGCAGTCGCTCGGCCAGGTCCTGCCACTGGGGCAGCGGCAACGTTCCGATCCGTGCCTGCAGTTGCGCCAGGGTCGAGCCGGAATATTCGCGCATCACGTAGTACAAATGCTGACGCTGACTGGCGGCATGGACCTCGGGAAAATGTCGCCCGGCCACACGCTTGAGAAACCATTCCTCCGACAACAAGGCTTGCCCGGCCAAGTGATCATCACGCAGAGCAACGGGCAGGGTTTTCAGCAGCCAGGGTTGTTGCTGGCTGTCACGCACTCGATAAAGCAGCGACTGCTGACTCTGGCCGAGAATAGCTTCGACCTGCCAACCCTCGAAGTCCTGGCCCGGTTTCAGCGTCGGCGGCAGCGGCCATTGCTGCAACTGAATCAGCGCGTCGCCAATGCTGGTTTCACCGAGGGCATCGACCCGCACCAGCAAGGCGCTGGCATTATCCTGGCTGCCGGCCAGGTGCGCGGCCCTCACCAGCGTCTGCGCGGCGTGGTCCAGATCCGGTTGATCACGCAGTATGGCGGCAATCGCGGTATCGCCCAGAACCGCCCAGATACCATCGCTGAGCAGCACGAAGCTCTCATCCTGACGCAATTCTCCGTCGAGAAAATCCAGCACCAGGTGCTGATCGAGCCCCAGCGCCCGCTTGAGCACATGCTGCATGCCCGGTTGGTCCCAAACGTGATCTTCGCTGACCCGCTGCAATTGATCGGCATGCCAGCGATACACCCGGCAATCACCGACGTGGGCCAGGGTAAAACGCCGGCCACGCAAGACCAGGGCACTGACGGTAGTCAGCAGCGGTTGCCCACTGCCGTTGGCCTGCAACCAGCGATTCTGCGCGATCAGCAGGCGATCCAGTGCCTGGGCGACGCCCCAGGTTTCCGGGGTGGCGTAGTAATCCAGCGCCAGGGCCTGCAGCGTCGAGCGGGCGGCCAGGCCGCCATCGGCACACTGGCTGACGCCGTCGGCGATGGCAAACAGGTAACCCTTGCTGGCGGCCAGCGCCGGGGCCGGCGTCACCAGGCGCAGGGCGTCCTGATTTTCGTCGCGCGGACCGATGGCGCTGGCTTCGGCAAAACTCAGTTGCAGGCTCATGGAAGCCTCAGACCCGTGCAGCGGTTACAGCGGCCGAGCCCCAGGTGGTTCTCCAGCGACGCTTCACGCCGTGCAAGCCGAACCAGGCGAGGATAGCGAGACTGGCGAACAGCCACAGCGCCATTTGGTAGCTGCCAGTGCTTTGTTTGATCGCACCCATGCCGGCGGCGAGGGCAAAACCGCCAATGCCGCCAGCCATGCCGATCAGGCCGGTCATCACGCCGATTTCCCGACGGAAGCGCTGTGGAACCAACTGGAACACCGCACCGTTGCCTGCCCCAAGACCGAGCATGGTGCAGACGAAAAGTGCCAGAGCCGCATAAGAGCTTGGCAGATTGAAACCCACGGCCGCGATGCAGATCGCCGCTACGGTGTACATCGCCAGCAAGGTGCGGATGCCGCCGAAGCGATCGGCCAGGGCGCCGCCCAAAGGACGCATCAGGCTGCCGCCGAACACGCAGGCCGCGGTGTAGTAACCGGCGGTCACCGGGCTGAGGCCATACTGGTCGTTGAAGTAACCGGGCAGGGCACTGGCCAGGCCAATGAAGCCGCCGAAGGTCACGCAGTAGAAAAACATGAACCACCAGCTGTCGCGGTCGCCCAGCGCCTTGAAGTAGTCGGCCATCGACTTGGCTTTCGGCCGCTCGGGGGCGTTTTTGGCCAGCCAAGCGAAGACGATCAGGGTCAGGATCAGCGGGATCAAGGCGAAGCCGAATACATTGCTCCAGCCAAAAGCCGCTGCCAGCACTGGCGCAATCAGCGCGGCCAGCACGGTGCCCGAGTTACCGGCCCCGGCGATGCCCATGGCTTTGCCTTGATGCTGCGGCGGATACCATTGCGATGCCAGGGGCAGGGCGACGGCGAAAGAGGCGCCAGCCATGCCCAGGAACAGCCCCAGCAGCAGCGCTTGCTCGTAGCTGTGGATCCCGAGTTTCCAGGCACCGAACAACGCACAAATGACGATCACTTGACCGATGATGCCGGCGGTTTTCGGTGACAGGCGATCAGCCAGCATACCCATCACAAAGCGCAACACCGCGCCGGCCAGAATCGGCGTGGCCACCACGAGCCCGCGCTGTTGGGTGGTCAGGTGCAAGTCACCGGCGATTTGCACCGCCAGGGGGCCGAGCAGGTACCAGACCATGAAGCTCAAATCGAAATAGAGGAAGGCCGCGAACAGGGTCGGGGTATGGCCGGATTTCCAGAAGCTTGAATTCATCGCGCACCTCAGCTGATAGGAGTCTCGAACGGGATTCATGCAGGTGGGGCGCCGCAGGGCCGCACCACCGGCCCCGAGCTATGGGGCCAAAACAAAAAAACGCCGCTACCCGATTCGCCAGGGGCAAATGGGGTGAGCGACGTCTTTGTCGTAGGTGGGGCAACCGCCGTTGGTTACCTGTGGTGATTACCTAGCGAGATTTGTGCCAACAGTTTGAGACCGTGTTGCGGTCATTCGCGAGCAGGCTCGCTCCCACAGGGGGAATTGTGTCGTACACAACGGTGGGAGCGAGCCTGCTCGCGAAGGCGATAGAACATTCACTCCAGGTTTCAGCCAAGCAACTCACTCATGGCAATGATTTGCTCCGCCACCTGGATCAGCTTCTGCTGGCGGCTCATGGCCTGGCGGCGCATCAGGGTGTAGGCCTCTTCTTCGTTGCAGTCCTTCATTTTCATCAACAGCCCCTTGGCCAACTCGATACGCTTGCGCTCGGCCAGTTGCTGGTCGCGGGCGTGCAGTTGCGCGCGCAGGGCCTGGTCGCTTTCGAAACGGGCCATGGCCACGTCGAGAATCGGCTGCAAGCGTTGTGCGTGAATGCCTTCGACGATGTAGGCACTGACCCCGGACTTGATCGCCTGGCGCATCACATCGGGGTCGTGTTCGTCGGTAAACATCACGATCGGCCGTGGCTGGTCGCGGCTCACCAGCACCACTTGCTCCATCACATCGCGGCCGGGTGACTCGGTATCGATCAGAATCACGTCCGGACGCACCATTTCGACGCGTTCGGGCAGGTCGATGGTCAGCCCGGACTCGTCGATCACCTCGAAGCCGGCTTCGATCAGGGCCGCTTTCAGGCGCCCGACTTTTTTCGCGGTGTCGTTGATCAGCAGGATACGCAACATATTCGCAGTCTCCTGTCAGCGGCTGGCGATAAGGGGCGAGCTGTCGCTCATGGCATGCAGTTTGAAGCTGCGGGCGTAGACGGCCGGATCAGACCCGTCCCAGACCCTGCCGTCGATCAGCTGGCTGCTGCGCATTGTTTCGCCCGCAGAAGCGACTCCGACGGCACTGGCAGCCTCTCGATACAAGTCTAGTTGCTGGACCTGACGGGCCACCGCGAGGTAATCCGGATCGTCGCGCAACAACCCCCAGCGACGGAACTGGGTCATGAACCACATGCCATCGGACAGGTACGGCAAATTGACCTCGCCATCAGCATGGAAACGCAAGGCGTGCGGGTCTTGCCAGCGATTGCCGAGACCGTCGGCGTAGTCACCCAGCAGACGCGGTTCGATGCAGTCGAGCGGGGCGTCGAGGTACTGCGGTGCGCTGAGCAATTGCGCGGTGCTGCGGCGGTTTTCGGCGCTGTCTTCGATGAAACGGCTGGCTTGCAGGATTGCCATCACCAGCGCCCGGGCGGTATTGGGGTATTGCTCGACGAAGGCGCGGGTGCAGCCCAGGACTTTTTCCGGGTGATCGGGCCAGATGGTCTGGGTCGTCGCCAGGGTAAAACCGAGATCCTGTTGCACCGCGCTGGCGGACCAGGGCTCGCCGACACAAAAGCCGTCGATGCGGCCCGCTTGCAGGTGCGCGACCATTTGCGGCGGTGGCACCACCACGCTGTCGACGTCCTGCAACGGATGAATGCCCTGACTGGCGAGCCAGTAATACAGCCACATGGCGTGGGTGCCGGTGGGAAAGGTCTGAGCAAAGGTTAGTTTTGGGCGAGTTTGGTGCACGTGTCGGTGCAGTGCCTCAGGACCGGTCACGCCCAGGCTCTGTAAACCGTGGGAGAGGTTGATGCTCTGGCCGTTCTGGTTCAGACCCATGAGCACGGCCATGTCGGTCGCGGCCACGCCACCGATGCCCAGGTGCACGGCATAGATCAAGCCGTAGAGGCTGTGGGCGGCGTCGAGTTCTCCGCTGACCAGTTTGTCCCGCAAATTGGCCCAGGACGGCTGGCGCTTCAGGTTCAGGGTCAGGCCGTAGGGCTGGGCGAACCCCTGGGTGGCGGCAACCACCACCGAGGCGCAGTCGCTCAGGGCCATGAAGCCCAGATTGATTTCGGTCTTTTCCGGGGCATCGCTGCCATTGACCCAGGCCAGAGGGCCGGCTGACGGTTCGTTCATCGCGTGTTCACCTTGCAAAAAAAAGCGTCGTCCCGGGTCCTTGCACACGCAAGTCCGGGTGACGACGCCATTGTCCTGGCACTCATCCCGTCGTTGGCATGGGTGCTGATGACTGAGCGGGTGCAAGGCATATGCCATCGCCGGCTGTTTTTCTCTTGCGCCTCGCCTGTGGACCTGTGCCCGGCTATAATCGCCGCCACTTTTCGCCGCCCTGAGTCCAACCCGCCCATGTACACCCTGGCCCGTCAGCTGTTGTTCAAACTTTCCCCGGAAACTTCCCACGATCTGTCCCTGGACCTGATCGGCGCGGGCGGGCGCCTGGGGCTCAACGGCTTGCTGTGCAAGGCACCGGCGAAGATGCCGGTGAATGTCATGGGCCTGGACTTCCCGAATCCGGTGGGGCTGGCGGCCGGTCTGGACAAGAACGGCGCGGCTATCGACGGCTTTGCCCAGTTGGGTTTCGGCTTTGTCGAAATCGGCACCATCACCCCGCGCCCGCAACCGGGCAACCCAAAGCCGCGGCTGTTCCGTCTGCCGGAAGCCGAGGCGATCATCAACCGCATGGGTTTCAACAACCTCGGCGTCGATCACCTGCTGGCCCGCGTGGCGGCCGCCAAGTACAAGGGCGTGTTGGGCATCAACATCGGCAAGAACTTCGATACGCCGGTCGAGCGTGCGGTCGACGATTACCTGATTTGCCTGGACAAGGTCTACGCCCACGCCAGCTACGTGACGGTCAACGTCAGCTCGCCGAATACTCCGGGCCTGCGCAGTCTGCAATTCGGCGACTCGCTCAAGCAGTTGCTGGCCGACCTGGCTGCACGTCGCGCGGAACTGGCGCTGCGTCACGGTAAACACGTGCCGCTGGCCATCAAGATTGCCCCGGACATGACCGACGAAGAAACCGCCCAGGTCGCCCAGGCATTGATTGAAACCGGTATGGACGCGGTCATCGCGACCAATACCACCCTGAGCCGCGTGGGCGTCGAAGGCATGGAGCATGGCGACGAGGCGGGCGGTCTGTCGGGCGCACCGGTTCGCGACAAGAGCACCCACACTGTGAAGGTGCTGGCGGCCGAGCTGGGCGGTCGCTTGCCGATCATCGCGGCGGGCGGCATCACCGAAGGCAAACACGCGGCCGAGAAAATCACCGCGGGCGCAAGCCTGGTGCAGATCTATTCGGGTTTTATCTACAAAGGCCCGGCATTGATTCGCGAGTCGGTCGACGCTATCGCCGCCCTGCGCTGATCCCTGTGGGAGCGAGCCGGCTCCGGGCGGCGTTCCGACGAAGTCTACCTGTCAGGCGGCATCAATGTCGGATCTGATGGCCTCTTCGCGAGCAGGCTCGCTCCCACAGGTGCGTTTGTTGCTTCAGGTTGAGGATTCAGTAGGCATAAAAAAGGGCTCCTCGAAGGAGCCCCTGGGCCGTAGCCCGCCGTCCGGATGGGACGTGCGTGGTTAATTCGTAGCGTAATCAGATTGTGTGTCGGAGTGTGTGCCCTGTGTTAGCCGACGGCGTGAAGTTCGTTGAGTCTGTGGATTCCCGCAGTGCCGGTCATACCGTCCCAATTGTCGCCGCGTCCTTCTCGCCAGCCGTTAATCCAGGCTTGGCGTACCGACGGTAGAGTAAATGGGCAAAGCTCACGGGATTTGCCACCAACGCCATATTGATATCCGCGCAAAAATGCTCTTTCCAACGGATCACGCTTAAGTCTTCTCATAGGGTGTAGCCCTCACTTGTTGACTGTTTTTATCGCGTCGACCTCAATCGAGGTCAGGCAGAAAAACTCTGCCGTTGGGGGCTCGCTGCCGGCGTGGCGAGCCAAGGTGTTGACGTCATTGCGGCGCCAACCTGTATTGAGTTCTAACCAATGCGTCACATCGAGGGAATGATCGTTTTGTCATAAGCACGTAACCGTTAATGTGGTATGGCCATAAGTAACACGATGTTCGCCGCGTATTTATTGATCAAAGCCCTGTATGATCGGCCCCCCCGCAGGATGAAGGGGTTAATCCTTTGGTGAGAATGTCTCGCGTTGCAGTGGGGATTATTCGACGAAGGGTCGACTTATGACATTTTGTTGCACCAACTTTTTTATCTGTCCTTGCATCTAAGCTCTTTTAACCCGAGCAGCAAGGGTGGGACGGCACACCTTCGTGCCACGCGGGCGCTCTTCGAGAAAAGCGCCTGATTGAAAACCGGGCCGGCAATGCGTTGCCAGCTCACTCAGCCAAAGGCACAGAAATCCTCATGTCCGATCGTTTCGAACTCTTCCTCACTTGCCCAAAAGGCCTTGAAGGCCTGCTCATCGAGGAAGCCGTCGGGCTTGGCCTTGAGGAAGCACGTGAGCACACCTCTGCCGTACGCGGCATGGCCACCATGGAAACCGCTTATCGCCTGTGCCTGTGGTCGCGCCTGGCCAACCGGGTGCTGCTGGTACTCAAGCGTTTCCCGATGAAAGACGCCGAAGATCTCTATCACGGCGTACTCGACATCGACTGGCAAGACCATATGCTCAATGACGGTACCCTGGCAGTCGAGTTCAGCGGTCATGGCTCGGGTATCGACAACACTCACTTCGGTGCGCTGAAGGTCAAGGACGCCATCGTCGACAAACTGCGCACGCCGCAGGGCGACCGTCCGTCCATCGACAAACTCAACCCCGACCTGCGCATCCATCTGCGTCTGGACCGTGGCGAAGCCATTCTGTCCCTCGACCTGTCCGGCCACAGCCTGCACCAGCGCGGTTATCGCTTGCAGCAAGGCGCGGCGCCGCTGAAGGAAAACCTCGCGGCAGCGATCCTGATCCGTTCCGGCTGGCCACGTATCGCGGCCGAAGGCGGCGCGCTGGCGGACCCGATGTGTGGTGTGGGTACCTTCCTGGTTGAAGCGGCGATGATCGCCGCCGATATCGCGCCGAACCTGCGCCGCGAGCAATGGGGTTTCACCGCCTGGCTCGGCCACGTGCCGGCGCTGTGGAAAAAACTCCATGAAGAAGCCGCCGAGCGCGCCGCCGCCGGCCTGGCCAAGCCACCGCTGTGGATTCGCGGTTACGAAGCCGACCCGCGCCTGATTCAACCGGGTCGCAATAACGTCGAGCGTGCCGGCCTGAGCGAGTGGATCAAAATCTACCAGGGCGAAGTCGCGACGTTCGAGCCGCGTCCGGACCAGAACCAGAAAGGCCTGGTGATCTGCAACCCTCCCTACGGCGAACGTCTGGGTGACGAGGCGAGCCTGCTCTACCTCTACCAGAACCTCGGCGAGCGTCTGCGTCAGGCCTGCCTGAACTGGGAAGCCGCGGTGTTCACCGGCGCGCCAGACCTGGGCAAGCGCATGGGCATCCGCAGCCACAAGCAGTATTCGTTCTGGAACGGCGCCTTGCCGTGCAAACTGCTGTTGATCAAAGTGCTGCCGGATCAATTCGTCACCGGCGAGCGTCGCACCCCGGAACAGCGTCAGGCCGAGCGTGAGCAGGCTGAATATGATCAGGCGCCGAGCGAGCCGCAAGAGCGCAAATACAACAAGAACGGCAATCCGATCAAGCCAACTCCGGCCCCCGCGCCGGTGGTCGAGCAGCCTCGCCTGAGCGAAGGCGGGCAGATGTTTGCCAACCGCCTGCAAAAGAATCTCAAGGGCCTGGGCAAGTGGGTCAAGCGTGAAGGTATCGACTGCTACCGCGTCTACGATGCCGACATGCCGGAATACTCCATGGCTATTGACCTGTATCAGGATTGGGTCCACGTCCAGGAATACGCCGCCCCCAAATCCATCGATCCGGAAAAAGCCTCGGCGCGCATGTTCGATGCCCTGGCCGCGATTCCGCAGGCGTTGAACATCGACAAGAGCCGCGTGGTGGTCAAGCGCCGCGAGCGCCAGAGCGGTACCAAGCAGTACGAGCGCCAGGCGGCGCAGGGCAAGTTTGTCGAAGTGAACGAAGGCGGCGTGAAGCTGCTGGTGAACCTCACCGATTACCTCGACACCGGCCTGTTCCTCGACCACCGGCCGATGCGCCTGCGCATTCAGAAAGAGGCGGCCGGCAAGCGCTTCCTCAATCTGTTCTGCTACACCGCTACCGCCAGTGTTCATGCGGCCAAGGGCGGCGCGCGCAGCACCACCAGCGTCGACCTGTCGAAGACCTATCTGGACTGGGCACGGCGCAATCTGTCGCTGAACGGTTTCTCCGACAAGAACCGTCTGGAGCAGGGCGATGTGATGGCCTGGCTGGAGGCGAGCCGTGACGAGTACGACCTGATCTTCATCGACCCGCCGACCTTCTCCAACTCCAAGCGCATGGAAGGCATTTTCGACGTGCAGCGTGACCAGGTGCAATTGATCGACCTGGCCATGGCACGGCTGGCAACCGGTGGTGTTTTGTACTTCTCCAACAACTTCCGCAAGTTCGAGCTGGAGGCCAATCTTTCCGAGCGTTATGCGATCGAAGAGATCACCGCCCAGACCATCGATCCGGATTTTGCGCGCAATGCCAAGATCCACCGCGCGTGGAAAATCACGGCCCGTTGATGTTGGCCCCCTGTAGAAGCGAGCCCTGCTCGCGATGGATTCGAGAGCACCGCGTACATCCAGGAAGTACGCGTTATCGTTATCGATCATCGCGAGCAGGGCTCGCTCCTACAGCGCTGGTCAAATTAGTGGCTAATAGCTATAACTCAACTCAAGGCCAAAGGGCTTTCCCGCACCTGGCGTTCTGAGTTGTATTTATGTCGTTGCACGCCGTGCGCCCAAAAATCCTGGGTTTTATCCGCGAAGATGTCTCGGCCTGGCTGGTCGCGCTTCTGGTATTGCTTGTCGGCGGGATTCTCACGGGATTACTGGCCTGGTCGACACTCAACCTGTTTCACCATCAATTGCGGCAACGTTTCCAACTGCTGGCCAGTGAACGTTACAGCCGTATCGAAGAACGTTTTGAAGATCAGGAGCAGCGCCTCGATGGCCTGCGCCGGTTTTTCGCCAATTCCGATTCGGTTTCCCGAGAAGAATTCAACGGCTACACCCTACCTCTGTTGCACCGCACCCAGGCGTATTCATTCGCCGAACGGGTCAGTGGCGATCAACGGGCGGCGTTCGAGCGCCGTGTAAGGGGTGAGGGGCTGAGCGGTTTTACCCTGCGCGAACTCAATGCCGACGGCCAACTGCAATTGGCCGCCGAGCGGGATGAGTATGTGGTGGTGCTGTACAGCCAGACACAAAGCAAACTCGGCGCGCCGCTGGGCTACGACTTGCTGGCCCAGCCGATGCGGCGCGCCACCCTCGAACGGGCCGACCGGCATGGGCGCATGGCGGTGTCGCAACCGATGCACCTGGTCAGCATCGAACCGGCCTATGCGCGAGGCGTGCTGCTGGTCGCGCCGGTCATGCTGCGCAATCAGGCGGATGGCGCCTCCGGCAAACCGTTCGGTTATGTGATGGCAGTGATCAGCATGCGTCAGTTGCTGGCCGATGGCTTGCCGGAGTCGGGCCGTGATTATCTTTCGGTGCGCATCCTCGATTTATCCACCGATGAACAACACGAAGTACTGTTCGAGTCGCCGAACGCCCCCGCCGTCAGTGAGTTGTCCGCGACCCGGCTGTTGCGACTGGCCGATCACGATTATCAAGTCGATATCCAGCCCAGCGAAACGTTCTTGCAGGCCAACCATTCATCGGTGACCACCCTGGTGGTACTCGGAAGTTTGCTCAGCGTGCTGCTCAGTGCCTTGCTTTACGTATTGGTCAGTCAGCGTCAGCGAGCGCTGAAAATGGTCGAGCAGCGGACCGAGGAACTGCGCGCCCGCGAACAGGAACTGCGCGGCACCCACGGTCAGTTGCGCGGGGTGTTGAATGCCGCCACTCAGGTGGCGATCATCGTCACGGACCTGCGCGGTGTGATCAGCACCTTCAATGCCGGCGCCGAGCAAATGCTCGGCTACGCCGCCGCCGAAGTGGTGGGGCACATGACCCTGGAAAACCTGCACTTGCCCCGGGAGCTCGCCGCACGTTCGGCCGAGTTGAGCGCGCGATTCGGCAAGCCGGTGCCGACCTGCCACGCGATGTTGGTCGAGAACAGCATCGAGGGCGGGCACGAAGCGCGGGAGTGGACGCTGGTGCGTGGCGATGGCAGCCATTTGATGGTGAACATGCTGGCCACTCCGGTACTCGACGAGCAAGGCCTGTGGGTTGGACACCTGGCGGTATGCATCGACATTACCGAACGCAAGCGGGTGCATGAGGCGTTGGCTGCTCGGGACCTGCTGTTGAAGAAACTCAGTGCCCATGTGCCCGGCGGGATTTACCAGTTCAAGATGGAGTTCGACGGTCGCTTCAGCGTCATTTATGCCAGCGACGGTATTCGCGAGATCTACGAGCTCGAACCGGATGTGTTGCTGCTCAATGCCGAAGCGATCTTCACGCGCATTCATCCTCAGGACACGACTCGTGTCCGTGCGTCGATCCGGGCTTCGGCGGATACCCTCAGCCCCTGGCGCGAGGAATACCGCGTGCAACTGCCCCAGCGCGGCCTGCGCTGGGTCCGCGGCGAGGCGACGCCGGAGGAACTCCCCGGTGGCGGCGTACTGTGGCATGGCTACATCTCGGACATTTCCGACATGAAGCGGGTGGAAGAAGAGCTGCGCGCGCTGTCGGTCACCGACGCCCTGACCGGTATCCACAACCGCCGCTATTTCCAGGAGCGCCTGACCGGCGAGATGGCCCGGGTGGAGCGTGGTGGCGGCGAGCTGTCGGTGATCATGCTCGACATCGACCACTTCAAACGCATCAATGACCAGCACGGCCATGCCGTGGGCGATCGGGTGTTGCAGGCGGTGTGTGAGCGCATTGGTCAACGGCTGCGCCGCACGGATGTGTTCTGCCGTCTGGGCGGCGAAGAGTTCATGGTGCTGTGCCCGGACATCGGCGGCGAACAGGCCCATCTGCTGGCGATGGAATTGTGGCAAAGCCTGCGCAATGCACCGATCGACGAAGTGGGGGTCGTCACGGCCAGTTTCGGGATTGCCAGCTGGCGGGTCGGCGAGGGCGCGGATGCGCTATTGCTGCGCGCGGATTCCGGGGTTTATGCGGCGAAGCAGGCGGGAAGGGATCGGGTGCAGGGGGAGATGAATTAAGTCTGTCTATACACACAAGACCTGTGGGAGCCGGGCAAGCCCGGCTCCCACAGGGGGCTGTGGTGTCTTATGGAACCGAAGCCGTCTGCGGCGTTTTCGGCTGACGATACAGGTCCAGCAGCACCTGATCGAGTACCGACGATGCGCCGAACGGGGCCTTGTCGTTGAGGATCGCCACCACGGCCCAGGTATTGCCGTTGACGTCGCGGCTGTAACCGGCAATCGCCCGCACGGTGTTCAGGGTCCCGGTCTTGACGTGGGCTTCACCCCGCATCGCGGTGGTCTTCAGGCGTTTGCGCATGGTGCCGTCGGTACCGGCAATCGGCATCGAGCTGATGTACTCGGCGGCGTAAGGGCTGCGCCACGCGGCTTGCAACATCGAAGCCATTTCCCGGGCACTGACGCGCTCGAAGCGGGACAGGCCGGAGCCGTTCTCCATTACCAGATGCGGCGCAGTGATGCCTTTCTTGGCCAGCCACTGACGCACCACGCGCTGGGCAGACTTGGCGTCGTCGCCGTCCGCATCGGTGCGGAACTTCTGGCCGAGGCTCAGGAACAGCTGCTGGGCCATGGTGTTGTTACTGTATTTGTTGATGTCGCGGATGATTTCCGCCAGGTCCGGCGAGAATGCCCGAGCCAGTACCTTGGCGTCTTTCGGCGTTGGCGCCAGAACGTCCCGGCCTTGAATGCTGCCGCCCAGTTCTTTCCAGATCGCGCGCACGGCACCGGCGGTGTAGGTCGCATGGTCGAGCAGCGACAGGTAGGTCTGCGAGCTGCAGCCTTCGCCCAATTGACCGCCGACCGTGACGGTCACGCTGCCATCGGCCTGGGTTACCGGGTTGTAACGCACACCGCCGGTGCACTGTTTGGAATTGAGTGCTTTGACCTGATTTTCGATGCGGATGCTGGCAATCGGCGGTTCCACGGAAATCAGCACCCGACCGCCATCGTTGCGGGCAACGAAGCGCAGGGCCTTGAGGTTGACCAGCAACGCATCGGGCTTGACCAGGAACGGCTTGTTCTCATCGTTGCCGTCGTCGTTGAACTCGGGCAGTTGCGGTTGCACGAAGAAGTTTTTATCCAGCACCAGGTCGCCGGTGACCTGAGTCACGCCATTGGCGCGCAGATCGCGCATCAACAGCCAGAGTTTTTCCATGTTCAGCTTCGGATCACCGCCACCCTTGAGGTAGAGGTTGCCGTTGAGGATGCCGCCGCTGAGGGTGCCGTCGGTGTAGAACTCGGTTTTCCACTGGTGGTTCGGGCCGAGCATTTCCAGGGCCGCGTAGGTGGTGACCAGTTTCATGGTCGAGGCCGGGTTGACCGATACGTCGGCGTTGAAAATGGTCGGGGTGCCCGGGCCGTTGAGTGGAATCATCACCAGCGACAGGGCGTTGTCCTGCAACTTGCTGGCTTTGAGGGCTTTTTCAACGTTGGGCGACAGCGCGGTGTTGATCGGTTCAGCGGAAACGGGGAGGGCCAGCGGGAAAAGGAGGCCAGCCAGCAGCAGTGGACGCAACGATTTGATCATGTGAAATAAAACCCTACAGCCGAGGGGGAAAAGACGAGGGCATGAAAATGAAAGCCCTCAGCGGTCATGAAAGTGTCGGCATTATGCCCCAAGGTGTCGTGGCTTGTGCCGTGCCTTGGTCTTGTTATCGGCTATTTTTTTACCGGCGGTAGGGTGCGCGCCGTTCAGAGGCAGGCAATCGGCGGCTTAAACTGCTAAAGTGCCGGCCGTTATTACTTAAGAGGATTGTTCCAATGGCGACTAACCGTTCCCAGCGTCTGCGCAAAAAACTGTGCGTCGATGAATTTCAAGAGCTGGGTTTCGAACTGAACCTGGATTTCAAAGAAGATTTGGCTGATGAAGCCATTGATGCTTTCCTCGATGCGTTCCTTAAAGAAGCCATGGAAGCCAACGGCCTGGGTTATGTTGGCGGCGACGACTACGGTCTGGTTTGCCTGCAGAAGCGTGGCTCGGTCAGCGCTGAACAGCGCGCTGCCGTTGAAGCCTGGCTCAAGGGCCGCACCGAGCTGACCAGCGTTGAAGTCAGCCCGCTGCTGGACGTTTGGTACCCGGAAAAGCCGATCAATCAGGCTTAAAAGCAGTTGCAAGCTTCAAGCTGCAAGCGGCAAGTTAAATGCGCTTGAAGCTTGAAGCTTGAAGCTTGAAGCTTGAAGCTTGAAGCTTATAGCTGCTTTCTCCAATTCAGAATCACCAACGTCACCACCCCCGCCACAATTCCCCAGAACGCAGAACCGATCGAAAACAGTGTCAGCCCCGATGCCGTGACCATGAAGGTGATCAGCGCCGCCTCACGTTCCTTTACATCGCTCATGGCGATGCTCAAGCCATTGATGATCGAGCCGAACAACGCCAGAGCGGCAATCGACAGCACCAGTTCCTTGGGCAGTGCGGCAAACAAGGCCGCCAGCGTCGCGCCGAACACCCCTGCGATCCCATAGAAAACTCCGCACCAGACCGCTGCCGTATAGCGTTTGTTGCGATCTTCATGGGCATGCGGTCCGGTGCAGATCGCCGCGCTGATGGCCGCGAGGTTGATCCCGTGGGAGCCGAACGGCGCCAGCAGCAACGAAGCGATACCGGTGGTGGTGATCAGCGGTGAAGCCGGCACGCTGTAGCCGTCGGCACGCAACACGGCGATGCCCGGCATGTTTTGCGAGGTCATTGCCACCACGAACAACGGGATGCCGATGCTGATCGTTGCGGCGAAGGAGAAGTGCGGCGTGGTCCAGACCGGCGTGGCCACTTCCAGCCGAAAACCGCTGAAGTCCAGCAGTCCCATGAACCCCGACAACGCGGTGCCGATCAGCAACGCGGCCAATACCGCGTAGCGCGGTGACAGGCGCTTTACTACCAGATAGGTGAAAAACATCCCAAGTACCAGCGCGGTCCGATGCTGGGCGGCGACGAAAATTTCGCTGCCGATCTTGAACAGGATCCCCGCCAGCAGCGCCGCCGCCAGTGACGCGGGAATTTTTTTCATCAGCCGCTCGAAGCTGCCGGTCAAACCGCAGATCGTCACCAGCACCGCGCATGTAATATAGGCCCCGATGGCTTCGCCATAGCTCACACCGCCCAGGCTGGTGATCAGCAATGCCGCGCCCGGGGTCGACCAGGCGATGGTGATCGGCGTGCGATAGCGCAACGACAGGCCGATCGAGCACACCGCCATGCCGATGGAAATCGCCCAGATCCACGAGGAAATCTGCCCGCTGGTCAGGCCCGCCGCTTGCCCGGCCTGGAACATCAGGACCAGGGAACTGGTGTAGCCGGTCATCATGGCGATGAAGCCGGCGACGATGGCCGAAGGGGAGGTATCGGCCAATGGGCGCAGTTGGGTGTGCGTGGCGTCGTTCATGACAGCGGTGTTCCTTATACGTATGAAGATGTCCGCGGTTTAAAACGTAAAGGATGTCCCCGGTTTCTACCCTGGCAAGCCAGCTCCCACAGGGGGCGGTGTTAAGCCACGGATTCTGCGATCAAGCCTAAACTCAAATGTAAGCAGGCGTTGCTATACAGCAGAAGCGACAAACAGCCGTACAGTCGTGTTGCCACCATCCATTGTGTACAATTGCAGTGTTTTTTACGCGATACTTGCCAGCGACCCACTGTGCCGTATTACAGTCACGGTCAATTCGCCGCAGTTCTCCCGACTCGAGTGCCCATGAACGAACAGTTGCAACCCCTCAAGAAACAACCGCGAGCAGGCAAAGCCGGCCGCAGCGGTACCCAGGACGATATTGTCTACGCGCATATCTTCGAGGCCATCCTCGAACAGCGTCTGGCGCCCGGCACCAAGTTGAGCGAAGAAGCGCTGGGGGAAATTTTCGGGGTCAGCCGCACCATCATTCGCCGCGCGCTGTCGCGCCTGGCCCATGAAGGCGTGGTGCTGTTGCGTCCGAATCGCGGCGCCGTGGTAGCCAGCCCGAGCGTCGAAGAGGCGCGTCAGGTGTTCATGGCCCGACGTCTGGTAGAGCGTGCGATCACTGAGCTGGCGGTACAACACGCCACCGCCGAGCAAATTGCCGAGTTGCGCCAGATGGTCAACGACGAGCGCGACAGCTTCTCCCGCGGCGATCGGGGTGCCGGCATCCGCCTGTCGGGCGAGTTCCACCTGAAACTGGCCGAGGCGGCGAAAAACGCGCCGTTGATCAGTTTCCAGCGCAGCCTGGTGTCCCAGACGTCGCTGATCATTGCCCAGTACGAAACCGGTAACCGTTCCCACTGCTCCTACGACGAGCACACCCAGTTGATCGATGCGATCGAAGCGCGCAACGGCGAGCTGGCGGTGGACTTGATGATGCACCACATGGATCACATCGACAGCAAACTCAACCTCGACGAAGAAAGTGCGTCGGATGATTTGCATGCGGTGTTTTCGCATCTGTTGCAGACCAAGAAGCCGGGGCGGTCGCCGGCGAAAATCTGACAGACCGCGGCGCCGCCATCGCTGGCTTGCCAGCGATGGCGGCAGGACAGGCAAAAAAAATCCCCCGGGCTGTACAGCGACGGGGGATTTTTTATGGGCGCAAACTTTTACCGCTGATGCACCAGATTCCCCGCTGCATAGGTTTGCAGCACCGTCCGGTCATCCCCCAGGGTCATCAATACAAACAACGTTTCGGCAATGTTATTGGCCTGCTTCAAGCGATACCCGAGCAACGGCGTAGCGTTGTAATCCAGCACCAGGAAGTCGGCGTCGGTGCCCGGTTGCAGGTTGCCGATCTTGTCTTCCAGACGCAAAGCACGAGCGCCGCCGAGGGTTGCCAGGTACAGCGACTTGAACGGGCTCAGGCGCGCACCTTGCAGTTGCATGACCTTGTACGCCTCGTTCAGCGTTTGCAGCAGAGAGAAACTGGTGCCGCCACCGACGTCGGTGCCCAGGCCGACATTGAGTTTGTGCTTCTCGGCCATCGGCAGGTTGAACAGACCGCTGCCCAGGAAGAAGTTCGATGTCGGGCAGAAGGCAATGGCAGAGCCCGTCTCGGCCAATCGTGCGCACTCGTCGTCGCACAGATGCACGCCGTGGGCGAACACCGAGCGCTCGCCGAGCAACTGATAGTAATCGTAGACGTCCAGGTAGCCTTTGCGCTCCGGGAACAGCGCCTTGACCCACTCGACTTCCTTGAGGTTTTCGCTGATGTGGGTCTGCATGTACAGATCCGGGTATTCACTGAGCAACTGCCCCGCCAGGGTAAGCTGTTCCGGGGTGCTGGTCGGTGCGAAGCGTGGGGTGACCGCGTAGTGCAGGCGACCCTTGCCGTGCCAGCGCTCGATCAGCGCCTTGCTTTCGACGTAGCTGGATTCGGCGGTGTCGGTCAGGTAGTCCGGGGCGTTGCGATCCATCATCACCTTGCCGGCGATCATTCGCAGGTCCAACTGCTCGGCGGCTTCGAAGAACGAGTTCACCGACTGCGGATGCACGCTGCCAAACACCAGTGCGGTGGTGGTGCCGTTGCGCAGCAATTCCTTGATGAAAATGTCCGCGACTTCATCGGCATGGGCCTTGTCGGCGAACTGGCTTTCGCACGGGAAGGTATAAGTGTTGAGCCAGTCCAGCAGTTGCTCGCCGTAGGCACCGACCATGCCGGTTTGCGGCAGATGGATGTGGGTGTCGATGAAGCCGGGGGTGATCAGCGCGTCCTGATAATGGGTGATTTCGATCTCGGCGGGCAGGGTCGGCAACAGCTCGCTGGCGTGACCAAGGGCGCTGATTTTACCGTTGTCGACCACCAGCAAGCCGTCTTCGAAATACTCGTAGGAGGCTTCGATACCCACTTCAGCGGGGTCGGCAATGCTGTGCAGGATGGCGGCGCGGTAGGCTTTGCGAGTCAGAGGCATGGGATTCCCGGTTTTCAGGCTTATCAATTGGAGGCTTGGCTGCGGCGAGAAGCGGGCAGCAGTTTGGCAATCGACGATCCGGCGCTGGCGCTGTGCTGGCCGAAATTCGCGTTATAGGTGGCGATGATCTCGCCGGCGATGGAGATGGCGATTTCCACGGGCAACTTGCCTTTGACTTCGCCGATGCCCATCGGGCAGCGCATGCGTTGCAGCACCGTGCTGTCAAAACCACGGTCGCGCAGACGATGTTCGAACTTCACCCGTTTGGTCTTCGAACCGATCAGGCCGAAGTAGGCGAAGTCGTTGCGCTTGAGAATCGCGGCAGTGAGTTCGAGGTCGAGCTGGTGGTTGTGGGTCATGACGATGCAGTAGCTGCCGGCGGGCAAATCGTCGATTTCGTCTACCGGTTCTTCGCTGACGATCTTGCGCACACCGTGGGGGATCTGCTCGGGGAACTCGGCGTCCCGCGAGTCGATCCAGCGCACGCGGCAGGGCAGGCTGGCGAGCAATGGCACCAGCGCCCGGCCGACATGGCCGGCACCGAACACGGCGATCTGCGCCTGGACCTGGCCCATTGGTTCGAACAGCAACACCGTCACGCCACCGCAGCACTGGCCCAGGCTGGCGCCGAGGCTGAAGCGCTCCAGGTGAGTATCCTGTTTGCCGCTGGCAAGCATCTCGCGGGCGATCTGCATGGCTTTGTATTCCAGGTGCCCGCCACCGATGGTGTCGAACGACTGGCTGGCGCTGATGACCATCTTCGAGCCGGCATTGCGCGGTGTCGAGCCGAGCTCTTCGATGATGGTCACCAAGACGCAGGGCTCACCCTGGTTTTGCAGGTCGGCGAGGGCGTCGATCCAGTTGTACATGTTTTCACCCCTACAACATCGTTGTCTGTTCGGGTCTCATCGCTGGCTTGCCAGCGATTGGCGCGCCTCGGTTTAGAGCGAAGCCAACTCGGCTTCGGCTTCAACGGCTTTCGCCATCTTCAACTTGCGCATCTGCTCACAGCCCCACAACACCCGCTCCGGCGTCGCCGGTGCGTCGATTTTCGGTTGATGCCGGTAGTCGCCCAGGCTCGCTACCGCGTCCTTGATCGCGCACCACGCGGCGATGCCAAGCATGAACGGCGGCTCGCCCACGGCCTTGGAGTGGAACACCGTGTCTTCCGGGTTCTTGCGGTTTTCCACCAGCTTCACCCGCAGGTCCAGCGGCATGTCCGCCACGGCCGGGATCTTGTAGCTGGCCGGGCCGTTGGTCATCAGCTTGCCCTTGTTGTTCCACACCAGTTCTTCCATGGTCAGCCACCCCATGCCCTGGATGAAACCGCCCTCGACCTGGCCGATGTCGATGGCCGGGTTCAGCGAGGCGCCGACGTCGTGGAGGATGTCGGTGCGCAGCATCTTGTATTCGCCGGTCAGGGTGTCGACCAGCACTTCACAGCACGCCGCGCCGAACGCGAAGTAGTAGAACGGACGACCACGGGCCTGGCTGCGGTCGTAGTAGATTTTCGGGGTCTTGTAGAACCCGGTGCTCGACAGCGACACCTGGGCGAAGTACGCCTGCTGGATCAGCGCTTCGAAGGTCAGGATGTGATCGCGAACCCGTACGTGGCCGTTATGGAATTCCACGTCTTCTTCGCTGACTTTGTATTGCCGCGCGGCGAATTCGATCAGGCGTTTCTTGATGGTCTCTGCAGCGTTCTGTGCAGCTTTACCATTTAAATCCGCACCGCTGGACGCTGCGGTCGGCGAGGTGTTCGGTACTTTGTCGGTGTTGGTCGCGGTGATCTGCACGCGGTCCATTTCCACCTGGAACACTTCGGCCACCACCTGCGCAACCTTGGTGTTCAGGCCCTGGCCCATTTCCGTGCCGCCATGGTTCAGATGGATGCTGCCGTCGGTGTAGACATGTACCAAGGCGCCTGCCTGGTTGAGGAAGCTGGCGGTGAAGGAAATGCCGAATTTCACCGGGGTCAGCGCCAGGCCTTTTTTCAGGATCGGGCTGTTGGCGTTGTAGCGACGGATCGCTTCGCGGCGCTCGGCGTACTGGCTGCTTTCTTCCAGTTCGGCGGTCATTTCCTCGAGCATGTTGTGCTCGACGGTCTGGTAGTAATGGGTGACGTTGCGCTCGGTCTTGCCGTAATAGTTGGCCTTGCGTACCGCCAGCGGATCGAGGGCCAGATGACGGGCGATGGCGTCCATCACTTCTTCGATGGCGACCATGCCTTGCGGACCGCCGAAACCACGGTAAGCGGTGTTCGAGGCGGTGTTGGTCTTGCAGCGATGACCGTTGATGGTCGCATCGCCCAAGTAATACGAGTTGTCCGAGTGGAACATCGCCCGGTCGACGATCGAGTTCGACAGGTCCGGCGAGCAGCCGCAGTTGCCCGCCAGTTCCAGCTGGATGCCGTGCAGGCGCCCGCTGTCGTCAAAACCCACGTCATATTCGACATAGAAGGGATGGCGTTTGCCGGTCATCAGCATGTCTTCGACCCGTGGCAGACGCATCTTGGTCGGTTGGCCGGTCAGGTGCGCGATCACCGCACACAGGCAGGCCGGGCTCGCCGCCTGGGTTTCCTTGCCGCCGAAACCACCGCCCATGCGGCGCATGTCGACGACGATCTTGTTCATCGACACGTCCAGGACTTCAGCCACCAGCTTCTGCACTTCGGTGGGGTTTTGCGTGGAGCAGTAAACGATCATTCCACCGTCTTCGGTAGGCATTACCGAAGAGATCTGGGTTTCCAGGTAAAAGTGCTCCTGGCCGCCGATGTGCAATGTGCCCTGGATGCGATTTTTTGCCGTCGCCAGCGCGCCTGCCGAATCACCGCGTTCATGGGTATGGCTGTCCAGCACGAAATGCTTTTTGCGGAAGGCCTCGACCACGTCCAGCACCGGTTCCAGATCTTCGTATTCGATCACTGCGGCCATGGCGGCTTTGCGTGCGGTCTCCAGGTCACGGGCGGCCACGGCCAGCACCACCTGGCCGACGAACTGCACCGTGTCGATGGCCAGCAATGGGTCACCGGGCATCAGCGGACCGATGTCTTTCAGCCCCGGAACGTCTTCGTGGGTGATGGCGATGCGCACACCCTCGAAGGCGTAGCAGGGCGTGGTGTCGATGCTGATGATCTTCGCGTGGGCGCGGTCCGACAGGCGCGCATAGACGTGCAGCTGATTGGGGAATTCCAGCCGATCGTCGATGTACTGCGCTTCACCGGACACATGCTTGGCGGCGCTGTCGTGCTTGACGCTGCGGCCGACACCGGTGGTCAGGTCCTTGGCGAACAGTTCAGCCAGTTCGGCTTGGGTCTTCTCTACGGCGTGATGGTTAGACATAAGCGGTCACCCGAGTCTCGATGTGCGGTGTTTGCAGTTCGATGAAGTATTTGCGCAGCAGGTTCTGCGCGCTGAGCAGGCGATATTCCTTGCTGGCGCGGAAGTCCGAGAGCGGGGTGAAATCTTCGGCCAGGGCGGCGCAGGCGCGTTCGACGGTGGCACTGTTGAACGGCGCATTGCGCAGGACGGTTTCGCAGGCGCTGGCCCGTTTCGGAATCGCCGCCATGCCGCCGAAAGCCACGCGGGCATCGGCAATCACGCCGTTTTCGAGGCGGATATTGAAAGCCGCGCAAACCGCCGAGATATCATCGTCCAGACGCTTGGACACCTTGTAGGCGCGGAACAATTGTTCAGCGCTGGCGCGCGGCACGATGATCTTCTCGATGAACTCGCTTTCCTGGCGCGCCGTGACGCGGTAATCGATGAAGTAATCTTCCAGGGCCATGGTGCGGCGGGTTTCGCCCTTGCACAGCACGATCTGTGCGCCGAGGGCAATCAGCAGCGGTGGCGAATCACCGATGGGTGAAGCGTTGCCGATGTTGCCGCCCAGGGTGCCCTGGTTGCGGATCTGCAGGGAAGCGAAACGCTGCAGCAATTCGCCGAAATCCGGGTACTCGGCCTTAAGGGCGTCGTAGCAGTCGGAGAGGGCGGTGGCGGCGCCGATTTCCAGGCGGTCTTCGAAGCGTTCGATGTGCTTCATTTCGGCGACGTTGCCGACGTAGATCATCACCGGCAGGGTGCGGTGGAACTGCGTCACTTCCAGTGCCAGGTCCGTGCCGCCGGCCAGCAGGCGTGCCTGTGGATAAGCGTCGTAGAGGTCGGCCAGATCGGCCACGGTCAGCGGCACCAGGCAGCGTTTGTCGCCACTGTTGAGTTCGCCGATATCGGTGGGGGCGATGGCTTTCAGGCGGGCAATGGTCTCGGCTTCACGGGCGTCGAACTGGTCCGGTTTTTTGCCGCAGCAGGATTGCTGGGCCGCTTCCAGAATCGGCCGATAGCCGGTGCAGCGGCACAGATTGCCTGCAAGGGCTTCGTGGGCCTTGTGCGAGTCAGGTTCATCGCTGTTCTTTTGCAGGGCGAACAGTGACATCACGAAACCGGGGGTGCAGAAGCCGCATTGCGAGCCGTGGCACTCGACCATGGCTTTCTGCACGCTGTGCAGCTCGCCTTGGTGTTTGAGGTCTTCGACACTGATCAGTTGTTTGCCGTGCAGGGACGAAACGAACGTCAGGCACGAGTTGAGGCTGCGATAGCGAATGTGTTCGCGGCCCGCATCATCCGTCTGCAACTCGCCGACCACCACGGTGCACGCGCCACAGTCACCGCTGGCGCAGCCTTCTTTGGTGCCGGGTTTGCCCACATGGTCGCGCAGATAATTGAGCACGGTCAGGTTCGGGTCCAGGGCGTGCTCGCTACGGAGTTCCTGGTTTAGTAAAAACTGGATCACGGAAGGCCTCGCAGACTCATTATTGTTGTTAACCGACTTGAACCGAATTTAGCAGGTCTGACTTTCCGGTCAATGATTTTCTGACTTAAAGGTCAGGAAAATGCATTTCGTCGATCAACAACGGGTTCCTACAGTATTGACCCTCGCGGGATAGCCTGCTTTTTGCTTGAATCGTGCCAAATTCCGCCGGTTGGGCACTCCGCCATGACGTATCAATTGCGCTACACTGCGCCGCTTGTGCAAATCGAAGAGTTTGAAGGACAACCATGACGTTCAAGGCGCCGGACAGCCTCGCCGAGCAAATCGCTCACCACCTCGCCGAACGCATCATTCGCGGCGAAATGAAGCCCGGGGAGCGCATCCAGGAGCAGAAGGTCACGCAGGCGCTCGACGTCAGCCGTGGTTCTGTCCGCGAGGCCTTGCTGATTCTCGAGCGTCGCCACCTGATCGCGATCCTGCCGCGACGTGGCGCCCATGTGACCGAACTCACCGCGCACAAAGTGCGAAGCCTGTGCACGCTGATGAGCGAGATGTACATCCTGCTGGCCAACGCCGTGGCCAATGGCTGGAAAGTCCAGGCTGACCTGGCGCCGTTCGTGCAAATTCAGCAGCGCCTGACCGCCAGTTACGAACGTCAGGACATCCATACCTTCGTCGACGACAGTTTCAATGTGATGCGCGCTACGTATCCGTTCGCCGACAATCCTTATCTGCAGGAAACCGTCGAGAATCTGCAGCCGGCCATGAGCCGTGCCTACTTCCTGGCGCTGGATCAGCGCAAGGCCTCGATGAGCGAGTACCTGGAGCTGTTCGAGCGCCTGCTCGCCGCGGTGATCGCCCGTGACTTTCCACAGATTCGCCAAGTGCTGACGGCTTATGGCCAGCGCAGTTGCGATCTGGTGATCTCAGCCCTGACGGACGCCTGAGCGTGCGGCTAAAGTGCATCAAGCTGGCGGGGTTCAAATCCTTTGTCGACCCGACCACGGTGAACTTCCCCAGTAACATGGCGGCGGTGGTCGGGCCCAATGGTTGCGGCAAATCGAACATCATCGATGCCGTGCGCTGGGTGATGGGCGAGAGCTCGGCCAAGAACTTGCGCGGCGAGTCGATGACCGACGTCATCTTCAATGGCTCCACCAGCCGCAAACCCGTGAGTCAGGCGAGCATCGAACTGGTGTTCGATAACTCTGACGGCACACTGCTCGGTGAATATGCGGCCTATGCGGAGATTTCCATCCGCCGCAAAGTGACCCGTGATAGCCAGACCACCTACTACCTCAACGGCACCAAATGCCGGCGCCGTGACATCACCGACATCTTCCTCGGCACCGGCCTGGGTCCGCGCAGTTACTCGATCATCGAGCAGGGGATGATCTCCAAGCTGATCGAGTCCAAACCCGAAGACTTGCGCAACTTTATCGAGGAAGCGGCGGGCATCTCCAAGTACAAGGAGCGTCGGCGCGAGACCGAAAACCGCATTCGTCGAACCCATGAAAACCTGGAGCGCTTGACCGACCTGCGCGAAGAGCTGGAGCGTCAGCTTGAACGCTTGCACCGCCAGGCCGAGGCCGCCAAGAAGTACCAGGAATACAAGGGCGAGGAGCGTCAACTCAAGGCGCAACTGTCGGCCCTGCGCTGGCAGGATCTGAACGATCAGGTCGGCCAGCGTGAGGGGATCATCGGCACCCAGGAAATCAGTTTCGAAGCCTTGGTGGCCGAGCAGCGCAATGCCGATGCCAGCATCGAACGCTTGCGGGACGGGCACCATGACCTGTCAGAACGCTTCAATCTGGTGCAGGGACGTTTCTATTCGGTCGGTGGCGATATCGCCCGGGTCGAACAGAGCATTCAGCACGGTCAGCAGCGTTTGCGCCAGCTGCAGGACGATTTGAAAGAAGCCGAGCGCGCGCGCCTGGAAACCGAGTCGCACCTGGGCCATGACCGCACTTTGCTGCTGACCCTTGGTGAGGAGCTGGACATGCTCACCCCCGAGCAGGAAGTCACCAGCGCCGCCGCCGAAGAGGCCGCCGCCGCGCTGGAGGAATCCGAAACCACCATGCATGGCTGGCAGGAGCAGTGGGACACGTTCAATCTGACCGCCGCCGAGCCGCGGCGTCAGGCCGAAGTTCAGCAATCGCGAATCCAGCAGCTGGAAACCAGCCTTGAGCGTCTGGCCGATCGCCAGAAGCGTCTGGGCGAAGAGCGTGCCTTGCTTGCGGCGGACCCGGAAGACCAGGCGATCATGGAGCTCAACGAGCAACTCGCTGAATCCGAAGCGACCCTGGAAGATTTGCAGACCAGTGAAGAAGCTCAGGTTGAAAAGCTCGAGCAACTGCGCCAGCAATTGCAGCAAACCCTGTCGGCGCAGCAACAGGCCCAGGGCGATTTGCAGCGGCTCAATGGGCGTCTGGCGTCGCTGGAAGCCTTGCAGCAAGCGGCCCTCGATCCAGGCACCGGTACTGCCGAGTGGCTGCGCGATCAACATCTGGCGGATCGCCCGCGTCTGGCCGAAGGCCTGAAAGTTGAAGCAGGTTGGGAGCTGGCGGTGGAAACCGTGCTGGGTGCCGATCTGCAAGCGGTGCTGGTGGACGATTTCAACGCTTTCGATCTGTCCGGATTTGCCCAGGGTGATCTGCGTTTGCTCAGTCCGGCCAGCGATGGCGTGCGTGTGCCGGGCAGCTTGCTCGACAAGGTCGAGGCGCAGATCGATCTGTCGCCGTGGTTGGGTCAGGTCAAACCGGTCGAGAGCCTTGAGCAGGCCCTGGCTTTACGCGGGCAATTGGCCGTCGGGCAGAGCCTGATCAGCCGCGACGGTTTTTGGGTCGGCCGGCATTTCCTGCGGGTGCGGCGTGCCAGCGAAGCGGAAAGCGGTGTTCTGGCCCGGGGGCAGGAAATCCAGCAGTTGGGCCTTGAGCGTGAAGAGCGTGAAGCCGCCGTCGAAACCCTGGAAACCCAGCTTCAAAACCTGCGCGCGCAACAGCGCCAGCAGGAAAACGGTCGCGAACATTTGCGTCGATTGCTGCAAGACGAAGCCCGTCAGCAAGGTGAATTGAAGGCCCAGTTATCGGCCGGCAAAGCCAAGGCCGAACAGTTGACCCTGCGCCGCACCCGACTCGATGAAGAACTCGCCGAGTTGAATGAACAGCGTGCGCTGGAGCACGAGCACATCGGCGAAGCGCGCCTGCAATTGCAGGAAGCCCTCGACAGCATGGCGCTGGACACCGAGCAGCGCGAGTTACTGCTGGCCCAACGCGACAGCTTGCGCGAGCGGCTGGACCGGGTGCGTCAGGAAGCGCGGCAACACAAGGATCACGCCCATCAACTGGCGGTGCGCCTCGGTTCCCTGCGGGCGCAGCACGATTCGACGCGCCAGGCGCTGGAGCGACTGGAGATGCAGTCCGAACGCCTGACCGAAAAGCGTGAGCAGTTGAGCCTCAATCTGGAGGAGGGCGAGGCACCGCTGGAAGAGTTGCGCCTGAAACTTGAAGAGTTGCTCGACAAGCGCATGACCGTCGACGAAGAACTCAAGACCGCGCAGATCGCTCTCGAAGACGCCGACCGCGAACTGCGCGACGCCGAGAAGCGCCGCAGCCAGGCCGAGCAGCAATCGCAGTTGATCCGCAGTCAGCTCGAACATCAGCGCATGGAATGGCAAGCCCTGACCGTGCGACGCAAAGCCTTGCAAGACCAGTTGCTCGAAGACGGTTACGACCTGCATGGCGTGCTTGCCACACTGACCGCCGAGGCCAGCGAAAAGGCCGCCGAAGAAGAGCTCGAACGCATCGCCGCGCGGATTGCGCGCCTCGGTGCGATCAACCTCGCGGCCATTGACGAATACCAGCAACAATCCGAGCGTAAACGTTATCTGGATGCGCAAAACGACGATCTGGTGGAAGCGCTTGAGACACTGGAAAACGTGATTCGCAAGATCGACAAGGAAACCCGCAACCGCTTCAAGGATACCTTTGATCAGATCAATGGCGGTTTACAGGCGCTTTTCCCAAAAGTTTTCGGTGGAGGTCGCGCGTATTTGGAACTGACGGGCGAAGATCTACTCGATACAGGGGTGACGATCATGGCGCAGCCGCCCGGAAAGAAGAACAGCACCATCCATTTGCTCTCCGGTGGCGAAAAGGCCCTGACGGCATTGGCCCTGGTTTTTGCGATCTTCAAGTTGAACCCGGCGCCGTTCTGCATGCTCGACGAGGTTGACGCGCCATTGGATGACGCTAACGTGGGACGCTACGCACGGCTGGTCAAAGAGATGTCGCAGACGGTGCAGTTCATCTATATCACCCACAACAAGATCGCCATGGAAATGGCCGAACAATTGATGGGGGTGACGATGCACGAGCCTGGTTGTTCGCGACTGGTGGCAGTGGATGTCGAGGAGGCGATGGCGATGGTGGATGCCTGATTTGTATCTGTAGGATGGATACTACGGGCTTATAGGACTTTTTTACTTGTCCTGACTTGCTGGCCAATCGACATATTCGCTGAAGCCATAGTGACAGACGGTGTAAAGTTGCCTTTGGTCGTGCTAGTTTAATGTCAATTTTTCGTATACGTGGGCAAAACGCCTGTCAGAACATAGAGTTGGCGCCACGTTTTAAAGCGGTTTACAGGTTGTAAACCCCTTATTTTTCAGCATTTTTTATAGAGGCACGGGATTACATGGAAATCGGTCTGCGCGAGTGGCTGATCGTCATCGGCATTATTGTCATTGCCGGTATTCTTTTTGATGGCTGGCGCCGTATGCGTGGCGGCAAGGGAAAACTGAAGTTCCGTCTTGACCGAAGCCTGTCCAACCTGCCGGACGAGGACACCAGCGCCGAGCTGTTGGGCCCGTCCCGCGTGCTGGACAACCACAAGGAACCGCAACTGGACGAGCAGGATCTGCCGTCGGTGAGCATGCCGGCACGCGAGCCTCGTGAGTCGGGTTCCAAGCGCGGCAAGCGTGGTGGCGAGCCGTCCCAGGGCGATATGAATCTGAGTCTCGATCTGGATGGCGGCCCAAGCTTCAGCAGCCGCGACGATGATTTCGTCGAAGACACCAAGGCTTCGCCTTCGGTCAGCGACAAAGAACAGCCACAAGCTGAAGAAGTGTTGGTCATCAGCGTGATTTGCCGCGATGCGGCCGGTTTCAAAGGCCCGGCGCTGTTGCAGAACATTCTGGAAAGCGGTTTGCGCTTTGGCGAAATGGATATCTTCCATCGTCACGAAAGCATGGCGGGTAATGGCGAAGTGCTGTTCTCCATGGCCAACGCGGTCAAGCCAGGGGTTTTCGATCTGGATGACATCGACCACTTCAGCACACCGGCGGTGAGCTTCTTCCTGGGGCTGCCAGGCCCGCGTCATCCGAAGCAGGCCTTCGACGTGATGGTGGCGGCGGCTCGCAAGCTGTCGCAAGAGCTGAACGGCGAACTGAAAGACGATCAGCGCAGCGTGCTGACCGCCCAGACGATCGAGCACTATCGTCAGCGCATCGTTGAATTCGAGCGTCGCGCACTGACCCAGAAGCGTTGATTCAAAGGGTTGTTCCCGTGCCCGGGCGCGGGACGATCGGCAAAATAGATTGAGCAGCCTCGGCTGCTCTTTTGCTTTATGAGAGAACACCCATGACTGCCGCCAAAGAACGCATTCTAGAGCTGCGTGCCGAGCTGGATCTGCACAACTATCGCTACCACGTGCTGGACGAGCCGAGTATCCCGGACGTTGAGTACGATCGGTTATTCAATGAGCTCAAGGCGCTTGAAGCCGCCAATCCAGAATTGATCACCAGTGACTCGCCGACCCAGCGGGTGGGCAGTGCGGCGTTGTCGGCATTCACCCAGGTGCGTCACGAAGTACCGATGCTCAGCCTCGGCAACGCCTTCGAAGAAACCGACATGCGCGAATTCGATCGCCGGGTAACGGAGGGGCTGGACCTGCCGGCCGGCGACCTGTTTGGTGGTGGTGCGGCGGTTGAATACAGCTGCGAACCAAAACTCGATGGCCTGGCAGTCAGCCTGTTGTATCAGGAGGGTGTGCTGGTGCGTGGTGCCACGCGCGGCGACGGCACCACCGGTGAAGACATCAGTGTCAACGTGCGTACCGTGCGTAACATCCCGCTCAAGCTGCACGGCACGGGCTGGCCGGCAACCCTGGAAGTACGCGGCGAAGTATTCATGTCCAAGGCTGGATTCGAGCGGCTCAACGCCACACAGCTGGAAGTCGGCGGCAAGACGTTCGCGAACCCGCGCAATGCGGCGGCGGGCAGTTTGCGGCAACTGGACTCGAAGATCACCGCCAATCGGCCACTGGAATTCTGCTGCTACGGGATCGGCCAGGTGTCTGCGGATATCGCCGACACGCACATTGGCAATCTGCAGCAGCTCAAAGCCTGGGGCATGCCGATCAGCCATGAGCTGAAACTGGCGAACGGCATCGATGCGTGCCTGGATTACTACCGCGACATCGGCGAACGCCGCAACGCGTTGCCCTATGAAATCGACGGCGTGGTGTTCAAGGTCAACAGCATCGCCTCCCAGCGTGAGCTGGGTTTCCGCGCCCGCGAACCGCGCTGGGCCATCGCTCATAAATTCCCGGCCATGGAAGAGCTCACCGAATTGCTCGACGTGGAATTCCAGGTCGGCCGCACCGGTGCGGTCACGCCAGTGGCACGCCTGAAACCGGTCAAGGTCGCGGGTGTCACCGTGGCCAACGCGACGCTGCACAATATGGATGAGGTGGCGCGTCTGGGGCTGATGATCGGCGACACGGTGATCATTCGTCGCGCCGGTGACGTGATTCCGCAAGTGGTGCAAGTGGTCACCGAGCGGCGTCCGGAAAACGCGCGGCCGGTGCAGATTCCGGAGCAATGCCCGGTCTGCGGGTCCCATGTCGAACGCACGCAACTGGTCAAGCGCAGCAAGGGGCGCGAGACGGTCAGCGAAGGCGCGGTGTATCGCTGTGTCGGTCGACTGGCCTGCGGTGCACAACTCAAGCAGGCGATCATTCACTTCGTTTCCCGTCGGGCGATGGACATCGAAGGCCTGGGCGACAAGAGCGTCGAGCAACTGGTGGATGAGGGGCTGGTGAGTTCGCCTGCTGATCTCTATGCCTTGAAGTTCGAGGATATTGTCGATCTGGAAGGCTTTGCCGAACTGTCGAGCCGGAAGTTGCTCGGTGCCATCGAAGACAGCAAGAAACCGGGCCTGGCGCGCTTCATCTACGCCCTCGGGATTCCCGATGTCGGCGAAGAGACGGCCAAGGTGCTAGCACGTTCCCTGGGCTCACTGGAGCGAGTGCAGCAAGCGCTGCCGCAAGTGCTGACTTACTTGCCGGATGTCGGCCTGGAAGTGGCCCATGAGATTCACAGTTTCTTTGAGGATGCTCATAACCAGCAGGTGATCGCCGATCTGTTCAAGCACGGCTTGCAGATTCAGGATCAGGGCGAACTGGGTGCGGAATTTGCCGCCAGCACTACCCTCGGTGGTTTCCTCGACAAGTTGCACATTCCTTCGGTCGGACCGGGCGGGGCGCAGAAGCTGGCCGACAGGTTCGGTTCGTTGCAAGGGGTGATCGACGCTGACTGGCTGGACATGCGCCAGGCGCTGCCGGAGAAGCAGGCTAATTCGGTTCGGGAGTTTTTCTCGGTCGAAGACAATCGCCAACGCTCCCTGACGGCAGAAGCGCAATTGGCCGATTTCGGTATGCACTGGCACAGCGAAAAGAAAGTCGTGGAAGGTTTGCCGCTGGCCGGTCAGACCTGGGTGCTGACCGGTTCGCTGGAGTTGATGAGCCGCGATGTAGCCAAGGACAAGCTCGAAAGCCTCGGCGCCAAGGTCGCCGGTTCGGTATCGGCCAAGACCCATTGCGTGGTGGCAGGCCCGGGGGCGGGGTCGAAGTTGACCAAGGCCAATGAGCTGGGGCTCAAGGTGCTGGATGAAGAGGCGTTTGTCGGCTTCCTGAAGGATCACGGCATTCCGATCTGACATCTTTCGCAAGCCCGTTCCCACAGTTACTTTGTGGGAGCGAGCCTGCTCGCGAAGGTGATTTCAACAGCCCCGCAAAAAACGGGAACGATCACCTCTCGGGAATGATCTAGTCTTGGCAAGCCCCAGGGAGAGATCGCCATGTACCGATTCTTCGAACAGCTCAGCACGCGTATCGCCGCGCCTTTCATGGGTGAGAGTTCGCGCAACAGCAAGGTTTGGCCCTGTCGTTGCGGGCAGTCGCTGTTCTTTCGCAACAGTCAATGCCTGGCCTGTTCGGCAGCCTTGGGCTATCAGTCGGAGCAGAGTCGCTTGTCGTCGCTGCAGCCGGGCGTGCAATCGGATACCTGGACCCTTGATGTCGATCCCGACGCCGGCCTGTTTCGCCGTTGCGCCAACCTCGATTCCCCGGCCGCCTGCAATTGGCTGCTGCGCGCCAATGATCAGGATGCCTTGTGCATCGCCTGTGGCCTGAATCGCACCATTCCCGATCTATCGATCACCGAGAACCACGAACGCTGGCGCAAGGTGGAAACCGCCAAGCGACGTCTGGTGGCGCAGTTGATCAGCCTGGGCCTGCAGGTAATCCCTAGGACGGTCGACGAAGAGACGGGTCTGGCCTTCGATTTCATTGGCGTGGACCTCGAAGGCAAGTCACCGACCACAGGCCACGCCAATGGCCTGATCACCCTTGATATCAAAGAAGCCGATGACGCCCATCGCGAACAGGTAAGGGTGCAGATGCACGAACCCTATCGCACTTTGCTCGGGCACTTTCGGCACGAAGTCGGGCACTACTACTGGGATCGGTTGATTGCCAACACCGATTGGCTGGAACCGTTTCGCGGGCTGTTCGGCGATGAGCGCGCCAGCTATGCCGACGCCCTGGAGCGGCATTATCAGCAAGGCGCTCCGCTTGACTGGCAGCAGCACTCCGTCAGCGCCTACGCCACCATGCACCCTTGGGAAGACTGGGCGGAAACCTGGGCGCACTACCTGCACATGATGGACGCGGTAGATACGGCATTGGGGTTTGGCATGAGTGCCCGGGAAATGGACTTCGACTACCAGCCATTTCCGCTGGATACCCTCTACGATTCGCAGCATCCCGGCGGCGCGGCGTTTCTCTCCTTTGTCAACGCCTGGATCGAGCTGGCCGGCATGCTCAATGAACTGTCGCGCAGCATGGGGCAGCCGGATTTTTATCCCTTTGTGCTGCCACCGGCGGTGATCGCCAAGCTGCACTTCATTCATCTGGTCATCCAGCGCGAGGGCGGCAGGGCGGATGAGGTCGTACAGGACCTGTGAAGGCGGGCGGAGGCCGTGATCTTTCAGGCGTTCTGCATGTCCTTGAAGCAGCTATATTTTTTAATCCGCCCGAACGGTTGTAACTTCGTCTCAGATAGGTACAATGGCGCGGCTCGCCGACAGGTGAGCGTCGTTATGGTGACCCCATCGGTCCCCCCGCAACGATCAGCCGTGAACCCGGTCAGGCCTGGAAGGGAGCAGCCGCAGCGGTGACATTGTGTGCCGGGGTGTGGCTGGTGGGGTCGCCACCTTAACGCCAGGCGAGTCCTCTCTCGCGTTATCCGAATGAATACTTTTAATTGCACTGCCATGGAGTTTGTCCATTGCGGTTTTCTGTCGTTTCCAGTTTGTGTCGCGACATAAAAAGGAGGCCGACCTGTCAGTGCGACAAGTCGGCCTCCTTTTTTCTTTTCTGGCACTAAGGCTTGGACAAGGCCTGGTCAACCGCTGCAATCAGCTTTCCCAGATCCTTCGGGGTGGCTTTGTGTATGACACCGAACAGATACGCCCGCTGTTCATCTTCATCGCCCGGATCGACGAAAAAGGCTTTCAGCTTCACGCCCAGCACATTGGCAAGCAAGAACAGTACATCGACGCTGGGGGTATAGGTGCCGGTTTCGAAGCGGCTGATGGTTTTGGGGTCAAAACCGGTTCTTTCGCCAAGTTCAGCCTGAGTAAGCCCCGCGACCTTGCGGTAGCGCCGAATGGCCGGACCCAAACTTGAAATTTGCATCGCTCAATTCCCATTCAGAATCAAGAACTTAACGATAGATTTTTGCATTAGACAACTGCATGATCCATCACCTTGCTTTGCAAAATGTGATGTGTTTCGTAGAATCGCCAACCAAAAGGGTGGTTTAGTGACCTGTTCCAGCAAGTTCGATCAATGTGAGTGAGCCATTATCGCGCCCCTCGCAGAGTTGCGAGAGCCTGGGCCCGACACTGAAACCTTGCAAAATATTACCAGTATTGGTGCTGCTGCCTTAAACGGGTCCCACCGCCAGCGACAGCGAGTCTGACTCATGGATGAGAAGTACCGCAGGGCCGTGGATGCCGCCGCGATTTTTTCCGAAACCGATCCGACCGGTCGGATTACCCACGTCAACGATCAATTCTGCGCGATCTCCGGCTACAGCCGTGAGGAGCTGCTCGGGCAAAACCATCGCCTGCTTAATTCCGGCATGCACTCGGCCGAGTTCTTCGCCGGAATGTGGCGCACCATCGCCTTGGGCAATGTCTGGAAGGGCGAAATCTGCAACCGCGCGAAAGATGGCAGCCTGTATTGGGTCGAAAGCACCATGGTGCCGGTACTCGATAAAACCACCGGACGCATCGAGCGTTATTTATCGATACGTTTCGATATCAGCGAAAAGCGTCAAATGCTGCATTCCCTGCAATGGCGGGTCGGACATGACGTGCTGACCGGGCTGCCCAATCGCGCGTTTCTCTCGGACTTGCTGGACCAGGCGCTGGAATTCTCGCGGCAGGAAAGCATCCCGCTGGCCGTGTGCATGCTCGATCTCGATGGTTTCAAGGCCGTCAACGATGGCTACGGACATGCCAGCGGCGATCTTTTATTGGTGGAAGTTGCCAAACGATTGCGCGGCATCCTGCGTGGCGAAGATGTGGTGGCGCGACTGGCCGGTGACGAGTTTGTGCTGGTGTTGCGTTATGTGCGCGACTTGCCGGAATTGCACGCGGCGCTGAACCGGGTGCTGGAAGCGATCTGCGCGCCTTACTCGCTCAGTGGCAAGGACATCAATGTGTTTGCCAGCATCGGCGTCACGCTGTTCCCCTATGATAATGAAGATGCCGAAACGCTGTTGCGCCATGCCGATCAGGCGATGTACGTGGCCAAGCAGAGTGGTCGCAAGCGCTTTCATTTATTTGATGTGTCCCGGGATCGAGAGGTCAAGGCCACCCACCAGACGGTCGAGCAGGTGCGTCAGGCGCTGGCTTGCGATGAGTTGCGCCTGCATTTCCAGCCCAAGGTCGACATGCGTCGTGGCAAAGTCGTCGGTTTCGAGGCGTTGCTGCGCTGGCAGCATCCGCAAAATGGCATCGTACCTGCCCGTGAGTTTTTGCCGGTGGTCGAAGAGACCGACCTGATCATCGATATCGGTGAGTGGGTGATGGATCAGGTGCTGGCGCAGATGGAGCAATGGCGGCACGCCGGGCATGACTGGCCGGTGAGCGTCAACATCGCGGCGCGGCATTTTCAGCGGGCGGATTTTGTCGAACGGCTCAAGGGTGTGCTGGCAAGGCATGTCGGGGTTGCGCCGCAACGGCTGGACCTGGAAATTGTCGAGTCGGTCGCCATCGAGAACATCCAGCATGTGAGCGACTGCTTGCAAGCCTGCCAGGCGCTGGGAGTGCAATTTTCATTGGGGGATTTTGGCACGGGTTATTCGTCCCTGAGCTATCTCAAACGTCTGCGCACCCAAACCATCAAGATCGATAAATCTTTTGTGCGCGATATTCTGCATGACCGTGACGACCTTGCCCTGACCACCGCGATCATCGGGCTGGCGCGGGCATTTGGGCGGCAGGTGATAGCCGAAGGGCTGGAAAGCGTCGAGCACGGGGAGTTGCTGCTGCAGTTGGGCTGCGAAGTGGCTCAGGGATACTTCATTGCGCGGCCGATGCCGCCCGTGGAAGTGCCGGGCTGGGTGGCAGGGTTTGTTGCGCCGCCGCAGTGGTGCTCTGTTTAGATGGTTATGATTTGCTGCCGATATAAAGCCGAATGATGTCATCGATCTCCCCGGACATTTTCATGCGCACCAACGTACGCAGAATCCGTTGTACTGGCACCTTCGGATCATTGCGTACGTAGCAACCGACGCTTTGCTTCTGCAGTACCGCCACACCTTGCAGTTGTCGGCCCGGCAACAGCCGCTGATTGAACCAGTCCAGCGTCCATTGATTGCTGACGGCATAGCGATTGCGCCCGGCGTGAAGCTTTTCCAGCACCTGCTCCTGGTTGCGGGCGTCGTCGCGTTGCAGCTGATTGGCATCGAACAGCGGTTGAAGGGTTGGGTAGCTGTAGCCGAGCACGGTGCCGATGGACTGTCGCGACAGGTTCGCCGGTATCACCGAGGTTTGCGGGTCAGGGCGGCTGATCAGTAAATCAGGTTGAGTAAAGAGCGGGATGCTCCAGAGGTAGTCGCCGGACTGGTTCGGCAACCAGGATTGCGCGGCATAACAGCGGACATCGACCTCGCCATGCTCCATGGCACTTTGCACGCGCCCTCTGGGCAAAACGTGGAACTGCGCCGGGACGCCAACCTGGGTCGCGAGGCTGAGCATCACGTCATACAAAATGCCCTGGGTCGGCCGGCCATGTTCAAGCTGCACCATCGGCATCGCCCAACTGTCAGGCACCACAAAGCGCAACGGCGCTTGCGCGGCGACGCCATTCAGACTGATCGACAGCAGTGCCCCCAAGGCCATCCGCATAAACGCTCCGCTATCTTCGAAACAAAAAAGCCTGCAAAACGTAGCTTACCCAGATTAGACGAGCGCACCGGATGCAATTTTGGCCTTGCTCCGCTAGCATTAGCCGCTTCTGCTTCTTTCGTTGCGATGGTTTTCGATGAGTTATCAGGTTCTTGCACGTAAATGGCGTCCGCGCTCGTTCCGCGAAATGGTCGGCCAGACCCATGTGCTCAAGGCTCTGATCAATGCCTTGGACAGCCAGCGGCTGCACCACGCCTACCTGTTCACCGGTACCCGCGGGGTCGGCAAGACCACCATCGCGCGGATTATCGCCAAATGCCTGAACTGTGAAACAGGTATCACTTCCACGCCCTGTGGCGAGTGTTCGGTATGCCGCGAGATCGATGAAGGCCGCTTCGTCGACCTGATCGAGATCGACGCCGCCAGCCGCACCAAGGTCGAGGATACCCGCGAGCTGCTCGACAATGTGCAGTACGCGCCGAGCCGCGGGCGCTTCAAGGTCTACCTGATCGACGAAGTGCACATGCTTTCCAGCCATTCCTTCAATGCGCTGCTCAAAACCCTTGAAGAGCCGCCACCCTACGTCAAGTTCATCCTGGCCACCACCGACCCGCAGAAACTTCCTGCAACGATTCTCTCGCGGTGCCTGCAGTTCTCCCTGAAGAACATGACGCCGGAGCGGGTGGTCGAGCATTTGACCCACGTGCTGGGTGTCGAGAACGTGCCGTTTGAAGACGATGCCCTGTGGTTGCTGGGCCGCGCCGCCGACGGTTCGATGCGCGATGCCATGAGTCTCACCGACCAGGCGATTGCCTTTGGTGAAGGCAAGGTCATGGCCGCCGATGTGCGGGCGATGCTCGGGACCCTCGATCACGGTCAGGTCTATGACGTCCTGCATGCGTTGATCGAAGGCGACGCCAAGGCCTTGCTCGAAGCCGTCCGTCATCTGGCCGAACAAGGCCCGGACTGGAATGGCGTGCTCTCGGAAATTCTCAACGTGTTGCACCGTGTCGCCATCGCCCAGGCCTTGCCTGAGGGTGTCGACAACGGTCATGGCGACCGTGACCGGGTATTGGCGCTGGCCCAGGCCTTGCCGGCCGAAGACGTGCAGTTCTATTACCAGATGGGGCTGATCGGTCGTCGCGACTTGCCGCTGGCGCCGGACCCGCGAGGCGGCTTCGAAATGGTGCTGTTGCGCATGCTCGCGTTCCGGCCCGCCGACACCGCAGACGCCCCGAGGCAACCGCTAAAGCCAGTGGGGATCAGCCAGGCCACAGTTGATTCCGCCAAATCCGTGGCTGCCGCGCCCGTTGTTGCGCCGGTAGTCGCTGCGGCAGTTGCACCCGTCGTACCTGCGCCAGTCGTCACACCTGAGCCCGCGTCCGTGCCTGAACCGGTTGTGCCGCAGGTGATCGCGCAGGCGGTGGTCGAGCCAGTGGTGGTCGAAGAAGTCGTCGACCTGCCGTGGAACGACCCGGTCGAGCCGGCCCCGGTCCAGCAGCCAGCGGTCGAGCCCGTGCTGGAAACCGCCGCTGAACAACCCGAATTACCGCCGATGCCGTTGCCGACGCCGGACAGCGCAGTACCGGACGCTCCAGAGTGGGCCGCGGCGCCGATCCCGGAACCGACCGTGGCCCAAGTCGATGCCGCCACACCGGGCATGGACCTGGACGACGAGCCGCCGCTGGATGAGGACTACATCGAGCCGGACATGGACTCGGCTTACAGCTATCTGGATGATCTGGCCAGCGAACATGCCGCCGAGCCGACACCGGAACCCGAGCCTGAGCCTGCTGCCGCGCCGGCTACGGGATTGGCCCTGCAATGGCTGGAACTGTTCCCGAAACTGTCGATCTCCGGCATGACCGGCAGCATCGCCGCCAACTGCACCTTGATCGCCGTGGATGGCGACCATTGGCTGCTGCACCTGGACCCGGCCCACAGCGCCTTGTTCAATGCCACGCAACAGCGTCGCCTCAACGATGCGTTGAACCAGTATCACGGGCGTACCCTGACCCTGACCATGGAGCTGATCAAGCCCGAGCAGGAGACCCCGGCCCAGGCGGCGTCACGCCGTCGTGCCGACCGTCAGCGCGAGGCCGAGGAGTCGATCCACGGCGATCCGTTCATCCAGCAAATGATGCAGCAGTTCGGTGCGGTGATCCGTAACGATACTATTGAACCTGTCGAAGCCCTGGTCAGTCAGGGCTAATAACTGAAGGCGTTCGGCCACAAACACCGGGCGCCGCTTTAATCCAAGTACTTTTGAGGTAATTACCATGATGAAAGGTGGCATGGCCGGCCTGATGAAGCAGGCGCAGCAGATGCAGGAAAAAATGGCCAAGATGCAGGAAGAGCTGGCCAACGCCGAAGTCACCGGTAAAGCCGGTGGCGATATGGTCACCGTGGTGATGACCGGTCGTCATGACGTCAAGAGCGTGAGCATCGACCCAAGCCTGGTCGAAGGCATGAGCGAAGACGACAAGGAAATGCTGGAAGCCGTTGTCGCTGCCGCCGTCAACGACGCGGTGCGCAAGATCGAAGCCAACAGCCAGGAAAAAATGGGCAGCATGACTGCTGGCATGCAACTGCCACCGGGCATGAAGCTGCCGTTCTGATTCGCCAAAGCGCTTCGGATGGGCTACATGAAAATGCCAGGCATTGCGCCTGGCATTTTTGTTTCCGGCTGCTGGAAATGCGTAGTCTGTAAAGTCGCCTTCGCGAGCAGGCAACCCGGTCTTAAAGTAGAAGCATCGAACGCACTACTGCCCCAAAGGTCTGCTCCCTATACCCCGAACTCTTCGACCAAAGGAGACGCTGACATGTCCGATCCATTGACCCTCAACCAACGCATCGTCCTGGCCTCGCGTCCGGTCGGCGCGCCGACGCCGGAGAATTTTCGCCTGGAACGGGTCGCGCTACCCGATCTGGCGGACGGTCAGGTGTTGCTCAAAACCCTTTATTTGTCGCTGGACCCGTACATGCGCGGACGAATGAGTGATGCACCGTCCTACGCAGCCCCGGTGGAAATCGGCGAGGTGATGACCGGTGGCGCGGTCAGTCGGGTCGAGCGCTCGCTCAATCCCAAGTTTCAGGAAGGCGATCTGGTGGTCGGTGCCACGGGTTGGCAAAGCCACAGCATCAATGACGGTCGCAGTATCATGCCGATTCCCTCAACGCTGCCGAGTCCGTCCATGGCTCTGGGTGTATTGGGCATGCCGGGCATGACCGCTTACATGGGGCTGATGGACATTGGTCAGCCCAAGGAGGGTGAAACACTGGTAGTGGCGGCTGCATCCGGCGCGGTGGGCTCGGTGGTCGGCCAAGTGGCGAAGATCAAGGGGTTGCGGGTGGTCGGTGTGGCGGGGGGCACGGACAAGTGCCGCTATGTGGTTCAGGAGCTGGGTTTCGATGCCTGCATCGACCACAAGGGCCCGGACTTTGCCGATGAATTGGCCAAAGCGTGCCCCAAGGGAATCGACATCTATTACGAAAACGTCGGCGGCAAGGTGTTCGACGCGGTCGTACCGTTACTCAACCCCAAGGCGCGGATTCCGCTGTGTGGCCTGATTGCTTCCTACAACGCCAGCGAAGCGCCGAGCGGGCCGGATCGCCTGCCGCAATTGCAGCGCACGCTGCTGACCAAGCGCGTGCGGATCCAGGGCTTCATCGTGTTCGACGATTACGGCGACCGTCAGCCTGAATTCGCTAGCGCCATGGCGCCGTGGGTGCGTGACGGTAAGGTGAAATTCCGCGAAGATGTGGTTGATGGCCTGGAAAATGCGCCCCAGGCATTCATCGGTCTGCTGGAAGGACGCAACTTCGGCAAACTGGTGGTACGGGTCGCCCAGAACTAATTGACGCTGCAATTTGACGCTAAACAGAGGCGCGGGTATAAACCGCGTCTCGTTGTTTTGTCGGATTTGTCCCCCATGAGCTTCAGCCCTTTGATTCGCCAACTGATCGATGCCCTGCGCGTTTTGCCGGGTGTGGGTCAGAAAACCGCCCAGCGCATGGCGTTGCAGTTGCTCGAGCGTGATCGCAGCGGCGGCTCACGACTGGCGCAGGCCCTGAGCCAGGCCATGGAAGGGGTCGGCCATTGCCGTTTGTGCCGCACGCTGACCGAAGATGACCTCTGCCCGCAGTGCGCCGATGCCCGGCGCGACGATACGTTGCTCTGTGTGGTGGAAGGACCGATGGATGTCTACGCCGTGGAGCAGACCGGTTTTCGCGGTCGCTATTTCGTACTCAAGGGGCACCTGTCGCCCCTCGATGGCCTGGGCCCGGAAGCCATCGGCATTCCTCAGTTGATGGCGCGGATCGAGGAAGCGGGTACGTTCACCGAGGTGATCCTCGCCACCAACCCGACGGTGGAAGGGGAAGCCACGGCGCACTACATCGCCCAGTTGCTCAGCAGCAAAGGCCTGATCGCTTCGCGCATTGCCCATGGCGTGCCGCTCGGGGGCGAGCTGGAGCTGGTGGATGGCGGGACACTGGCGCATTCGTTTGCCGGGCGTAAGCCGATTTCTCTCTGAAGTCGTGCGTTGTCTGAGCTGACGCCATCGCGGGCTTGCCCGCGATGCAGGTGCCTCGATTCATCTGTGCCGCACATATCTGTTGAAAACCAAGCAAGCGCTCGGTTAACTTCGCTGAACCCTTCAGTGGAGTTCGCCGATGCCTGCCTTTCAGGAATACTTCGATCCCAGCCACCAATTGGTCCGCGACAGCGTCAGACGATTCGTCGAGCGCGAGATTCTTCCTGACATCGATCGGTGGGAAGAAGCCGAAAGCTTTCCCCGTGAGCTTTACCTCAAGGCTGGTGCGGCGGGCATTCTCGGGATCGGCTACCCGGAAGCGCTCGGCGGGAGCCATGAAGGTGATTTGTTCGCCAAGGTCGCCGCCAGCGAAGAGCTGATGCGCTGTGGCTCAGGTGGCCTGGTGGCGGGGCTGGGGTCGTTGGACATCGGTCTGCCGCCGATTCTCAAATGGGCCGGGCCACAAGTCCGTGACCGGGTCGTGCCGCAGGTATTGTCCGGCGAGAAGATCAGCGCCCTGGCCGTCACCGAGCCCGGCGGCGGTTCCGACGTCGCCAACCTGCAAACCCGCGCCGTGCGTGACGGCGATTTTTACCGGGTCAGTGGCAGCAAAACCTTTATCACCAGTGGCGTACGTGCGGATTACTACACGGTTGCGGTGCGCACCGGTGAGCCGGGTTTCGCTGGCATCAGCCTGTTGTTGATCGAGAAGGGCGCCCCCGGTTTCACGGTGGGGCGGCAGTTGAAGAAAATGGGCTGGTGGGCATCGGACACCGCCGAGTTGTACTTCGATGATTGCCGCGTGCCGGTGGGCAATCTGATCGGCAGTGAGAACATGGGCTTTGCCTGCATCATGGGCAATTTCCAGAGCGAACGCCTGGCGCTGGCCTTGATGGCCAACATGACGGCGCAGCTCGCCCTGGAGGAAAGCCTGAAATGGGCACGGGAGCGTGAGGCCTTCGGCAAGCCCATCGGCAAGTTCCAGGTGATCAAGCACCGCCTCGCCGAAATGGCTACAGAACTGGAAGTCTCAAGGGAGTTCACCTACCGCCAGGCGGCGAAAATGGCCGCTGGGCAGAGTGTGATCAAGGAGATTTCCATGGCCAAGAATTTCGCCACCGACACGGCGGACAGGATTACCCACGACGCGGTGCAGATTCTGGGTGGAATGGGCTACATGCGCGAGAGCCTGGTGGAGCGGCTGTACCGGGATAACCGGATACTTTCGATCGGGGGCGGGACGCGGGAAGTGATGAACGAAATCATCAGCAAGCAGATGGGGCTTTGAGTTTTTTGCTGTAGCTGCTGACGTCATCGCTGGCTTGCCAGCGATGACGTCAGTACAGACGCTACTTACTTGTCGGTAAGGGCAAACTGAGTCAGGCAGAACGTCGGAATCCCCATATCTTCGAGACGCTGCGATCCACCCAGCTCCGGCAAATCAATAATCGCCGCCGCTTCATGAACCCGGGCGCCCATGCGCCGAATCAGGTTCGCTGCCGCAATCAGGGTGCCGCCCGTGGCTATCAGGTCATCGAACATCACCACCGAATCGCCTTCGCACAGGCTGTCGGCGTGCACTTCGAGGAAGGCTTCGCCGTACTCGGTCGCATAGCCTTCGGCCAGGACATCGGCCGGTAGTTTGCCTTGCTTGCGGAACAGCACCAGCGGTTTGTTCAGCTGATAGGCCAATACCGAACCGATCAGAAAGCCACGGGCGTCCATGGCGCCGATGTGCGTGAAATCGGCTTCGACATAACGATGGGCGAAGCTGTCCATCACCAGGCGCAAGGCCGTGGGCGATTGGAACAGCGGAGTGATGTCGCGAAAAATCACGCCCGGCTTGGGAAAGTCGATCACGGGGCGGATAAGGGATTTGATGTCGAAGGAGTCGAAGGCCATCGTTGGGGTGTCCTGGCAGGGCTGCAAACGACGCATTATAACGGCGGCTGACCCCTTATGCTCAGCCGCAACATCTTGAATCAGCCCTCGATCGAACCACCCGCCAAAGCGCACAGCTGGATCGGGTCGAGGATGCGGATCTCCTTGCCTTCGGCGGCGATAAGCTCGTTCTGCTGGAAGCGCGTAAATACCCGCGACACGGTTTCCACCGCCAGTCCCAGATAGTTGCCGATTTCGTTGCGCGACATGCTCAGGCGGAACTGATTGGCCGAGAAGCCCCGGGCGCGGAAACGTGCCGACAGGTTGACCAGGAAGGTGGCGATGCGTTCGTCGGCGGTTTTTTTCGACAGCAGCAGCATCATCTGTTGGTCATCACGAATCTCGCGACTCATCACCCGCATCAACTGACGGCGCAACTGCGGTAATTGCAGGGCCAGTTCGTCGAGGCGTTCGAAGGGAATTTCACAGACCGAAGTGGTTTCCAGTGCCTGCGCCGAGACAGGGTGCTTTTCGGTGTCCATGCCCGACAGGCCGACCAGTTCGCTCGGCAGGTGGAAACCGGTGAGCTGTTCTTCACCGGCATCGCTCAGGTTGAAGGTCTTGAGGGCGCCGGAGCGTACCGCGTAAACGGAGTCGAAAGTGTCGCCCTGGCGGAACAGAAACTCACCCTTTTTCAGCGGGCGGCCACGTTTGACGATTTCGTCCAGCGCGTCCATGTCTTCCAGATTCAGCGAAAGCGGCAAACACAGCGGGGCCAGGCTGCAATCCTTGCAATGGGCCTGGTTATGAGCGCGCAGTTTTACTGGCTCGGACATTTCTTCAATCCTTGTGGGAAACACACATAAGACGTAAGGGTAACTCAGCAGAGGACACTGGGCCAGTGCATGGCGCTTTTGTCGCACCTCTAGATCACTCGTGAAAACCGCTGGCGGCCGTGGTGTTCCAGGTACGCATCGAACACCATGCACACCGAGCGCACCAGCAAGCGTCCGGCCGGCAACACAGTGATTTTTTCGCGATCCAGCTCAATCAGGCCGTCCTTGGCCATGCTCTGCAATTGCGGCCAAAGTTCGCCGAAATAGCCTTGAAAATCGATGTTGAACGCCTGTTCGATCTGAGCGAATTCCAGGCTGAAATTGCAGATCAACTGTTGTATCACTGCACGCCGAAGGCGGTCATCGGCGTTGCACAACAAGCCGCGGCTGGTGGCCAGTTGCGCAGAGTCCAAAGCGTTCTGGTACTGGTTCAGGTCGCTGCTGTTTTGGCAGTACAAGTCTCCGATCTGGCTGATGGCCGACACGCCCAAGCCGATCAGATCGCAATGCCCGTGGGTGGTGTAACCCTGAAAGTTGCGTTGCAGGGTCGATTCTTCCTGGGCAACCGCCAGTTCATCGTCAGGCAGGGCGAAGTGATCCATGCCGATGTAGCGGTAACCGGCGCTGGTCAGTTGTTCGATGGTGCGCTGCAGCATTTCCAGCTTCTGCGCTGGCGTCGGCAACTCATCGCTGTTGATCCGCCGTTGCGGCATGAAACGTTCCGGCAGATGCGCGTAGTTGAAGACCGAGAGCCGGTCCGGTTGCAGGCGGATGACTTCTTCGACGGTGTGGGCGAAGTTCTCCGGGGTCTGTCTCGGTAGACCGTAGATCAGGTCGATGTTGATCGAGCGAAACTGCAGGGTGCGGGCGGCATCGATCACCGCGCGGGTTTCCTCCAGGCTTTGCAGGCGATTGACTGCGCGCTGAACGGCCGGGTCGAGGTCTTGCAGGCCGATACTGACCCGATTGAAGCCCAGTTCGCGCAACAGGCCCATGGTTGACCAGTCGGCTTCACGAGGGTCGATTTCGATGCCGTAGTCGCCGGAGTCGTCATCGAGCAGATTGAAATGTTTGCGCAGGTGCGCCATCAACTGACGCAGTTCGTCGTGGCTGAGAAACGTCGGCGTGCCGCCACCAAAGTGCAGTTGCTCGACCTTTTGCGCGTGATCGAGATGGCAGGCGATCAGCTGGATTTCCTGTTCCAGGCGCTGCAGGTAGGGCAGGGCGCGGCCACGATCCTTGGTGATGACTTTGTTGCAGGCGCAGTAATAGCAAATGTTCGCGCAGAACGGCACGTGGACATACAGCGACAACGGGCGCTGGGCCTTGCGGCTGTCACGCAGGGCGTGGAACAGGTCGAAGGTGCCGACCTGGCCATGGAACTGTACTGCGGTCGGATAAGAGGTGTAGCGCGGTCCCGCCAGGTCATAACGGCGGATCAGATCGGTATCCCAACGAATGGCGTCGAGCATCATGCGGGCATCCCCCGGAATAGGCTGGCAGTGGCGGCCAGTCTAGGGGGGGTGAGGTGTGGGGATCTTGATTTGCATCAAGGTCGGGATCTGTGGCGTTGGCGCGCCGCGGAACTAATGTCCCATGAGCCAATGTTGATGCGGCCCCGGCAAGGTCCAGATACCGAACAGCATCACCAGTAATCCACCGGTCATGCGCACGCTGCGTTTGCGCAACAATGCCGTCATCCGTTCCGCCGCCAGCCCGGTGGCAAGCAGGACCGGCCAGGTGCCGAGGCCGAACGCCAGCATCAGCAATGCGCTGTCCAGCGCATTGCCCTGGCTGGCCGACCACAGCAAAGTGCTATAAACCAGACCGCAAGGCAGCCAGCCCCAGAGCGTTCCCAGTAGCAGTGCGCGGGGGACGTTCGACACCGGCAGCAGTTTGCTGGCCACCGGCTGGATATGCCGCCACAGCCCGCGACCTACGCTTTCGATGCGCGTCAGCCCGCTCCACCAGCCGGCGAGGTACAGGCCCATGGCGATCAGTAATAGCCCAGCGAACACGCGCATGAACAGCGCCGCCGGGCTGTTGGCCACCGCCCAGCCGGCCAGGCCGATCAGCAGGCCGGCGGCGGCATAGCTGAGAATTCGCCCGAGGTTGTACGCCAGCAGCAGGCGAAAGCGGCGGCTGCGTTGCTCCTTGGGAATCGCCAGGGTCAGCGCGCCCATCAAGCCGCCGCACATGCCCAGGCAATGACCGCCACCGAGCAGACCGAGAATCACCGCAGACACCAGCAATGGCGCCAATTCAAGCATGGGGCGGGGCCTTGTCGTCGGGTTGGGCCGGATGGCCGCTGGCCTCGTCGACGGCTGCGGTGTGCTTCGGGTCCTGATCATCGAACAGGATGCTGTGGGCCGGGCCGTCGAGGTCGTCGTACTGACCGCTGTCGACCGCCCAGAAGAAGATGTAGATAGCGATGGCCACGATCAGCAGCGCGGCCGGGATCATCACGTAGAGAGCTGGCATCTGGACTCCATGCCCGCGCGGCTCAGACCGGCAACGGACGGGTTTCTGGCGTGGTACCGACAGCCGGCGCGCTCGGCAGGCGAGTCAGGCGCAGGGCATTGAGCACCACGGTCAACGAACTGATGGACATGCCGACCGCAGCCCACACCGGCGTGATCCAGCCGAGGGCGGCGAACGGCAGCATGAGGCCATTGTACAGCGTCGCCCACAGCAGGTTCTCGATGATTACCCGACGGGTGCGCCGGGCCAGGCTGAAGGCTTGTACCAGTGCATCGAGGCGATTGGACAGCAACACAGCGTCAGCGCTGGTTTTTGCCAGATCGGTGGCCGAGCCCATGGCGACACTGATGTCGGCGGCGGCCAATACCGGCACATCGTTGACCCCGTCTCCAAGCATCAATACCTTGCGACCTTCCTGGTGCAGTTGCTGCAAAATTTGCAATTTGTCGTCCGGACGCAATCCACCTCGGGCTTGGTCGATGCCGAGTTCGGCGGCGACACTGGCGACCATCGGCGAGCTGTCGCCCGACAACAGCAATGTGTGCCAGCCGCGGGCCTTGCAAGCGGCCAGCAGGGCCGGGGCATCAGCGCGCAAGCGGTCATCGAGTACGAACCAGGCCAGTGGTCTCTGTTGGTCGCCGAGCAGCAGCCATTGGCCAGGCTCATCCGGCATCGATGGCACGATGGCACCGCTGAGTTCACAAACAAACCCGGCTTGGCCGATGCGCAGACGCTTCTCGCCAACCCGCCCTTCAAGACCGAGGCCTGGCGTGCTGTGCACGTCTTCGGCGGCCAGTGGTGCGCGACCGAAGGCGCGGGCGATCGGGTGCTCGGAACGATTTTCCAAAGCGGCGGCCAGACTCAGGCATTGATCGCTGTCGAGGGCGCCGAGGGGACGGATAGAGCGCAGCGCCAGACGCCCTTCGGTGAGGGTGCCGGTTTTGTCGAAAATCACCGTGTCGATCTGATTCAGGCCTTCGAGTACATGGCCGCGCGTCAGCAGCAAGCCGAGTTTGTGCAGGGTGCCGGTGGCGGCGGTGAGCGCGGTGGGCGTCGCCAGGGAGAGGGCACAGGGACAGGTCGCAACGAGCATCGCCAGCACAATCCAGAAGGCTCGCGACGAGTCCAGCTCCCACCACAGCAGGCCAATACAGGCGGACGCAATCAGCGTCAGCAGCAGGAACCATTGCGCGGCGCGGTCGGCGATTTCCGCCAGTCGTGGTTTTTCCGCCTGGGCACGATCCAGCAAACGGACTATGGCGGAGAGGCGCGTGTCCTGGCCGAGCGCCTGGACTTGCACGGTCAGCGCGCCTTCGACGTTCAGGGTGCCTGCAGTGACGGCGTCGCCTGGCGTGCGGGGTTGCGGCAGGTATTCGCCAGTCAGCAGCGACTCGTCGATGCTCGACTGGCCGTCGAGGATCTTGCCATCAGCCGGGAGGATTGCGCCCGGGTGCACCAGCACCTGGTCGCCAACCCGCAGTTCGCTGAGCAGGATCCGCTCGCTCTGGCCGTCGCCGCTCAGGCGCAAGCAGGAGGCCGGTAGCAGGTTGACCAGCTGTGCGGTGGCGGCGGCGGTGCGTTCCCGGGCGCGGCGTTCCAGATAGCGCCCGGCCAGCAGGAACAGCGCAAACATGCCGACCGCATCGAAATACAGTTCGCCGACGCCGGTGATCGAGGTCCAGATCCCGGCGATGTAGGCACTGCCAATGGCCAGCGACACCGAAACGTCCATCGTCAGGTGACGGGTGCGCAGGTCGCGCATGGCGCCCTTGAAGAACGGCGCGCAGCTGTAGAACACTATTGGCGTGGTGAGGAACAGCGCGACCCAGCGCAGGATCGCGTGCAGTTCAGGGCTGAGGTCGATGTTGAATTCCGGCCAGGTGGCCATGGTTGCCATCATCGCCTGGAACCACAACAGACCGGCCACGCCGAGCTGGCGCAATGCCAGGCGGTTTTCGCTGGCCAGTTGTTCGCTGGCGCGGTCGGCTTGATAAGGGTGGGCGGCGTAGCCGATCTGGCGCAGTTCACTGAGGACTTGGCTCAGCGGTAACTGCGCATCCGCCCAGCGCACGTGCAAGCGATGGTTGGACAGGTTCAGGCGTGCTTCGGCCACCGCCGGCAGGGCGCGCAGGTGTTTCTCGATCAACCAGCCGCAGGCGGCGCAACTGATGCCTTCCATCAGCAGCGTGGTTTCGGCCAGTTCGCCTTCATGGCGGACAAAGGGTTGCTGCACATCGGCGCGATCGTACAGCGCCAGTTCATCCACTAATTGCACCGGCAGCGCTTCGGGGTTGGCCGACGCTTCGCTGCGATGCTGGTAATAGCTTTGCAGCCCGCCCGCGACTATCGCCTCGGCCACAGCCTGGCAACCCGGGCAGCAGAACTCGCGGGTTTGCCCCAGGACCGCCGCGGTGAAACGGCTGCCGGCCGGGACGGGCAGGGCGCAGTGGTAGCAGGGGGTTGGGGTGGTCATTGGATATTCACTGGTACCGCTGAATCCGGGTCATCAGAAAGGGCCTCTTCGCGAGCAGGCTCGCTCCCACATGGATCATTGGTGTACTCAAACTTCAAGCACGACAGTGATCAACTGTGGGAGCGAGCCTGCTCGCGAATGCGCGAAGCGCAGCTTTTTACTTCTTCAGGTCTTCCGCACCCTGCAACGGTTCATCACCGAGCAGCAGGTCCTTGTCATGGCTGACCAGTTCTTCCTCGAACATGCGCCATATGTGATCGTCCTGAGTACCCAGCAATTCGACAAAGCGACGGCCTTCGATCTTGTCGCTCAACTGACCGATGTAGCGGCCCTGTTCGGTTTCGCTGCGGGTCAGGACGATCTTGCGGTCCTTTTCCGGCTGGGTCGGCGAGATCAGGTTCAGCTCAAGGGTTTTCGGTTGGCTGTTGCCGTTCAGGCGCAGGTCGACTTCGCCGGTCACGTCATCCAGGTGAACACTGGCGCGCATCAGCAGGGTCTGCGCCAGCAGTTCACGGTCGAGGGAGCGGTTGATGCCTTTGCCGGCCTCGTAGTAGTTGTCGTTGACCAGGTTGTCCGGGTTGTTCACCGCGATGGTCACCATGGACAAGGTCAGGGTCACCGAGCAGGCCAGGATCCCGATGATGATCCATGGCCAAAGGTGCTTGTACCAGGGACTTGCGGCAGTTGCTGCGGGCATGATCACTTCTCTCAACGATTTTGTGGGCCGATGAATCGGCTCTTGGCTTCAACGTGAATACTGGCGTCATCGGCGTCCTTGAGGATGAATTTCACCTCGTTGGTACTCGATGGCAGGTGTTCCGGGGCCACGGACAGTTCGGCCGGCTGGCTGACGATATCGCCGGCCGCGACCTTGATCTCGCGCCTGCCTTGCAGCTTGAGGTCCGGCAGGCCGGTGGCTTCAAGCACATAAGTATGGTCGCGCTGATCCTTGTTCATGATCTTCAGGCTGTAGACGTTTTCGATCCGGCCCTCGGCATTTTCGCGGTACAGCACACGGTCCTTGCTGACGTCGAAGCCCACCAGCGAACGCATGAAGAACGCGGTCACCAGAAGGCTGATCATTGCCAGCAAAACCACGGCATAGCCAATCAGGCGCGGACGCAGTTTATGGGTTTTCTGGCCGGACAGGTTGTGTTCGGTGGTGTAACTGATCAAGCCCCGCGGGTACTCCATCTTGTCCATGATGGCGTCGCAGGCATCGATGCAGGCGGCGCAGCCGATGCATTCGATTTGCAGGCCGTCACGGATGTCAATGCCGGTCGGGCAGACCTGGACACACATGGTGCAGTCGATGCAGTCGCCCAGGCCCAGGGCCTTGTAGTCGATGCCTTTCTTGCGTGGGCCACGGCCTTCGCCTCGACGCGGATCGTACGAAACGATCAAGGTGTCCTTGTCGAACATCACGCTCTGGAAGCGCGCATACGGACACATGTAAATACACACCTGCTCGCGCAGCCAGCCGGCGTTGCCATAGGTGGCGAGAGTGAAGAAGCCGACCCAGAAGTAAGACCAGCCATCGGCTTCGCCGGTGAAAAAATCGATGGTCAGTTCGCGGATCGGCGAGAAGTAGCCGACGAAGGTCATGCCGGTCACGAAACCGATCAGCAGCCACATCGTGTGCTTGCTGAACTTGCGCAGGAATTTGTTGGCGCTCATCGGCTCCTTGTCGAGCTTGATGCGTTGGTTGCGGTCGCCTTCGGTGACCTTTTCACACCACATGTAAATCCAGGTCCAGACGCTCTGCGGACAGGTATAACCACACCAGACCCGGCCCGCATACACCGTGATGAAGAACAGACCGAATGCGGCGATGATCAACATGCCCGACAGCAGGATGAAGTCCTGTGGCCAAAAGGTCGCGCCGAAGATGAAGAATTTACGCTCCGGCAGGTTCCACCAGACAGCCTGGTGACCGCCCCAATTCAGCCAGACCGTGCCGAAATACAACAGGAACAGCACAGCACCACCGGCCATCCGCAGGTTGCGGAAAATACCGGTGAAGGCACGGGTGTAGATCTTTTCTCGAGAGGCGTAGAGGTCGACGCCGTTGTTCCCGTTTTTGGCGGGCGGGGTAACGTCGTGTACCGGAATCTGGTTGCTCATCGGTTGCATCCCACGGCAGTGGAAAAATGCCTCGGTCAGTACGTGCCGACCGCGGTCAAAAGAGGTGTTGCAGTGGCGCAATGATACGCCTGTCGCTCTAGCGCAAGGGTGCGACCTTTGGTCACGTTGGTGGAAATCAACTGACCGTGTAATGACCTGTATCAATTGACTTGTGAATTATGGACGGTTTTGCGGGTGTCGACGGTCAATTGACCCACGGGTTAATCAACTGCACACCAATGGATTGAAAATCGCTGACGTTACGGGTGACGGCGGCCAAGCCATAAACATCAGGACAAATCCACGGGGCGATGAGTGATCACGGCACGCTCGGTTTCGAACTCGATCTCTGCCGCATCTGGCATTACCAGCAGCTCGACGATGTCGGCATTGATGCCGGTCAGTTTTTGGTAATCCTCAATGCTTAGCAGCACATGGGCCGGCTTGCATCGATCGGTGATAAAAACCGGCCCCTGATGCGTGGCTTTTTTGGCACCGCTTGTGTCCTGATTGAATTCGCGACTGGAAATGGTGGTGATGGCCATCATGGGTGACCCTCCTGAACGTTCTAATGTAGAAGCGTTACTACCTGCTTTGGGGGCCCGCAATATTCAAGGGTGAATACTCGACCACCGGTCCTCGTTTGGCGTCTGCTGTTCATTGAAAAAATTTTTGAGGTAGAAGTGCGCTGTAAGCATGAGAACGCAGCGGGTGTCCGCTGCGTTTGAGTCGAAGGAGCTTAAGGCAGGTAACCTTTCCCCAAACTGTCCAGCCCACCGGATGTGCGCTTTTTATCCGTAGCAGGTTCGGGAGCGGCAAACGCGCGTCGGTTCGAATTTTCCGCGGTTTCACTGGTTTTCAGTGGCGAGTCATCAGTATCACCTGGCCGGATATCCGCAGCTGGAGCGACCTCGGCAGTCGTTTCGGGTGCACCGGTGTTACAAACATGGGGATCGATGTTGTTTTGTTCAGGCATTTCATGAATTCCTTGTTTATTGATGGGCTTACTTCCTTGTCCATGAGTGAGCTGCCGGCAGAGGCTGCCGGCCGGTCATCAGGTGGTTCGACATTACCTCTGACCGATCTGCCAGCCTATCGAACATAGGTTTCAGCTTATGAATTCGATGTTTAACCCTGTCCCAAACAAAACGGCCCCGCCAATTCACATTGGCGGGGCCGTTTTTTGTTGCATCAAGCGTTTGTCTTACTGGGCGTCTTCCGCCGAAGCCTTCTCGCCGTGAGACAGGCTGTAGACGTAAGCGGCCAGCAGGTGAACCTTGTCGTTGCCCTGCATTTGCTCTTGAGCAGGCATCTGGCCCTGACGGCCATAACGGATGGTCTGCTGCAGTTGAGCGAAGCTCGAACCGTAGATGAACGCGCCCGGGTGGGTCAGGTCAGGAGCACCCATGGCCGGGGTGCCTTTGCCCTGTGGACCGTGGCAGGCCACGCAGTTGGCAGCGAACAGTTTCTGGCCGGCAACCGGGTCAGCCTTGGCGCCTTCCGGCAGCTTGCGGCCATCGAGGTTGGTCAGGACAAAAGCAGCAACGTCACTGACGCCTTGCTCGCCGATCACTTCAGCCCACGCCGGCATGACCGCGTGACGGCCGCCCATGATGGTGGCCTTGATGGTTTGCGCCTCGCCGCCCCAGCGCCAGTCGGCGTCGGTCAAGTTAGGGAAGCCATAGGCACCCTTGGCGTCGGAACCGTGGCAGACCGAGCAGTTGGAGGCGAACAGGCGGCCACCCATCTTCAGGGCTTGCGGGTCCTTGGCCACTTCTTCGATCGGCATGGACGCGAACTTGGCGAAGATCGGACCGAACTTGGCGTCCGAACGGGCCATTTCCTTTTCCCACTCGTGAACGCCGGTCCAGCCGGTCTGGCCGTTGGCGAACGCGGTCTGCTTCTCGTTGTCCAGGTAGTTGTAACCTGGCAGCAGGCCTTTCCAGTTGCCCAGGCCCGGGTACAACACAAGGTAACCCAGGGCGAAAATGATGGTGCCCACGAACAGCATGAACCACCATTTCGGCAGCGGGTTGTCATACTCCTCGATCCCGTCGAAGGAGTGCCCAACCGTCTCTTCGGTGGACTCGGTGCGCTGGCCCTTGCGGGTCGACAGCAGCAGCCAGGTCAGGGAAAAGATCGTACCGAGACTGAGGACTGTGACGTACAGACTCCAGAATGTAGTCATTCTTTGTTACTCCTAGAAGCTTGCTCGACGTGCTTGATGGCTTCGGGATCATCCGCGAAAGGCAGCAAGGTCGCGTCTTCAAACTCCGACTTGCGCTTGGGGCTGAACACCCACAAGGCCAGACCGATAAAGGCAACCATCACGACAACGGTGCCCAGGCCACGAATCATCCCGATATCCATTTAGATCACCGTTTGCTTTTGATGATGGTGCCCAGGCCTTGCAGATAGGCCACCAGCGCGTCCATTTCGGTTTTGCCCTTCACGGCATCCTTGGCACCGGCGATGTCTTCGTCGGTGTAAGGGACGCCGAGCGCGCGCAAGACTTCCATTTTCTTCGCGGTGTCTTTGCCATCGAGCTTGTTTTCCACGAGGAACGGGTAGGCCGGCATTTTCGATTCGGGCACCACGTTGCGCGGGTTGTACAAGTGCGCACGCTGCCAGTCATCGGAGTAGCGACCGCCGACACGGGCCAGGTCCGGACCGGTACGCTTGGAACCCCACAGGAACGGGTGGTCCCAGACGCTTTCACCGGCGACCGAGTAGTGGCCGTAACGTTCGGTTTCCGCACGGAACGGGCGGATCATCTGCGAGTGGCAGCTGACGCAACCGTTGGCGATGTAGATATCGCGGCCTTCCAGTTCAAGGGCCGAGCGAGGCTTCATGCCTTCGACCGGCTTGTTGGTGACGTCCTGGAAAAACAGCGGAACGATCTGGGTCAGGCCGCCGACGCTGACGGCGATGACCATGAAGAAGGCCAGCAGGCCAATGTTCTTCTCGACTGCTTCATGCTTCATCAGTGAGCTCCAACTACAGCGATCTGTTCGGCGGCTTCGGCTTCAGCCGGGTTCGAGGCGCGTACGGTACGGTACACGTTGTAGGCCATGAACAGCATGCCGGCGGCGAAGAACGCACCGCCGAGGGCGCGGACGATGAAACCAGGGTGGCTGGCTTGCAGCGCTTCGACGAACGAGTAGGTGAGGGTGCCGTCATCGTTGATTGCACGCCACATCAGGCCTTGGGTGATGCCGTTTACCCACATCGAAGCGATGTACAGAACGGTACCGATGGTGGCCAGCCAGAAGTGCGTGTTGATCAGGCCAACGCTGTGCATCTGCGCGCGACCGAACAGTTTCGGGATCATGTGGTAGATCGCGCCGATCGAAATCATCGCTACCCAGCCCAGGGCGCCGGCGTGTACGTGGCCGATGGTCCAGTCGGTGTAGTGCGACAGCGAGTTCACGGTCTTGATCGCCATCATCGGGCCTTCGAAGGTCGACATGCCGTAGAAAGCCAGGGAGACGACCAGGAAGCGCAGGATCGGGTCGGTGCGCAGCTTATGCCAGGCGCCCGACAGGGTCATCATGCCGTTGATCATGCCGCCCCAGCTCGGAGCCAGCAGGATGATCGACATCGCCATGCCCAGGGACTGGGCCCAGTCCGGCAGAGCGGTGTAGTGCAGGTGGTGCGGACCTGCCCAGATGTACAGGGTGATCAGTGCCCAGAAGTGCACGATCGACAGGCGATAGGAATAGATCGGACGCTCGGCCTGTTTCGGCACGAAGTAGTACATCATCCCCAGGAAGCCGGTGGTCAGGAAGAAGCCTACGGCGTTGTGACCGTACCACCACTGGATCATCGCGTCGGTCGCACCCGAGTAGGCCGAGTACGACTTGAAGAAGCTGACGGGCAGGGAAGCGTGGTTGACGATGTGCAGCATCGCCGTCACGACGATGAAGGCACCGTAGAACCAGTTACCCACATAGATGTGCTTGGTCTTGCGCTTGACGATGGTGCCGAAGAACACCAGACCGTAGGTGACCCAGACGATGGCCAGCAGAATAGCCAGGGGCCATTCCAGCTCTGCGTATTCCTTGGTGGTGGTGTAACCCAGCGGCAAGGTAACGATGGCGCCGACGATTACCGCTTGCCAACCCCAGAAGGTGAAGGCGGCGAGGCTGTCGGAAATCAGTCGCGTTTGGCAGGTTCGCTGCACGACGTAATAGGAAGTGGCAAACAGTGCACATCCACCGAAGGCGAAAATCACCAGGTTTGTGTGCAACGGGCGCAGGCGTCCAAAGCTCGTCCAGGGCAGACCGAAGTTCAATTCCGGCCAGACCAGTTGAGAGGCGATGAAGACACCGAGCCCCATGCCAAGGATCCCCCAGACCACCGTCATGATGGCGAACTGGCGGACTACCTTATAGTTATAAGCAGTCGGACTGATTGCTGTGCTCATTCTAAGGTTCCACGGTTTGGGTGTTTTATTAGGATTAAAAATCGGCCGCAAGTATGTAGAAAGCGTAGGGTCATTGCAACGCGCCATGACCTGGGTCAATGCGTTCAAATGCTGATTCTGCGGCCTTTCCATGCGCCGCGTAAGGACAAAATCGGCCGCGGACAAAACGTCCCGGAAAACTGATCAGGCGAGGGGGTCAGGTCGGATGTAACGGGGTGTGTTCAAACACAACGATCGGGTGACCGGAGGCAATTGGCGCGACAGCCGGTATCTACCAGCCTTTGCGGCCTGTCATCGGGCAGATTCGTCGAACACATCGTTCAGGGTCGACCTGGAACCGGCACTGGCCAGTTCGCATCGGGGGAAGCTTAGACCCGAATCCTGGGAACCGAAAGGCAGACTCATGGAGGGTGCGACAAAAAGAAGCAGCTGCAAGCCGCAAGCTACAAGCTCCAAGTTAGAGCTTGTAGCTTGCGGTTTTTGCTTTTGCTCTTACTTGACGCTTGTAGCTTGAAGCTTGCCGCTCAACTGCTCATCACCTTTTGAAAGGCTGAACACGTAAGCCGCGAGCAATTGCACTTTATCGTTGCCGAGCAGTTCGCTCTGTGCCGGCATATGGCCCTGGCGGCCATGGCGGATGGTCTGTTCAAGCTGCGTCAGGCTGGTGCCGTAGATGAAACCGGCCGGGTGCGTCAGGTTCGGCGCGCCCATGGCTTCAGTACCCTGGCCGTTCGCCCCGTGACAGGCGACGCAGGTGGTGCTGAACGCTTGCTGCCCCGCTTGCAGGTCGGCCCCGCTGTCCGCAGACAGAGGCAGGCCAGCCAGTTGGTGGCGCACATAAGCCGCGACGTTTTTCACGCCGGCCTCGCCGAGGACTTCCCCCCAGGCCGGCATCGCCGCCATGCGTCCGCCCATGATGGTGGTCTTGATGGTTTCGGCGTTGCCGCCCCAGCGCCAGTCACTGTCCGCCAGGTTGGGGAAGCCGAACGCTCCCTTGGCGTCCGAGCCATGGCATACCGAGCAGTTGGAGGCGAACAGACGACCGCCCATTTTCAGTGCTTGCGGGTCCTTGGCCACTTCCTCCACTGGCATGGCGGCGAATTTGGCAAAGATCGGTCCGAACTTCGCGTCCGCCTTGTCCATCTCCTTTTCCCATTCGTGCACGCCGGTCCAGCCGTTGTCGTAACCGGGCAGGATGCCTTTCCAGTTGCCCAGGCCTGGATAGAGAATCAAATAGCCGACGGAGAACACCAGGGTGCCGGCGAACAGCATGAACCACCATTGCGGCAACGGATTGTCATACTCCTCGATGCCGTCAAAGCTGTGGCCCATGGTCTGGTCGACGCTGCCCTTGGTTTCGCCCCGGCGGGTGCCGATCAGCAACCAGGTCAGGCCGATAAGGCTGCCGATGGTCAGTACGCAGATCCACGTACTCCAGAAGGTGGTCATGGCCGGGTACTCCTTGCGGCGGTTTCTTGTTGAGGGCTGTTTTCCGATTGCGGCTCGTCGGCGAACGGCAGCAGGCGTGCTTCGGCGAATTCCGGGCCGCGCTTGCCGTTGAATACCCACAGGGTCAGGCCGACGAAGGCCACGAACACCACGACCGTGCCCAGGCCGCGGATCATGCCAGTACTGACTTCAAAGACCATGTGTCACCTCTTGCTCTTGATGGCAGTGCCGAGTACTTGCAGGTAGGCGACCAGTGCGTCCATCTCGGTCTTGCCCTTGAGCGACTCGACGCTGCCCGCAATGTCGTCGTCGGTGTAGGGCACGCCCAGCGTGCGCATGGCCTTGAGCTTGGTTTCGGTGTGGCTGCTGTCGACCTGATTGGCCACCAGCCACGGGTAGGCGGGCATCTTCGATTCCGGCACCACGTTGCGCGGGTTGTACAAATGCGCGCGGTGCCAGTCATCCGAGTAGCGCGCCCCGACCCGCGCCAGGTCCGGCCCGGTGCGTTTGGAGCCCCAGAGGAACGGGTGATCCCAGACGCTTTCGCCCGCCACCGAGTAGTGACCGTAGCGTTCGGTCTCGGCGCGGAACGGGCGGATCATCTGCGAGTGGCAACCGACACAGCCTTCGCGGATATAGAGATCGCGACCTTCGAGCTGCAACGCGGTGTAGGGCTTCATGCCTTCCACCGGTTTATTGGTCACGTCCTGGAAGAACAGGGGGACGATCTGGGTCAGACCGCCGATGCTCACGGCGAACACCATCAGCAGCATCAGCAGGCCGACGTTTTTCTCGATTGTTTCGTGTTTCATGGCGGACTCCTCAGGCCATCTGCGCGGCAGCGGCGACTTCGGCAGGCTGCGAAGCCCGCACGGTGCGCCAGGTGTTGTAAGCCATCAGGAACATGCCGCTGAGAAAGATCGCCCCGCCCACCAGTCGCACGATGAAACCCGGGTGGCTGGCCACCAGGGTTTCGACGAAGGAGTAAGTCAGCGTGCCGTCTTCGTTCACCGCGCGCCACATCAAGCCCTGGGCGATGCCGTTGACCCACATCGAAGCGATGTAGAGAACGGTGCCGATGGTGGCCAGCCAGAAGTGCGCGTTGATCAGGCCGATGCTGTGCATCTGCTCACGTCCGAAGACTTTCGGGATCATGTGGTACAGCGCGCCGATGGAAATCATCGCCACCCAGCCGAGCGCGCCGGCGTGTACGTGGCCGATGGTCCAGTCGGTGTAGTGGGAGAGGGCGTTGACGGTCTTGATCGCCATCATCGGCCCTTCGAAGGTCGACATGCCGTAGAACGCCAGGGAGACCACGAGGAAACGCAGGATCGGGTCGCTGCGCAATTTATGCCAGGCGCCCGAGAGGGTCATCATGCCGTTGATCATGCCGCCCCAGCTCGGCGCCAGCAGGATCAACGACATCACCATGCCCAGCGACTGCGCCCAGTCCGGCAACGCGGTGTAGTGCAGGTGGTGGGGACCTGCCCAGATGTACAGGGTGATCAGCGCCCAGAAGTGCACGATCGACAGACGATAGGAGTACACCGGGCGTTCGGCCTGCTTGGGCACGAAGTAATACATCATGCCGAGGAACCCGGCGGTGAGGAAAAAGCCCACGGCGTTGTGGCCGTACCACCACTGCACCATGGCATCGGTCGCACCGGCATACAGCGAGTAGGACTTGGTGAAACTCACCGGCAACTCAAGATTGTTGACGATGTGCAGGATGGCGACGGTGATGATGAACCCGCCGAAGAACCAGTTACCGACGTAGATGTGCTTGGTCTTGCGCTGCATCACCGTGCCGAAGAACACGATGGCGTACGCGACCCAGACGATAGTGATCAGTATGTCGATCGGCCACTCCAGTTCGGCGTATTCCTTGGAACTGGTGTAGCCCAGCGGCAGGCTGATGGCCGCCAGCAGGATCACAAGTTGCCAGCCCCAGAAGCAGAACGCGGCGATTTTCGGGGCAAACAACTGGGTCTGGCAGGTGCGTTGCACCGAGTAGAACGAACTGGCGAACAAGGCGCAGCCGCCGAAGGCGAAGATCACCGCGTTGGTGTGCAGCGGGCGCAACCGCCCGAAACTGGTCCAGGGCAAATTGAAGTTGAGTTCGGGCCAGACCAACTGGGCGGCGAGAAAAACCCCGAGCCCCATGCCGACGATGCCCCACACCACCGTCATAATGGCGAATTGGCGGACCACCTTGTAGTTGTAGGCGGTACTGATAGAAGTGTTCATGGTTCCCCATCCACGGTTCAGCCGAAGGAAGCGCCGGCAGCGCACCCTTCGCCTGGAGTTATAGGCAGACTAAAAGCGAGGCAAGCATGGACAAACAGCACAAGGCCGGTATTGACGGGGATCAATGGGCGCAGTGCGTGCAGGATCATGGATGGTTGTGGGATGCCGCCGTGGCGCCGGCGTCGGCGTCGGCGACGCTGATCCTCGCCCATGGCGCCGGCGCGCCGATGGACAGCGACTGGATGAACGACATGGCTGCACGCCTCGCGGTGCTTGGCGTCAACGTGTTGCGCTTTGAGTTTGCGTACATGGCGCAACGGCGTGTCGACGGCGGCAAGCGCCCACCCAATCCAGCACCGAAGCTGCTGGAATGCTGGCGTGAGGTGTATGCCGAGGTGCGACGCCATGTCGCTGGGCCGCTGGCTATCGGCGGCAAGTCCATGGGCGGGCGGATGGCCAGTCTGCTGGCAGATGAATTAGGCGCCGATGCGCTGGTGTGCCTGGGCTATCCGTTCTATGCCGTGGGCAAACCGGAGAAGCCACGGGTCGAACATTTGGCCGGATTGAAAACACGGACGTTGATCCTGCAGGGCGAGCGGGATGCGTTGGGCAATCGCCAGGCAGTGGAAGGGTATGTGTTATCGCCGAGTATCGAGGTGTTCTGGCTGGTGGCGGGGGATCATGATTTGAAGCCGTTGAAGGCTTCGGGGTTTACCCATGAACAGCATCTAGCGGCTGTGGCGCAAAAAGTGGCTGCATTTCTTCAGTGAGACTTTTGGCCGGCTGTGACGATCTCTTCGCTGGCAAGCCAGCTCCCACAGTGATCTTTGGTGTGGCTTGATTTTGAGAACTATGCAGACCCCTGTGGGAGCGGGCTCGCCCGCGATGAGGCCCGAACAGACGACATCACTTTAAGACTGGCAATAAAAAACCCGGAGGTTTTCACCGTCCGGGTTTCTTGTTTCCAGCATCAATCAGCGGTTAAACCGCTCCACCAACGAATACTGGGTATTCGCGGTTTTGGTCAGCTCTTCACTCAACAAAGCCGAGTTCTGCGCCTGTTCCGAAGTCTGGTCAGCCAGTTCGGAAATGTTGCTGATATTGCGGCTGATTTCTTCGGCCACGGCACTTTGCTCTTCGGTCGCGGCAGCGATCTGGGTGGTCATGTCGGTGATGTTGGCCACCGCTTCGCTGATCCCCACCAGTGCCTGATCCGCTTCCAGTACCCGTGCCACACCTTCTTCAGCCTGGCGATGCCCGGCTTCCATGGTTTGCACCGCAGTCCCGGCTGTCTGCTGCAGCTTGGCGATCAGCGCATGAATCTGCCCGGTGGATTCGCTGGTGCGTTGTGCCAGTTGCCGTACTTCATCAGCCACCACCGCAAAGCCGCGCCCCATCTCACCGGCACGGGCCGCTTCGATGGCGGCGTTGAGCGCCAGCAAGTTGGTCTGGTCGGCGATGCCCTTGATCACATCGACCACGCCACCGATTTCATCGCTGTCCTTGGCCAGTTGGGTCACGGTCAGACCGGTTTCTCCAACCACCACCGACAGGCGCTGAATGGCTTCGCGGGTCTCCCCGGCGATGTCACGACCACGCCCGGTCAGGCGATTGGCTTCCTGAGTCGCATCGGCGGTGCGCTGCACATGACTGGCGACTTCCTGCGTGGTGGCGGCCATCTGATTGACGGCGGTGGCCACTTGCTCGGTTTCGACACGCTGGCGTTCCAGGCCGGTGGAGCTGTTGTGCGCCAGGGCATCGGACTGTTTCGCCTGATCGGTGAGGTGTTCGGCGGTGTCCTGCAAGCGGGTCAGGCAGGTTTTCAGGCGTGCTTCCTGACTGAGGATCGACATCTCCAGGCGCGCCTGGGCGCCGCGGCTGTCGGTGTACATCTGCGCGATCAATGGGTCGGACGTGGTCTGCTCGGCCAGACGCAACAAACGCTTGATGCCGCGTTGCTGCCAGCTCAGGCCCATCAGGCCCAGCGGCACCGAAAGGCCGGCGGCCAAAGCAAATCCCCATTGGGAGTTGAGCGAGGCACCGATCATGAAGCTCAACTGGCTGACCAGAATGAACGGCAGCCAGTCCTGCAGGACCGGCAACCATTTATTGGTGGCAGGAACGGCCGACTTGCCCTGGTTGATGCGTTGGTAGAGCGCTTCGGCACGACGGATCTGTTCGGCGGAGGGTTTGACCCGCACCGACTCATAACCGATCACCTGATTGCCTTCGAAGATTGGCGTCACATAGGCGTTGACCCAATAGTGATCACCGGTCTTGCAGCGATTCTTGACGATACCCATCCATGGCAAGCCTTGTTTCAGTGTCGCCCACATGTGCGCGAACACTGCGGCTGGAACGTCGGGGTGACGCACCAGGTTATGCGGCGCACGGATCAGCTCTTCACGAGAAAACCCGCTGATCTCGACGAAGGCGTCGTTGCAGTAGGTGATCATGCCCTTGGCATCGGTGGTGGAAATCAACCGTTGCTGGGCCGGGAAGGTCCGCTCGCGTTGTGTAATTGGCTGGTTGTTACGCATGGCTTTTTAATCCGCAAGGCTTTCAAGTGCTATATCGGCATCCGTTGCGATTTGTTGAGATTATTTTTCGATAATCAGTTATGCGTCGCAAAATGACCCTTGCGTCAGCCGGCAAGCATCGGATAAGTGAACAGGCTGAAGTGCAGCAGATTCAAACCGAAATGCGTGGCGATGGCCGCCGCCAGCCCACCGAAGCGGTAGGCCAGGCCATAACCGATGCCGGCCAGACTCGCCAGTAATACCCATTGCCAACCAGCACCCACATGCGCCAGGCCGAACACCAGCGAAGCGAGCAGCAGGGCAAGGTTTTCGCCGTAAGGCAGGTGGCCCAGGCATCGGCTCAAGCCGCCCTGGATGTAGCCGCGGAACAACGCTTCCTCGACCAGCGTCACCAGCAACAGATTGTTGAGCAGCCACAGCCAGGCCTGCTCCGGCCATTTCGGCGCCCAATCGATGACATTCAGCACCAGCGCACCGCCCAGGGCCAACACGGCGCTCAGGATCAGTGCCAGGGCGGTGGCATACAGGAACAGCCGCAGCGAGCGCCGGCCGACGATCCATGGACAGACCAGCAGCAGCCAGAAACCGATCAGGGGTTTGTCCAGATTCAGGTACATGGAAAATGGCACGGCGTCAGCGGTGAAGCGCTGCGGGTCAATGACGCGGCCGTTGTAGAAACCGGGTAGCCAGTGTGTCGCCAACGCCAGGGCCAACACGATGAACAGGCCGTGGCCGAGGTAGCGGCCCAATGGAAGTGTTTGCTGGCGAACGGAGAAACCGGCGATCAGCAACAGCGCGACGGAGATCGTGGCGAACCAGCCAAGGTGACCGTAAGCCAGCGCCATGCCGTAGCCGAGGGAGAGGAGAGTCAGGTGGGGCCATGGTAGGGCGAGCATTGAAAGTCCTTGTTTGTATTTCTGCAAGACGCCTCGGCCCATTGTCGGAGCGAGCCTGCTCGCGAATGCGGTGTATCAGGCGACATTAATGTTGAATGGGGTGACCCCTTCGCGAGCAGGCTCGCTCCCACAATGACCATGTGTTGGTACGTAATCGGGTGATTGTAAGCCGGGGCACTCAAACAAAAACACCGCCCGAAGGCGGTGTCGTTGTCAGCGTTAAATTACGAGGCAATCAACTGCCTTAACACGTAATGCAAAATTCCTCCCGACTTGAAGTACTCCACTTCATTGAGCGTATCGATGCGGCACAGCACTTCGACTTTCTCCTGGGTGCCGTTTTCATGGGTGATGACCAGGGTCAGGTTCATCCGTGGCGTCAGTTCGACCCCGGTCAACCCGAGGATGGCCAGGGTTTCAGTGCCTCTGAGATTCAGGCTCTTGCGGTTTTGATCGAGTTTGAACTGCAGCGGCAACACGCCCATGCCCACCAGGTTGGAGCGGTGAATGCGCTCGAAGCTCTCGGCAATCACCGCTTTGACGCCCAGCAGATTAGTGCCCTTGGCCGCCCAGTCACGGCTTGATCCGGTGCCGTATTCTTGTCCGGCAATCACCACCAGCGGTGTGCCTGCAGCCTGGTAACGCATGGCCGCGTCGTAGATCGCCAGTTTCTCCCCGGTCGGGATGTAGAGGGTATTGCCGCCTTCTTCGCCGCCGAGCATTTCATTGCGAATGCGGATATTGGCAAAAGTGCCGCGCATCATCACTTCGTGGTTGCCGCGTCGCGAGCCATAGGAGTTGAAGTCCCGAGGCTCGACGCCTTTTTCCCGCAAGTAGTGACCCGCCGGGCTGTCAGCCTTGATGTTGCCGGCCGGGGAGATGTGGTCGGTAGTCACCGAATCGCCCAGCAGGGCAAGGATGCGGGCACCGTTCACGTCCTTGACCACCGGTGGCGGTCCGCCGATGTCATCGAAGAACGGTGGATGCTGGATGTAAGTCGAATCCGCCTGCCAGACGTAGGTGGCCGCTTGCGGCACTTCGATGGCCTGCCACTGTTCGTCGCCGGCAAACACTTCGGCGTACTCCTTGTGGAACATGGCGGTGTTGACCTGTTCCACGGCGTCGGCGATTTCCTTGCTGCTTGGCCAGATGTCGCGCAGGTAAACCAGGTTGCCGTTCTGGTCCTCGCCCAAGGGCTCGCGACTGAGGTCGATGCGCACGGTGCCGGCCAGCGCATAAGCAACCACCAACGGCGGTGATGCCAGCCAGTTGGTTTTTACCAGTGGATGGACCCGGCCTTCGAAATTGCGGTTACCCGACAAGACGGAAGCTACGGTCAAATCGGCTTTCTGGATGGCTTTTTCGATCGGTTCCGGCAAGGGGCCGGAATTGCCGATACAGGTGGTGCAGCCATAACCGACCAGGGCAAAACCCAGTTCATCGAGGTATGGCGTCAGTCCAGCCGCCTTGTAGTAGTCGGTGACCACCTTCGAGCCGGGGGCCAGCGAACTTTTCACCCAGGGTTTGCGGCGCAGGCCTTTTTCCACGGCTTTCTTCGCCACCAGGCCGGCGGCCATCATCACGCTCGGGTTGGACGTGTTGGTGCAGGACGTAATCGCCGCAATCACCACCGCGCCGTTTTTCAGTCGCACCGTTTGCCCTTCAAAGTCGTAGTCCACTTCACCGGCCAGATCGGCGTTGCCCACCGCGACACCGCCGCCGCCCTCGCTTTCCAGGCGACCTTCTTCCTTGCTGGTGGGCTTGACTTGCAGGCCGATGAAGTCGCTGAACGCTTGCGCGACATTCGGCAGCGAAACCCGGTCCTGCGGGCGTTTCGGTCCGGCAAGGCTGGCTTCGACGCTGGCCATGTCCAGCGCCAGGCTGTCAGTGAATATCGGCTCCTTGCCCGGCAAGCGCCACAGGCCTTGCGCCTTGCTGTAGGCCTCGACCAGTTTCACGGTTTCGAGAGGGCGGCCGGACAGGCGCAGGTATTCCAGCGTCACGTCGTCCACCGGGAAGAAGCCGCAGGTGGCGCCGTATTCCGGGGCCATGTTGGCGATGGTCGCGCGATCCGCCAGCGGCAGATCGACGAGGCCGTCACCATAGAACTCGACGAATTTGCCGACCACGCCTTTCTTGCGCAGCATTTGCGTCACGGTCAGCACCAGGTCGGTGGCGGTGATGCCTTCCCTGAGTTTGCCGGTGAGTTTGAAGCCGATCACTTCCGGAATCAGCATCGACACCGGTTGGCCAAGCATCGCCGCTTCCGCCTCGATGCCGCCGACGCCCCAGCCGAGGACGCCAAGGCCATTGATCATGGTGGTGTGGGAGTCGGTGCCCACCAATGTGTCCGGGAAGGCATAGGTGCGGCCGTCCTCGTCCTTGGTCCAGACCGTGCGGCCCAGGTATTCCAGATTCACCTGATGGCAGATGCCGGTGCCCGGCGGCACCACGCTGAAGTTGTCGAAGGCACTTTGGCCCCAGCGCAGGAACGCATAGCGTTCGCCATTGCGCTGCATTTCGATGTCGACGTTCTGTTCGAAGGCGCTGCTGGTGGCGAACTTGTCGACCATCACCGAGTGATCGATCACCAGATCCACTGGCGACAGCGGGTTGATCCGTTGCGGGTTGCCGCCGGCCTTGGCCATCGCCGCACGCATGGCGGCCAGGTCAACCACGGCGGGCACGCCGGTGAAGTCCTGCATCAGCACCCGCGCCGGGCGGTACTGGATTTCGCGGTCGGAGCGGCGCTCCTTGAGCCAGGCGGCAATCGCCCTGAGGTCGGCGCCGGTGACGGTTTTTTCGTCCTCCCAGCGCAGCAGGTTTTCCAGCAGCACTTTCAACGACATCGGCAGCAGGTCCAGGTCGCCCAGGCTCTTGGCGGCATCCGGCAGGCTGAAATAGTGGTAGGTCTTGTTATCGACTTGCAGGGTTTTAAGGGTGTTCAAGCTATCGAGAGACGGCATTACGATCACTCCTTTGCGTCCGCACGGCTACGGACTGAGGGGAACGGGCAGAGCATTAAACCTAGCCCTGTTTTAGGTAGCTGGCTAATAACTGGATTCTATGGGTAAGTCCGAGGTTCCGAAGTCGGCTATCATGCGCCGGTTTTCGTGACAGGCTTTGCTCCAGCGCAAGTCTGGGCATCGCGCAGTGGTGAATGTCTCGCCATCTGCCCAGGAGTAAGAATGAACACCCTCTTTATGCATTGCCGGCCGGGCTTCGAAGGCGAAGTCTGTTCCGAGATTTCCGACCTCGCCGCACGGCTGAACGTGGCCGGTTATGCCAAGGCCAAGACGGCCAGCGCCTGCGCCGAGTTTGTCTGCACCGAAGAAGACGGCGCCGAACGCCTGATGCGCGGCCAGCGTTTCGATCAGTTGATCTTCCCGCGCCAATGGGCTCGGGGGATCTTCATCGACCTGCCGGAAACCGACCGCATCAGCGTGATCCTCGCTCACTTGGCGGACTTCCCGACCTGCGGCAGCCTGTGGCTGGAAATGGTCGACACCAACGATGGCAAGGAACTGTCGAACTTCTGCAAAAAATTCGAAGTGCACCTGCGTAAGGCGCTGATAGCCGCCGGCAAACTGGTGGAAGACGCCCATAAACCGCGCCTGTTGCTGACTTTCAAGAGTGGTCGCGAAGTGTTCATGGGCCTGGCGGAGTCGAACAACTCGGCGATGTGGCCGATGGGCATTCCGCGTTTGAAGTTTCCGCGCGAGGCGCCCAGCCGTTCGACCCTTAAGCTGGAGGAGGCCTGGCACCACTTCATCCCGCGTGACCAGTGGGACGAGCGCCTGCACAGCGACATGACGGGTGTCGATCTTGGTGCCGCGCCCGGTGGTTGGACCTGGCAACTGGTCAATCGCGGCATGCTGGTGACGGCCATCGACAATGGCCCGATGGCCGAAAGCCTGATGGACACCGGTCTGGTACAGCATCTGATGGCCGACGGTTTTACCTTCAAGCCCAAGCAGCCGGTGGACTGGATGGTCTGCGATATCGTCGAAAAACCGGCGCGCAACGCCGCGATGCTGGAAGAGTGGATCGGCGAAGGCCATTGCCGTGAAGCCGTGGTCAACCTCAAGTTGCCGATGAAACAGCGTTATGCCGAAGTGAAGCGTCTGCTGGAACGCATCGCCGACGGTTTCAAGGCGCGGGGCATTCGCGTGGAGATTGGCTGTAAGCAGCTGTACCACGATCGTGAAGAAGTGACTTGCCACCTTCGCCGGCTCGACGTAAAGAAGCCCAAGTCCCGCTGAGTACACATAACCTGTGGGGGTGGCGTAATGCCACAGATGACCGAACACCCGGCAATGCGCGACAATGCCGGCAAGTTTCAGGAGTGATTCATGAGCGAAATGACTGACACGCCGGTTGACGGCACCCTCGACGCCACCGGCCTCAACTGCCCGGAACCCGTGATGATGCTGCACCAGCACATCCGCGATCTGGTGCCCGGCGGCCTGCTCAAGGTGATCGCCACCGATCCGTCGACCCGTCGCGACATCCCCAAGTTCTGCGTGTTTCTCGACCACGAACTGGTGGCGCAGCACGAAGATGCCGGTACCTACCTGTACTGGATTCGCAAGAAGTCCGGTTAACGAAGTCGAAAAAAAGGCCTGCATATGCAGGCCCTTTTTTTGCGCGGTCAACCCATCGAACGGCTGATACGAATCCGTTTGCGCGCACTGCGCGTCAGGCGGATCGACAGCATCAGTGCCGCGCAACTCAGGCCTGCGATCAGACCTTCCCACAACCCGCTCGGGCCGCTGGCCGGACCGAACCAATCAGTCAGACCCAGCACATAACCCACCGGCAGGCCGATGCCCCAGTAGGCGAACAGCGTCAGAATCATCGTCACCCGGGTGTCCTGGTAGCCCCGCAGCGCGCCGGCGCAGATCACCTGGATGGCATCGGAGAACTGATACAGCGCGGCATAGACAATCAACATCGACGCAATCTGGATCACGGTCTTGTCAGGCGTGTAGATCGAAGCGATAGGCTCGCGCAGCAGCATGATCAGGCTTGCCGAGAACGCGGCAAACACCAGTGCGGCGCCCAGCCCGACCTTCGCCGCGAAGCGCGCCTGATAAGGATTGCCGGCGCCCAGCGCCTGGCCGACCCTTACCGTCACCGCCATGCCCAAGGAATAAGGAATCATGAACAGCAGCGAGCTGATGTTCAGGGCTATCTGGTGCCCGGCGACCACGGTAGAGCCGAGGCTG